>NZ_JBNLVO010000005.1:0-385016 GCF_050510935.1 Halosubterraneus shenae | reverse complement strand
GCGTTCCGGGCAGTACTGGAGTGCGCGAGCCTCTGGGAGTGCCGGTTCGCCGCCTACCATTCATACTTACATTCATATTCGGTAGTCGGAGGCGTGGCGATTGTCGCGTCTCGCAGTGCGTTTTTATTCCGACGAGCGGCGGCGCTGTCGGCTGGTCGCACGTCGCACGGACGTTAGTTCGTCGCTAGCGACAGCGCAAGTGGAGTCGACGTGACCGCTGTCGTGGTCGATAGTTACGTCGCCTGATCGGGACGAGATCGCCAGTGCCGGTAGCAGGGTAGCGACGGCGTTGGCGGCCGAAACGGACAGCTGCAGCGACCGCGACAGCCATGCCGCGGCAGGGCGGCGCCGGCACGGACGCCCGCGGCGACACCGGTAGCGCTACTCGCACCGGTGGATCGGTAGCTCATGCCGCTCGCCGTTAGCCAGGAATCAGCGTTGATTTTCTCACCAGTATGTTTATGTCATATGGTCTCTGTATGACGGTACAAGATGCAACAGTCCCCCTTCGCGTCGGGCCGGAGCCACCTCCTGCTCGAACCGGACGATCCGACGAGCAGGGTCCAGCAGACTGGCGGCAGCCCAGGGGACCTAATCGCGGTACTGTACGGACAAAGCGCCGACGAGTGGCAACGACGCCAGCGGAACGAGGCAACGACGGATCCACGTCGAGAGGTACTGATCGACGTCGTGGACGTCGCGCGCGGGGCCGCGGCCGCGGGATCGCCGGCGACGCAGATGATCCCCGGCCGCGACATCGCCCTTCGCACCGTAGAGCGTCCGGTCGATCCGACGGACGTCATCGAATCGATCTGCTCGTATCTGGACACCGAGTCGACGAGCGAGGCAACCATCTACGTCGACGACCTCGGCGGCCTCGTAGAGGACGTCGGCGCCGACCGGGCCGTGAAAACGATAGCGTCGGTGACGGACCGTATCCGTGAGGTCGGCGCTCGCGGGGTCTTCGTTCTCGACCCCGAAACGGTACCGTCGGAAACCGTCGACCGCCTGAAGGCCGCCGTCGACGACACCCACGGTGACGAGAACGACAACCCGGACAGGGCTGCTATCGAACGGCTGCGAGAGGAGGAACCGACGAACTTCGGCTACGCACGCGGTCACTGGCGCGAGGCGCGCGCCGGGTTGGAGCGCTGTAACCGAAACTATCCGCAGGCTCGCCAGATCCACGAGGCGATCGACGACCCGGATACGTCGCCGCGGACCCTCGGGGCTGCGCTCAAGGCGCTCGTGACGCTCGGCGTGCTCGACACCTGGTCGGAGACCGTCGCCTCGACGCGATACGACCTGACGGCCTACGACCCGAAGCGGATGGAGAAGGTCGGGGCAGCACTCGACGCCGCGGACGAGTGACGACGACTCGTTCTCGCGACTTACGCCGTCGGATCTTCGAGCGCGGCGTCGACGACGGTTTCGTCCGGCCGAAGCGTCACCGTTCCTAACGACACGGTGTCGCCGGTTTCGTGTTCCTCGGCGATAGTCGACAGGACGGCTTCCTGATTCAGGCGCTCCCAGACGACCTCCTCGACCAGCGATTGAAACGCCTCCGGGTCGGTCCAGCCGGAGTCGACGTCGGAGGGAACGCGCACGACGAACCGCAGCTCGGTGTCGGTGAGGTGGACCCCGACGCCGAAGGTGTCTCCGCTCATAGTCATGCTACTGGACGCATGGGCAAAGGCGCACCGAACCGCTGGCTTCGAGGCGTCGCGGCCGGCGGCGACGACGCTGCCAGCGATGTTGCCGGCGACGTTGCCGGCAGTGGCAACGGACGCCACGGTAGCTCGCTGCTCACACGCCATGCGGGACGCTCCCGAAAGAGGTTAGTCGCCGAGGGCGAAGCACGGAGACGTGACGACGGCTTCTCCGGACGACGCGTCCTCCCCGGTCATCCCACCGTTCGCCGGGCTGTTGCTGGCGGTGATCGCGATCAGCACGGGCGCGATCCTCGTCCGGCTGAGCGAGGCACCGAGCGCCGTCGCCGCCTTCTATCGCGTGCTGTTCACGACGGTCCCGCTGCTCCCGGTCGCAGTCTGGCGATACCGCGAGGATTTCGCGAGGATCACGCGCCGGGACTTCGGATTTGCGACGCTGTCCGGCGTCGCGCTCGCGCTTCACTTCGCGGCGTGGTTCGAGAGCCTCGCCTGGACGAGCGTCGCAGCGAGCGTGACGCTGGTGCAGGCCCAGCCGGTCTTCGTCGCGCTGGGCGCCTGGCTCCTCCTTCGCGAGACGATCACGCCCCGAATGGTCGCGGGCATCGCGGTCGCCGTCGTCGGCATGGTCGGGATGTCCTTCTACGACCTCGCGGGCGGCGTGCTCGTCGGGCCGAACCCACTGCTCGGCAATGCGCTCGCCCTTTTCGGCGCGGTCATGGCCGCGGGCTACGTCCTCGCCGGACGGTCGCTCCGCCAGCGCGTCGCGCTCGTCCCCTACGTCGTCGTGGTGTACGGCGTCTGCACCGTGGCGTTGCTGGCGATCGTGCTGTGGCAAGGAGACCCGCTGACCGGCTACCCGGCCCGCGAGTGGTACGTCTTCGCCGGGCTGGCGCTCGGCCCGGGACTGTTCGGCCACACCGTCATCAACTGGGCGCTCGGCCACCTCGAGTCGAGCGTCGTGTCGGTCTCGCTGCTCGGCGAGCCCGTCGGCGCGACGCTGCTCGCCTTCCTCCTGCTCGCGGAGGTACCGACGGCCGCGACGGTCCTCGGCGGGGTAGTCGTCCTCGCGGGCATCTACCTGACGGCCGCGAGCCGCGCCTGAGCTCCGTGGCTGCCAGCAGTGTCCCTAGTGGAGCTTGAGCTCGACGCGTCGACCGTCGGGGTCACGAACGTAGGCTGCCCAGTCCCGGCCGTACGCCCCGTATCGCTTGTATGGTTCGTCGGCTTCGACAGCGTAGCCGGCCGCTTCGATCTCGTCGAGGAGGGCCTCAATCTCGGCCTCCGTCTCCATCTCGTCGGAGCGAACGAGCAGACAGATGTGCTCGCCGCCGATGTCGAAGGAATCGCGGTCGGCGGCGCGGTCGCCGCCGCCGTCGCCGTCACTTCCGCCGTCGTCCTCGTCGTCCGTCGGCACCAGGTGGAGGTGGCGACCGCCGGCGACGACGGCGACGTAGGGGACTTCCCCGGCCTCGTAGCGGTCGCGGTCGCGGACGGGTAAGCCGAGCAGGTCCCGGTAGAACGCGAGCGATTCCTCCAGGTCGGTGACGCGCAGGGCGACGTGATCGAGGTCGACGACGTCGATGGACATGTCGGTGTGCAACGGCTGAACCCTGATAAAACCGGAGTCGAGATCGGCCCCCGCGAGCCGCAAGACCGTCCCCGGGTCAGCCGTCGGTAGCGTGCCCGGGGCCTCACCGGATCTCGGCGGTCAGTCGCCGCCGACGCCGTCGTCGACGCCGCCGTCGCCCTCGAGCAGTTCCTTCGTGCTCGCGTGTCGCTGCCTGAACATCCCCTCGAAGCCGACCTTGGCGACGGGGCCGACGGCGTCGCCGAGGGCGCCGAACGGGAGGCGGTACTCCACCCTGTCCCGGAGGATCGTCTCGTCGCCGTCGGCGTAGAAGGAGTGGGTGTGCTCCCAGTGCCGGAACGGGCCGTTCTCCATGCTGTCGACGAAGTAGGCGGCCCCGGGCGGCGTCTCGCGGTCGAGGATCCGCGAGGTCCAGCGCTGTCGCGGGCCCACGCCGAACGGCCGGATCGACATCCGGATCGCGGTCCCCTCGACGAGCTCGTCGGGGTCCGGCTGCTCCTCGGGCCCGTGGACGGCCTCGACGCGGAGGTGCAGCCAGTCCGGCGTGAGCTTCTCGAGGCCCTCGATCTCCGCGTGGAACGCCCAGACCGCGTCGAGCGGTGCGGCGATACGTGTCTCGCGGGAGTACGTTGGCATACGTCATGTACGGTCCCCGGCGGCAAAAACCCACCCACGAGTCGATGGAACCGGCCGGCGGATTCCGCCGACGGCGAGGCATCGAAACGTCGAAACGGCGTCGGCCCGTCCACACGGGTAATGGAACGCGGCGAAATCGACGTCGCCGATCTGGCGGGGCCGTTCGACCTGCAATCGACCGTCGAAAGCGGCCAGAGCTACCTGTGGGACCGCACGGACGGGGAGATGTACGAGGCGCCGTACGCGCACGGCGGCGACGCCTGGTACGAGACGGTCGTCCCGCCGATCGAGGGCGTCAGCGACGAGCGCGCGGTCGTCCGCGTGCGCCAGACCGGCGGCGTCGACGACGGCACGCTCGAGTGGGAGTCGACGACCGACGCCGTCCCCCTCCTGACGCACTTGCTCAGGCTCGACGACGACCTCCCCACGATCCTCGGCGACACCTCCGACCTCGCGCTCTTGAACCGGGCGTACGACGAGTACCGGGGCATGCGACTGGTGCGCGACCCGCCGTTCCCCTGCCTGATCTCCTTTATTTGCTCGGCCCAGATGCGCGTCGGCCGGATCCACGGGATGCAAATGCGGTTGGCCGCGGAGTACGGCGACACGCTCGCACTCGACGGCGAGGAGTACGACAGCTTCCCGACCCCTGACCAGCTCGCCGAGCGGACCGAAGCGGAGCTCCGGGACCTCTCGCTCGGCTACCGGGCACCGTACGTCCAGCGGACCGCCGAGATGGTCGCGTCGGGCGAGGCCGACCCGGCTGACGCCAGGGACCTGGCCTACGAGGGCGCCCGCGAGCACCTGACCCAGTTCGTCGGCGTCGGCGACAAGGTGGCGGACTGCGTGCTCCTCTTCTCGCTCGGCTTCCTCGAGGCGGTGCCGCTCGACACCTGGATCCGGACGGCTATCGCCGACTACTACCCGGAGTGTGAGGCCGACGGCTACGCCAGCACCTCGGCGGCCATCCGCGAGCGCTTCGGCGGCGAGTACGCGGGGTATGCCCAGACCTACGTGTTCCACTACCTCCGCTCCGGCGGGGAGTAGGCGCCGCGTGCCGGCCGGTCCCGAACGCTCGCCGTGTGCGAGACGCCGCTTCGTCGCCGCACCGGGGCCGTCGCCCACGGGGGAACCTTCATACTCGTCGGTGCGGTACGTTCTCACACGATGGACTGTCGAGTTGACGTCGAGGCAGCCGTCCCCGTGTACGACGTGGAGACCGTCGACGAGGCCGTTCGCATCGCCATCTCGAAGACCGGCGAGATGCTGAATCCGGACCTCAACTACGTGGAGATCGACACGGGCACGCGGACGTCGCCGAGCGGCGAGGAGCTGGAACCCGCGTTCGTCGCCGCCGACGAGGCTCTCGTCGCACTCGAACTGGAGATGACCGTGTTCAACGTCGACCGCGAGGAACACGCGTCACGCATCGCCCGGAAGGAGATCGGGCAGCGACTCCGGAACATTCCGCTGAAAGTGCTGAACGTGGAGGAGTTCGACCGGGACGCAGCCGAGGAGGAGCTCCCGGAAGCGGCGACCCCGAACGCCGACGGCGACGGCGACGTCGACGGGGAGTAGGTCGCCTCCGGGTCGACGGTCGCGTGGCTGTTGGAAGTTGTACTGGTCTGAGGGAGGTTGTACTGGTCCGAGGAGTGAACGCGTAGCTACGCGGCTACAGCTTCGCGAGGAGTGTTGCAGATTCGAAGGCTCAGTCGGCGGTGGGAGCCAGCGGCTCCGATTCTTCGTCCTTCATCGGGGCCGTGATTCCCTTACTCAGTTTAAAAACAGCAGCTTTGTGGTCGGTTTTCGACTTGTGAATCGATGTCGGCTTTACTCCCATTTCCTCGTATGGTCCGAGTTCGAGGTCGTTGTCCCAGTGTTCACACTGCTTTCGTACTTCTGCGAGGAGGCCGTGTAGGTGAATGAGCTCCTGCTTCTTCATAACCAATCAGTCATAGCGACCGGAGGTTTATATTATTATCTTGAGAGAGGTTACCACGCACTCCTCGCGAGATGGCTCCTACCGGCCAAATCCGGGCCATTCCCGACGGGCCATCAACACTTAACAGCGTCCACGCGTATCCTCCGGCATGGAGTACGACGATCAGCTCGACCGTGCGCTCGAGGAGACGCCCGACATTCAGGGGGAAGAGAGCCGGTTCGAGGTTCCCGATCCCGAGGTCCGGACCGAGGGCCACGCGACCGTCTTCGAGAACTTCCAGGACGTCGTCGACCGGCTCGACCGCGATCCCGACCACCTGCTCCAGTTCCTTCAGGGTGAGTTCGGCACGAGCGCGAGCATCGACGAGAGCGGCCGCGCCCGACTCACCGGTGACTTCCGGGAGGACCGGATCGGCGAGGCCGTCGACGACTACGCGGGCGACTTCGTGATCTGTCCGGAGTGTGGCCTGCCGGACACGAAGCTCGAGACGGAACAGGGCGCCACGGTGATGCGCTGTGAGGCCTGCGGCGCGGTATCGCCGGCAGGCGAGTAACGAACTCGAACCGCAGAATCGACCGCAAAACGCGTTTTTCAACTCGTTCGACCGACGACCGGTCGTGGCGTGACGACGAGTCCGAGAACCGTCTGTCAGCGACGCGTCCGCCCCTACTGGAACTGCCGGACAGCTTCGAGGTCGCGCTCGCTCCGCATGAACTCCTTCAGTTGGCGGGTCGCGTGACAGTCGGGACAGCTGAAGTTCTTGCCCAGATCAGGAAGGTCGGCCGGGTTCTCTTCCCAGTCTTTGGTACACTCGGGACACTGGAGATGAACAAACGCTTCGGGCATACAGGGAACCAACTGCGGCATCCCTAAAAGATGCACCGGCTGTTTCGGGTCGCGTCGACCGCGCGACCGTGACCGCCCGCCGCGGTCAGGCCGGTGCCTCGACGTCGCCGTACTCGTCGCCCAGCAGCTCGCGGTAGCGGTTCCGGATCGTCACCTCGGAGACGTCCGCGACGGCGGCGGCCTGCTTCTGGGTTACCTCCTCACTCGTCAGCAACCCGGCCGCGTACAGCGCGGCGCCGGCGAGCCCGACGGGCGATTTCCCGCTCGTGATGCCCGCGTCCTTCGCCTCGCGGAGGAGGTTGCGGGCGGCGCGCTCGAGCTCGTCCGAGCAGTCGAGCCGCGAGACGAACCGCGGCAGGTAGCTCTCGGGGTCCGCGGGCGCGACCTCGAGCCCCAGCTCCCGGACGACGTAGCGGTACGTCCGGGTCAGCTCGATGCGCTCGACGCGACAGACCCGGGTCACCTCGTCGAGGCTCCGGGGGTTGCCCGCCTGTCGACCGGCCGCGTACAGCGCCGCCGTAGCGACGCCCTCGATGGAGCGGCCCGGCAGCAGGTCCTCGTCCAGCGCGCGGCGGTAGACGACGGAGGCCGTCTCGCGGACGTTCTCCGGCAGCCCGAGCGCGGAGGCCATCCGGTCGATCTCGCCCAGCGCCTGCTTCAGGTTGCGCTCCTTCGCGTCCCGGGTGCGGTAGCGCTCGTTCCAGGTCCGGAGTCGCTGCATCTTCCGTCGCTGGCGACCCGAGAGGGGCGTCCCGTACGCGTCCCTGTCCTGCCAGCCGATGTCCGTCGAGAGCCCCTCGTCGTGCATCAGCTTCGTCGTCGGCGCGCCGACGCGGGACTTCCCGTCCGGGTCCGCGGCGTCGAACGTCCGCCACTCGGGGCCGTGGTCGATCGTCTCCTCGTCGACGACGAGGCCGCACTCGGTACAGGAGGTTTCCCCGCGCGCCTCGTCGGCGTCGAGCCGGCCGTCACACTCCGGGCAGGTCCGCGTTCGCCCGCCGGACGTTGCCGGCTGCTCGATCGATTCGGGCTGTCGGTCCCGGTCGGTGCGTCGGTCGGTGGTTTCGAGTTCGGTCATGGGTATGAATGGCCGCGTTGTTCGGGGTCGGTCCGGGCGAGTCGTCGGTCGTGTCCTGAATAAAAACGCGACGAGGGCCGAAGCGGGATTACTGGCGACGCGTCGCGATCAGCGCCGCGGCCAGCAGGGCGACGAGGCCGAGGATGGCGCCGAAGCCGGGCGCGCTACTCTCGGTCTCGGTCGTCATTTCGGTCTCTTCCATGGTTTCGGTCTCCATTTCGGTGTCCTCCATCGTGTCCGTCGACGTCTCGGTCATCTCCTCCACGTTGACGTCGGCGGTGGTGATGACGGCGCCACCGGCCGCCACGTACGGCCCGTCAGCCTGGCCGTCCGAGCTCAGGAAGTCGTACGCCTGATTGCCGTTGGTGTCCTTGTGCGCCATCGGGATCACCGTCTCGTCCTCCTCGAGCGGCTCGTCCAGCGTGATCTCGACGTTCTCGTGCGTGCCGGGGCCGAGGTACTCGCTCGTGCCGCGGACGCTGTCGAAGACTGCGCCGTCGAGCAGGCTGGAGTCGTGAATCGTCACGAAGCCGCCGTCGTGCAGCGTCACTTCGTCGACGACGATGGTCTCGCCGTCGGGCGCGTCCTGGTTGGACGCGGAGACGAAGGCCGTGACCTGCGCGGTCGCCTGCGTCATCACGATGTTGCCGTTGGCCGTGTACGGGCCGTCGGCCTCACCGCCGGAGTCGACGAAGTCGTACTCCTGGTTGTCGTTGGTGTCCTGGTGCGCCATCGCGAGCAGCTGGTTCGTCTCCTGGATCGGCTCGTCCAGGGTGACGACGACCTCCTCGTGGTGGCCGGCCTCGAGGTACTTCGAGGTGCCAACGACGGACTCGAGCACGGCGCCCTCCTTGAGCGAGGCGTCGTGAATCGTTACGAAGCCACCCTCGCTCAGGTCGACGTCCTCGACGACGACGGTCTTCCCGTCGCTGGTCTGGTCGGCGAAGTCGACGGACGCGGAGACCGTGACGTCGTTCTGCTGCATCACGATGTCACCGCTGTCGGTGGTGTACGGGCCGTCGTCCTCGCCGTCGGAGCTCGGGAAGTCGTACGCCTGGTTGTCGTTCGTGTCCTGGTGCGCCATCGCGAACGGCTGGTCGTCCTCCTCGAGGGGCTCCTCGAGGGTAACCTCGACGTTCCGGTGAACGCCGGGCTCGAGGTACTCGCTCGTGCCGCGGATGCTCTCGATCACGGCGCCGTCCGCCAGCGTCGAGTCGTGCACCGTGACGAAGCCGCCGTTCGGCAGGTAGACCTCGTCGACGACGACCGTGTTACCGCCGGACGCCTGGGTGTCGAACGAGACGCTTGCCTCGTCGCTCAGCTCGACCTGTGCGGAATCGAGCACGGCCTCGTTGTCGGCGTTCAGGAAGGGCCCGTCCTCCTGCCCCTCCGAGGTCTCGAAGTCGTACGCCTTGTTATCGTTCGTGTCCCTGTGCGCCATCGGGATCAGCGTGTCGTCGTTCTGGAGCGGCTCGTCGAGCTGGACGCGCACGTTCTCGTGCACGCCAGCTTCGAGGTACTTCGAGCCGCGGATGCTCTCGAACGTCGCGCCGTCGAGGAGGCTGGAGTCGTGAACCGTCACGAAGCCGGCCTCCGACAGCTCGACGCGGTCGACGATGACGTACTCGCCCTCGCTCGGCTGCCCGCTGAACGAGACGCTCGCGGAGACCGTCACGTTCGCGGCGGACATTACGATGTCGCCGTCGGCCGTGTAGGGCCCGTCGACCTCACCGTTCGAGGAGACGAACTCGTACGCGCGGTCGTTGTCCGTGTCCTTGTGGGCCATCGCGTGGTACTGGCCGTCGTCGACGCTCTCCTCGAGCGTGACCTCGACGTTCTCGTGCGTGCCCGCCTCGAGGTACGTGGACGTGCCGACGACGCTGCCGAGCACGTTGCCCTCGGTGAGGGAGTTGTCGTGGATCGTCACGAAGCCGCCCTCGGGGAGGGTGACCTCGTCGACGACGATCGTGGACCCCCCGGAGGTTCCGCCGGAGAAGCTCACGGACGCCTGTTCCTGCGTCGATGCGGCGGCTACGCCTGCCGGGCCGGCCAGTGCCGACACGACGAGGACGAAAGCCATCGTCAATGTGAATGCGCGTTGGCGCATACTCAGGTGGATGAGGGTAACTTAAAAGAGGATTTTCCGAACTCCGGCCGTACTCTCACCCAATTTCGTTCCCAAAGTCGACCACGTCTGGGATTTTTGCTCCTTTGCGAGCGGATCTGCAGACCGGTTGCTGGCTCATTAGTGCAGTATATAAATGGAACCTGGCGAGCGGAGTGATCGCTGCCATGGGGTCCTGGTCATTCGAAGAAGGGTAAACAGGTGCAACCGCTGCTGCAGTTGATAGCAACGCGGACTCCTCGAAAGCCCTGATCGCTTTTTATATGCGGGTTTGCACAGGTGATTCGTTCTTGCTCTTACCAGCACCGCAAACACCCAGAAAGCCCTCCGCCGCTCGCGGTCGCTGTCCTCCAAATCGGAGATTTTCGGGCTCCGAGAAATCTTTGATTTCTCGCGACGCGACATATCTGCGGCTCTCCGCGGCGAAAGACGGTCCGGGCTGCCTGCAGTAGCGGGCTGCCGGGCTGCAACTTCCAGCCCTCCGTTCGCTTCGTCGCCGGCGCGCGACGCGCGCCGGCTGCCCGAGAGACCTCCGGTCTCTCGCTGCTCACGGAGACACCCCGCGGCGCGCCCATGCCCTCCCTCGCACGCGTTACTCGCGCGCGCCGGTCGCCCCGCACCGCACGCCGGCCAGCTGGCGATCGACGCCGGCCAAAGAACCGCCGCGAGCGACGCCCGGCCACCACTCCCGGGCGGGACTGAAAGGGGCAGTCGCTGAGCGGGACGCCCTGCGAAGCAAGCACTGAGCCGACGAACGAGCGAAGCGAGTGAGTCGGCGAGGCGCGCAGCGAGCAGCGCGACCGCTCAGCGGCTGGGGCTTTCTGGGCATGGTGAGTGGTGTCGCCAGCACCGATAGCCAACTTTGTTTATAAATACTAACGCTCGTGGGCCGGAACGTCCCGGGCATGCCGAGTGGTGTCTCCACCGACGCCAGCCGAATTTATTTATAAAGCGACTGTCTCAGCGACTGGCACTTGTCAAGCTGGCCGAATGGTGACTGTTGGTTTTGTGGGGAATGCCGAACGCTGTCGCTCGCAACCAGAACGCATCACACGAACACGGAGACGCCGACAGTCAAACACCAGGCCGGATGGAATCGAAGGACGCCGAAATCAAAAAGCCTCAATCCCAGGTGATCCAGACCAGTGCAGCGAGCCCGAACGTCTCCAGAACGTGGAGCAGCATCATCGCGCGCCACGCGACCGCGGGGACGGACGAGGAGAACCACGAGGATAGCATGGGATCCATCAGGTAGATGTACAGCGACAGCGCGTTCTCCGCAAGCAGGAAGGACCCGAACATGGCCAGCCCGAGCGAGTGTTTCGAGCGGAACTCGTAGTAGTTGCGGCCCCAGATCGCAACCAGAACGAACAGGAGGACGACGTTCACGCCGACCGCGAGGCGAGCGATATCGAACCAGAGACTCATCGTACTCTCCCTATCCTGTTGTCGGGTATAACGACTTTCCCAAATTCGTTCCGAATACGTTCCCAAATCGACCGATCTCGAACCCGCTTGCGGGCACGCCGGTCGACGGGCGCGCTATGCTCCACCCCGCCGGTTCTCGGTTGTCTAACCTTAGTCATCGTCCACCTGTTCGAAGATATCCTCGACCGTCTCCCAGTGCTGCCGGACCTGCTCCGTGGGCAGATAGACGGCTCCGTACTCCTCGCCGCTGTTCTCGACGACGCCGTTCTCCATTAGAACGTCGAGATGATGCCGGACCGTCTTGTAATCGAGGTCCAGATCCTCGGCTAGCTGGTTTGCGTTTCGCGGACGCTCCGCGACGGCACGAAGCAAGCGGACGCGGTTTCTGCCGCCACGCGTCCCGGTCAGCACGTACCAGAGCGCCGCCTCCATCTATGTACTACTCACCACGATGTAACGTAATTCCACCGCTTCCCGCGGTCGCGACCGACCGACTGACCGGCGGTTCCAACCGTGACCAACCGACTAGCCCAGCTTCGTTCGGTTCGTGAATCGACACGCGTGCCGTGGGGAGTGGCCACAAATCACGACCTGATCGGGGTTCTACGGGGGCTTATGACCGACGACGACGCGGAAGTAGCGGAGCTGACGGTTCGCAGAGCGAACGGGACGGACCTAGACGCGATCAGGGAAATCGCGAAGGCGGCCTGGCAGGACACCTACGAGGCGTTCGACGAGGCCGAGGTCGCGGCGATCGTCGACGACTGGTACGACCCCGCGGACCTCGAGGAGCGATTCGCGGCGCCCGACGAGCTGTTCCTCGTCGCCGAGATCGCCGATGGGCTCGTCGGCTTCTGTCACGGGTACGTCGGCCAGGAGGAGGCCGACGTCCTCCGGATCTACGTCCACCCCGACCACCAGCGCGCCGGCGTCGGGCAGTCGCTCCACGACGCCTTCGCCGACCACTGCCGCGAGGAGGGCGTCTCGGACCTCTACGCGTTCGTCCTCGCGGACAACGACGTCGGCTGCGGCTTCTACGAGGCGCTCGACTTCCGGGAGGTCGACACGGAGACGACGGAGATCCTCGGCGAGGAGTACGAGGAGACCGTCTACGAGCAGGCGCTCTGGCCGCCCGCGGAGAAGTAACCGGTCCCGGTAGCTACGTTTCGGTCGCGACGTCCGCCAGCGCGCCGGCGAGGACGCGCGTCGTGGCCGCGCAGTCCGCCCAGTCCGTCCACTCGCGTGGGTTGTGCGAGATGCCGTCCTGAGAGGGCGCGAACAGCAGCGCCGCGTCCGTCACGCTCGCGACGTGCATCGTGTCGTGGGCCGCGCCCGAGTGGAGGTCCATCGTTTCGAGCCCGGCGTCGTCGCCGGCGTGATGGGCCGCCTCCCGGAGGCGGTCGCTCATCGGTGTCGGCCGCAGGTCGAACGGGCGCTCGAAGCTCGTGTCGACCCCACGACTCGCTTCCAGCAGGCCGAGCGAGTCCCTGGCGGCCGCGACGATGGTCTCCATCGACTCGTACTCGACGTCGCGGACGTCGACGCCCATCTCGACGGCCCCCGGCACCACGTTCGTCGCGTTCGGCGAGACGTCGAGGGAGCCGACGGTCCCGACGGCCGACTCCGAGGATTCCGCGACCACGTCGTTGGCCGTGGCTTCGACGTCCAGCACGAACTCGCTGGCGGCCGCGAGCGCGTCGGTCCGTTCGTCCATCGCCGTGGCTCCGGCGTGGTTCGCCTCGCCCTCGATGGTGACCTCGCAGTGCGTGATCCCCGTGATCGTCGTGACGACGCCGGCGGCGGCACCCGCCGTTTCGAGGGTCGTGTCCTGCTCGACGTGGATCTCGTAGAAGGCGTCCCAGCTGCTCGCGTCGAGCGCCCCGGTGCCGCGGTAGCCGATGCGCTCCAGGGCGGCTTCGAGCGTCTCGCCCTCGTCGTTTTCGAGCGCGAGCGCCTCCTCGACCGTTCGCTCCCCGACGGCGACGGAGGAGCCGAGGAGGCCGTCGGCGAACGATTGCCCCTCCTCTTCGGTGAAGTTGACGACGAGGACCGGGCGGTCGGGCTCGACGCCGGCCTCCTGCATCGCGCGGACTGCCTCCAGGGCGCCGTAGGTCCCGAGCGGGCCGTCGAAGATGCCACCCTCGGGGACGGAGTCGACGTGGCTCCCGGTGGCGACCGGGGCGGCGTCCGGGTCCGCCGAGGGCGGGCACCACTCCCCGGCGACGTTGCCGACGGCGTCGATGCGAACGTCGAGGCCGGCGTCCTCCATCCGCTCCACGAGGTAGTCGCGGGCGCGCTCGTTCGCCTCGGTCCCGGTGAGGTTCGTGCGGCCGCGCTTTTCGGGGTCGTCGAACTCGACCTGACCGAACTCGGCGTTGGCTTCGAGGTCCGCGCGGAGACGGGCCTCGTCGACGGGTACGTCCATACCGGGACTGAGTCGGCCACCTAAAAAGGCGTGTCCGTCGCGGCCGTCGACGCGGGTCGGCTATTCGTTACGGTCGCCTCCGCCCGCGCCCGTCTCCGCCCCGCCTCCCCTCCGTCTCCCCCGCGTCCATTTCCAACCCCTCGGGCAGTCCTCCCGGAAACTGTTCGCCTATGACACAAATCCTTTATGAGCGCCCCTTGGTGTATCTAACCAGTAATGGCGTCACTACCCGACCTCCTCGGCGATATTGTCACGAGCGTCGACGCGGTCTTTCTCTTCTCCCCGACCAGCTCGCTGTACGATCGGTTTCAGGACTCCGAGGAGGAGGAGGTCGTTGTCGTCGCGCCCGACAACGACGTTGGTGCCGACGACTTCGTCGAGCTCCCGCTGGAGTTCGACAACGTGCGCGACCGGATCAAGTTCGGCATCCAGGGCGCAATGGACGCCGAGTACGTCAGCGAGGGCGACGACGTCGCCTGCAGCGTCTCCGTCTTCGGCGGCAACCAGGACTCGGTCATTCGCGTTCGGGTGGACGAAACGGTCGAATCCGGCATCTACGACCTGTTCGTCAACTCGCGCGCGGAGCCGGGCGTCATCCGCAACGTCTTCGAGGTCGCCGTCGAGCTCGGGAAGAAGGGGCAGAAGGGCAAACCGGTCGGCGCGCTGTTCGTCGTCGGCGACGCGGGCAAGGTGATGAACAAGTCCCGCCCGCTGAGCTACAACCCCTTCGAGAAGTCCCACGTTCACGTCGGCGACCCCATCGTGAACGTGATGCTCAAGGAGTTCTCCCGGCTCGACGGCGCCTTCGTCATCTCCGACTCCGGGAAGATCGTCTCCGCCTACCGCTACCTCGAACCCGCGGCCGAGGGGGTCGACATCCCGAAGGGGCTCGGCGCTCGCCACATGGCCGCCGGGGCGATCACGCGGGACACGAACGCGACGGCGGTCGTTCTCTCGGAGTCCGACGGCCTCGTTCGGGCATTTAAAGGTGGGAAACTGATCCTGGAGATCGATCCGGAGGAGTACTGATGCCCGTCCCGACACACCCGGCGGCCGCGTTTGCGCCGCTCGAACCCGCATCCGCTGCGCTTGCACTCGACCTGCCCGAATCCGGCGGCCTACTGCAGTCGACGGTCTGGGAGTATCTCGGCTTCGTGTCGACCCGCGTCTGGCTCGCGCTGTTCGTACTTCTTTTGGGACTCGTGTTCGGGTACGTCGTCGGCATCGTCAACCGCCGATTGCTCGAGCGAGCCGGCGTGCCGGACGCGATCGAGGGGACGGCGTTCGAGCGCACGGCCCGGGAGTTCGGCACCTCGACGGTGAACATCATCGCGAAGCTCACCAGCTACTTCGTCGTCGGCATCGCCATCGTCGTCGCGCTCACGGTCGCGGAGATCCAGTACGTCCAGCTGTTCTGGAGCGACGTCGCCACGTTCGTCCCCAGGCTGTTCGTCGCCGTCTTCGTCCTGATCGTCGGCATCGTCGTCGGCGACAAGGTCGAGCTGTACGTCACCGAGCGCCTCCGCGGGGTCAAGGTCCCGGAGATCGGCGTCGTCCCGACCGCCGCGAAGTACAGTGTGGTCTACGTGGCCGCGCTGATCGCGCTGGCCCAGATCGGCGTCGCCACGCTCGCGCTCACCGTCCTGCTGGCGGCCTACGCGTTCGCTGTCGTCCTCCTGACGGCGCTGGCGACGAAGGACCTGCTCGCGTCGGCCGCGGCCGGCGTCTATCTCCTCTTGAACCAGCCGTACAGCATCGGCGACGAGGTCGAGATCGACGGTCACCGGGGGATCGTGCAGGAAGTCGACCTGTTCGTCACCCACGTCGAGACCGACACGGAAGAGCACGTGTTCCCGAACCACGTCGTGTTCCGGCACGGGATCGCTCGCGTTCGGAGCTGAGCAGCTGGCTTGCCCCCGGGAACCCCGCTCAGCTGTCGGCGGCGTCCGGCTCCTCGGCGGCCTCGGACACGACTTCCGCCGGGACGCCCGCGACCGTGGTGTGGGCCGGCACGTCGTCGGCGACGAGCGAGTTCGCCGCCACCTGTGCGCCCTCGCCAACGGTGACGCCAGGCAACACGATCGCGCCGGCGCCGACCATCGCTCGGTCCTCTAAGACGACGTCGCCGAGTCGATACTCGTCCTGCAGGAACTCGTGACACAGCAGGGTCGCGTCGTAGCCGACGATCACGTCGTCGCCGACGGTGATCCGCTCCGGCCAGAACACGTCGGGCGTCGACTCCAGCCCCCAGGCGACGCCGGTTCCGACCGTGACCCCGAGCAGCGAGAGCAGCCAGTTCTTCAGCCGCAGGCTCGGCGAGATCCGCGCGAGAACGATGACGACGTAGTTCCACATCACGACCAGCGGCGATTTTGCGTCCGGCCACGACCAGAGCGAGTTCCGGGGGCCGCCGGTCCGCACGCTATTCAGTCGCTCACGTCGCCGCTCGTCGCGTTCGTCAGTCACGCCTCCTGCTTCTCGCTCGGGTAATAAAAGGATTGAGCGACCGGCGGTCGCCACGAACCCTCTCGGCCAACCATTTATCCGGGATGACGAAGCAAACGGCCCGTGACCCGACCGTCGCCCCGCGGGAGACGAGGTGGGAGCGCGACGCCCTCCCGTGGGACCCGAAACGTTTCACGTCGCCTGCTCGCTACTCGCGAAGTTCGGCCATATGGTCGATCCGCTGCTGGACGAGCTCCGGCTTGCCGATGTCGTGGCGGATCCGGAGCCCGTCGCCGGCTGCTGTGAGACCATCTTCCGCGACCTGCTCGGCCTCGGTGATGGTGTCGCCGAGTCCCACGACCGCGAACGACCGCGAGGTCGTCGTGTAGATGCCGTCCTCGCGCTCGTCGACGCTGGCGTAGAAGAGCCCGGCGTCGCCGACGTTCCCCTCGTCGACCTCGATGCGAGTCCCGGCGTCCGGGTCCGTCGGGTAGCCGTCGGGGACGGCGTACTTGCAAACGGTGGCCTGCTCGCTGAAGGAGAGCGACGGCAACGGGTCGCCGTCGCGCGCGGCCGTGATCACGTCGAGCAGCGGTGTCTCCAGCACCGGTAGCGTGTTCATCGCCTCCGGGTCGCCGAACCGCGCGTTGAACTCGACGACGCGCGGCCCCTCCGCGGTCAGCATGAACTGGCCGTAGAGGATGCCCTTGTAGTCGTCGAGGGCCGCCACGACCTGCTCCATGATGGCGACGGCGTCCCTGTAGTTGTCCGGGGTCATGAACGGGAGTTCCATCGTCGTGTCCGAGTACGAGCCCATCCCACCGGTGTTCGGGCCCTCGTCGCCCTCGTAGGCGCGCTTGTGGTCCTGCACTGCGGGGGTCGTTCGCACGTCGCCGTTGGCGACGAACGCCTGGATGGTGAACTCCTCGCCGACGAGTCGCTCCTCGAGGACGACGCCGTCGTAGTCGGCTCCACGGAGGTACTCCTTCGCCTCGGCAGCGGTGACCTGGTCGCCGATGACGCGGACGCCCTTGCCGCCCGTGAGGCCGATGGGTTTCACCGCCAGGTCACCGTCGTAGTCGTCGATGTAGTCGCAGGCGGCGTCGAGGTCCTCGAACACCGCGTAGTCAGGGCTGCCCGGGATGTCGTTGTCCGCCATGAACCGGCGCTGGAACGCCTTGTCGGTCTCGATGCGCGCGTCCGACTCCTGCGGGCCGAACGTATATATCCCGGCGGCGTCCAGCGCGTCGGCAACCCCGGCCGCCAGCGCCGACTCCGGGCCGATGATCGCCGCGTCGGCATCGACCTGCTCGGCGACGGCGACGATGTCGTCGACCGCGGTCTCGTCGACGTTCTCGAACGTCTCCGCGAGGGAGGCGATGCCCGGGTTGCGGTTGCTCGCACAGGCGTGCAGGTCGCAGTCGTCCGCCAGCGCCCGAGCGATCGCGTGTTCCCGGCCGCCGCCGCCGACCAACAGGACGGATTCCGTCATGTCTCCCCGATCTACGCACGGTAGTGTAAACCTTGCTCTTGTGTGGTGAAGATATATACACGATCGTGTCCTACACGACGTTCGTTCCCGAAGCGTCCTTTTTCATGGCCGGCACGATTACGATCCACCATGACAACGCCGACGGACCGGAATCGACTGGCCGACGAGGCCAGCCCGTATCTCCGGCAGCACGACGACAACCCGGTCAACTGGCAGCCCTGGGACGACGAGGCGTTCGAGAAAGCCAAGGAGCACGACGTCCCGGTGTTCGTCTCGATCGGCTACTCCGCCTGCCACTGGTGTCACGTCATGGAGGAGGAGAGCTTCGCGGACGAGGCGGTCGCCGAGCTGATCAACGAGGAGTTCGTCCCGATCAAGGTCGACCGCGAGGAGCGCCCGGACGTCGACAGCGTCTACATGACCGTCTGTCAGCTGGTCTCCGGCGGTGGCGGCTGGCCGCTGTCGGCCTGGTGTACGCCCGACGGCGACCCGTTCTACGTGGGGACGTACTTCCCGCCGGAACCCAAGGGCAACCGCCCCGGCTTCAAGCAGCTCTGCGAGCAGATCGCCGACTCCTGGAAGGACCCGGAGCAGCGCGCCGAGATGGAGAACCGGGCGGATCAGTGGGTCGCGGCCGCGAAGGACCAGCTCGAATCGGTTCCGGACCAGCCCGGCGAGGCCCCGGGGTCGGAGATCGTCGACGAAGCGGCCGCCGCCGGGATCCGCGCATTCGACAAGGACCACGGCGGGTTCGGCTCCTCCGGACCGAAGTTCCCCCAGCCGGGGCGGATCGAGCTGCTGTTACGGACGTACGCCCAGACGGGCCAGGACGCCGCCCTCGACGCAGCACTCGGCACGCTCGACGGCATGGCACGGGGCGGCGTCTACGACCAGGTGGGCGGCGGGTTCCACCGCTACGCCACTGACCGATCGTGGACCGTCCCACACTTCGAGAAGATGCTGTACGACAATGCCGAGCTGCCCCGAGTATACCTGGACGCGTACCGGCTCACCGGCGATCCGAGGTACGCCCACGTCGCGCAGGACACGCTTACGTTCCTCACCCGGGAACTGCAGCACGCGGAAGGCGGGTTCTTCAGCACGCTCGACGCGCGCAGCCTCCCGCCAGAATCCCGCGGTGCGTCCGGGGACGACCCCGAGGAGGGAGCCTTCTACACCTGGACGCCGAGCGAGGTCGACGCGGTCCTCGACGACCCCGACGCGTCACTCGTGAAGGACCGGTACGGTGTGACGAAGCGCGGGAACTTCGAGGGCGGCACCACCGTTCTGGAGGTTTCGGAAACCACCGACTCGCTGGCCGAGGAGTACGACCTCTCGCTCGAAGAGGTGAACGAGCGACTGATGGCCGCTCGAGCGAAGCTGTACGACGCACGCGAGGAGCGACCTCGCCCGGCCCGCGACGAGAAGGTGCTCGCGAGCTGGAACGGCCGAACCATCTCGGCGTTCGCGGCAGCCGGGCAGGTGCTCGGCGCCGAGTTCACCGACGTCGGCGAGGACGCGCTGGCGTTCGTGCGCGACCACCTCTGGGACGGCGAGCAGCTCGCCCGTCGCTGGCTCGACGGCGACCTGCAGGGGCCTGGGTACCTGGAAGACTACGCCTTCGTCGCCCGTGGCGCCTTCGACCTCTACCAGACGACCGGCGACGTCGACCACCTCGGGTTCGCGCTCGACCTCGCGGACGGCATCGTCGCGGAGTTCTACGACGAGGACGCCGGCACGATCTACTTCACGGCGGCCGACGGCGAGGAGCTGATCGCCCGTCCGCAGGAGCTGACGGACCAGTCCACCCCGTCCAGTCTGGGAATCGCAGTGGACCTGTTGCTGGACCTCGACGGCTTCCACCCGGACCGCGACTATCGCGAGGTGGCCGAGGCCGCGCTCGACACGCACGCGGACCGTATCCAGGGGCGACCGCTGGAACACGTCTCGCTATCGATGGCGGCCGACAAGGCTGCCCGCGGGAGTACAGAGCTCACCCTCGCGGCGGACGAGCTGCCGGAGGACTGGTGGGAGACGCTGTCGCGAACGTACCTGCCCGGTGCAGTACTGGCCCGCCGGCCGCCGACTGCAGCTGGGCTCGACGCCTGGCTTGAAACGCTCGGGTTCGATTCGGCGCCGCCGGTCTGGGCCGAGCGGGACGCCCTCGACGGCGAGCCGACCGTCTACGCCTGTCGGAACTTCAGCTGCTCCCCGCCGCGAACGGACCTCGCGGAAGCGCTCGACTGGTTCGGCGGCGAGTAAGTCGGCGGCTGCCACGTTACAGCAGACCGTCGTCGACGTGTTCTCAGGAGTTGAGCCAACGACCCATTTATATTTCAGCATCGCTATGTGGTCCTGTATGACACACCACAATACGGACGCCGAGGAGGCGTCCGACTACACCGTCGACTACCGACTCTCCGACAAGGAGTCGAACATCCACCGAGTCTGGGACAATTCGCTGGACCCGGTCCTCGAGGTCGAGGACGGCGACGTCGTCCGCTTCGAGTGTCGGGACGCCGTCGACCGACAGATCGACGTCCAGTCAGGCGTCGACGACTTCGCCGACGTCAGCTTCGACCCGGTTCATCCCCTGACCGGCCCCGTCGCCGTCGAGGGTGCCGAACCCGGCGACGTACTCGAGGTCGAACTCCTGGACTTCCAGCACAAGGGCTGGGGGTACACCGGCTACCTGCCGGGCGAAATGGGCCTCGGCCTGCTCCCCGAGGAGTTCCCGGAGGCGGGCGTGCACATCTGGGACCTCGAGGGCGACGTCGGCAAGTTCGTCAACGGGATCGAGGTACCGCTCGATCCTTTCCCGGGTGTCATCGGCGTCGCGCCGGGTGAGGACGGCGAACACGACACGCTCCCACCGCTCTCGACCGGTGGCAACATGGACGTGAAACAGATGACTGCGGGGTCGACTGTCTACCTCCCGGTCGAGACCGAGGGAGCGCTCTTCTCGACCGCTGACTGCCACGCGGCCCAGGGCGACGGCGAGGTGTGCGTGACGGGCATCGAGGCGCCGATGTTCGTGACGGCCCGGTTTAGCGTGCGAAAGGACATGGATATCGAACAGCCGCAGCTGGAAACGTCCGGCCCGTTCACGGCGACCGGCCACGACGAGCCGATGTACGCGACGACGGGAATCAGCGACGACCTGATGGACGCGACGAAGAAGGCGACGAGCCACATGATCGACCACCTTCACGAGAACCGGGACCTGACGCGTGGTGAGGCCTACATCCTCTGTTCGGCGGCGATGGACCTGAAGATCAGCGAGGTCGTCGACGCGCCGAACTGGACCGTGACCGCGTTCATTCCCGACAGTATCTTCCCGGACGAGTAGGACCGCGGTCGACGGGCCCGCTTGCGTCGCTACTCCGGGCGGTGGACTTCACCGCTCCGGGAGTCGGCGTCCTTCCGGCGGAGCGCGGCCGCCGCGTTCGACGCGTCGTAGCCGAGGAACACGTCCTTTGCGTACGTCTCGACGACCTCGACGGCCTTGACGAGATTGTCGAGGTCGACGTTGACGGCGTACAGTTCGACCGAGAAGGGCGTCTGCGCCGGGGCACCGTGGACGTCGTAATCGCCGCCGAGCAGCGTCCGGAACCCGCGGGTGATCGTCTCCAGCCAGTAGGTCGTGCTGTACTCCATGTCGTACAGCGGGATCACGAACTCGTCGACGTGCTCGCTGAGCGCCTCGACGTCCAGGCCGGCGCGCTCGTAGAGGTGCTCCGGGTAGGGGTCGGGGTACAGCGTGAGGAACGTGCGTCCGGGGATCCGCTCGTTCGCTTCGGCGACGAACTCGGTGATGACGTCCGCGCGCCACTCGTTGCGGTCGTCGAACTCGCTTTCGGCGAACAGCCGCTCGCAACGGTCGCAACGACAGTACCCCTCTCGCGGGAACCCGACGTCGTCGAGGCGCACGTCCTCGTTCTCCGTGGCACAGTCCTCGATGATCTCGAAGAGTCCCTCGCGGTACTCGGGATGGGTCGGACAGATGTACGCCCAGTCGAAGTAGTCGCGGTCACGGGTGGCCGGCCGGCCGCGCGCGTCGACCGGCACCAGGTCCGGGCTCTCCTCGGCCGCCGCGTTGTCGCCGAAGCAGGAGACCATGTTCACGGCGTTCGGTAGCGGCGCGGCCGCCCGCCCCGTGACGTCTTTCACCTCGTAGAAGCCGAGATCGAACTCGCCCATCTCGACCTCGTCCGCGTTCCGCGTAACGACCCCGTACATGCGTCGCTGTTCGTGACGGTCGCGGTTAAAAGAGGCGTCTCGGTGGGCGATCCGTCGGCATCGACCCCCGAAACGGAGACGCTACACCCAGGGATGTCGAACGCGACGACGGTTATTCGACTTCGACCGGTTCGTCGCCCTTGCTGAACAGGAAGTACACCAGAACCAGGAACGCCAGTACGAGGATTAGCTTGAGTTTCGAGCTCATACCCGTCATAACGAGCGGCGAGAGCTAAAAACTACCGCCGGGCGGCGGGTGGGGTGTGGTTCGAATGGGAGCGGTCGCGCGGTCGAACCGCGAGTTTCAGCCTCTCAGACGTCGATGTGCTCCGCGATGTCCTCGCGGATGATCTCCGAGCAGTAGCCACAGCGGACGCCCTCGGAGACGACGTCGAAGCGGGGACGGACCGGCTCGTCCTCGTTGGTGATACAGTTATGGTTCGGGCACGACAGCACGCCGGTGACCGAATCGGGGCGCTCGACGCGGTTCTTCTCGACCACCTCGTAGTCGCGGATGATGTTGATCGTCGCCTCCGGCGCGATGAGCGAGAGTACGTCGACCTCGGACTGGGAGAGCTCTCGTTCCTCGACCTTCACCACGTCCTTGCGGCCGAGTCGGTCGGAGGGAACGTTCATCCCGATCGAGACGCCGAACCCTTCGGATCCGTCGATGCCGAGGATCGCGAGCACGTTCAGCGCCTGTCCCCCGGTGACGTGGTCGATGACGGTGCCGTTGCGGATCTTCGAAACGCGGAGTTCTCGGTCTGGGCTCATTGGGTACCTCCGAGGAGAGTATCGAGCAGGGCCATGCGAACCGGGACGCCGTTGTGGGCCTGCTCGAAGTACCTGGCGTACTTCGTCTCGTCGACGTCGGGCGCGATCTCGTCGACGCGGGGCAGTGGATGCATCACGGTGAGGTCGTCGCTGGCGGCCTCGAGCGTCTCCGCGTCGATCTGGTACTCGCCGGCGACTTTCCGGTACTCGTTCTCGTCGGGGAACCGCTCGCGCTGGATCCGGGTGACGTACAGCACGTCCAGCTCCGGCAGGACCTCCTCGAGCTCGGTATGCTCGCGTACCTGTGCGCCGGCCTCGTGGAGGTCGAACCGTACCGAGCGCGGCAGTTTCAGCGACTCCGGGCTGATGAAGTGCTGGCGCGCGTCGAAGTTCGTCAGCGCCGCGGCCAGCGAGTGCACCGTGCGGCCGTACTTCAGGTCGCCCATGATCCCGACGGTGAGGTCGTCGAGGCCGTGGTCCTCCCGGATGGTGTGTAAGTCGAGCAGCGTCTGGGAGGGGTGTTGGCCGGCGCCGTCGCCGGCGTTGACGACGGGGACGTCGACGAACTCCGCGGCCAGCTTCGCCGCGCCCTCGCTCGGATGCCGGAGGACGATGGCGTCGCCGTATCCCTCGATGACGCGGACGGTGTCCGCGAGGCTCTCGCCCTTCTTCACCGACGAGGACTCCACCGACCCCATGTCGACGGTGTCGACGCCGAGGCGCTTGGCCGCGGACTCGAAGCTCATTTTCGTCCGCGTGCTCGGTTCGAAGAAGCAGAGCGCGAGCACCGACCCGGCGTGTCGCTCCCGGAACTTCCCCGGGTCGGCGGCGACCTCGCGTGCCCTGTCGAGTACCGCCTCCACGTCCGCTCGCGACAGCTGTGTCGCGCTGATGAGGTGGTCCTGACGCATTACCGAAGTAGCCGTCTGGCACCACCTTGAATCCCGCGGGTCCGGCCGCCCTCCGGGATATTCAGTATCGTGATCACCGGACGACGGTCGATTTCGAATATCGCATTCCGTCGCCAACTCCGCTCGGACGCCCCGCTCAACACACCGGCTTCGGGTCCATTCCCAGCTCCGTGAGCGCGGCCTCGTACTCCTCGTAGGCTGCGTCGATCGTCGCCACGGCCGCCGCTTCCGCACCCTGCCAATCGTCCTCGTCGCAGTGTTCCGCCAGCAACTCCAGCCCCGTCTCGACGTCCGCCTCGACGTCAGCTTTCAGCTCGCGGAAGAGGTCTGCCCGCGTCGAATCCGCCTCGTTGACGAAGAAGCTCACGTACTGGGTGTGTGTTCGCAGGCTCACGAGCCCCCGGCCAATCATCCCCGCGGCCACCCGCTCGACCGTGTCGGTTCGCTCCCGGAGCGACTCGTGGACGGCGCCGTCGCTCGCGGCGTCGTCGGTAACGTCATCGTCACCGTCTCCGTCTGCTTCCTCGACGTCGCCGCCGACGACTGCCTCGAGCTCGGCCCGAACGCGTTCGAGGTGCTTCCGTTCCTGGTCGGCGACGCGTTCGAAGACGGCTCGAACGTCCGGGTCGGCCTCGGCGTCGGCCCACTCGGCGAACGTGTCCCGCGAGGCGCGTTCGGCCGCGGCGGCGGTTCGCAACACTGCTTCCGTCGTCAGATCTGCCCCCGTCACCGCCAGTAGCAGCTTGTTCGAGCCGAGCCGGGCGAGCTCGGTGTCCGCGGCCGACTCGACCTGCTCGCGAAACGTGTCCGGGTCCATAGTCGGCGTCCGGCCGCGAGCGGGTTAAAACACGTCCCCGGAGGCGCCACCGAACGAGGCGTGCCGGGAGCAGGTTTTAGCCTGCCGGGTTCGTGCTCGACGTATGAGCGACACCGCCGCGATCTCCCCCGACGAGCTCGGCGACTTGCTAGCCAGCGAGGAAGGGTTCAGCGTGCTCGACGTCCGCGATCGGGACGAGTACGAGGAGTGGCGGATCGAGGGCCCCGGCGTGACCTCGAAGCAGGTGCCCCACGTGAAATTCCTCCAGGCGCAAGTCAACGGGGACCCGACCGAGCACGTGGAGGGACTGGCCGAGCCGATTGTCGTCGTTTGCGGCCGTGGAGCGGCCAGTGGGGAGGTCGCCGAGCAACTCCGCAAACACGGCGTTGACGCGCGAAATCTGGCCGACGGGATGGCGGGCTGGGCCCGGGTGTACCGGATCCGTGAACTCGGGCCGTCGCTGTCGGCCGCGGACACCGACTCCTCACAGCAGCCCGCCATCGCGGCCGCCGATACGACTGACTCCGGATCAGGCGCCGTAACCGACGCTGCGGTCGACGCCACGAACGATGCAGTCACCGTGTTGCAGTGTGACCGGCCGGCGTCCGGCTGTCTCGCGCACGTCGTTATCTCCGGCGACGAAGCCGTGGTGATCGACCCATTGCGCTCGTTCGCCGACCAGTACGCGGATATCGTCGCCGACCACGGAGCAGCACTCACGGGTGTCGTCGACACGCACGTCCACGCCGACCACGTGAGTGGGCTCCGGGCCGTCGCCGAGACGACCGGGGCGGCGCAATATCTCCCGTCCGGCGCCGTCGACCGGGGGCTCGATTTCGAGGCGTCACTGCTGTCGGACGGCGACAGCATCGCGGTCGGTGACCACGAACTGCGGGCGGTTCACGCCCCCGGCCATACTTCCGAAATGACCGCGCTGCGGCTATCGACGGCCGACCGTGAGCTGTTGTTCGGCGGTGATCTCCTCCTCCAGCATTCCGTGGCACGGCCCGATCTCGAAGCCGGAGCGGAGGGCACGAGGGAGCTCGCACGCGACCTGCAAGCGACGCTGCGGAACCGGATCTTCGCCCTGCCGGCCGAAACGCTCGTGTTGCCTGGCCACCGCGCGGTGGGTGAGCGGCCGGACGTCGGTGACATCTTCGGAGTGAACGTCGGCGACGCCCGCGAGCGGATCACCGTCGAAGCTGACCCCGATGCCTTCGCCGATCGGATCCTCTCGAACCTCCCGGAGCGGCCGACCAACTACGACGAGATCGTCGAGACGAACCTGGGACGCAAGGAACTGGACGAATCGGCGGCCTTCGAGGTCGAACTCGGGCCCAACAACTGTGCAGCGAGCGGGAACTGATCGCGACGGAGCGTCGTTCCGTCAGTCGTCGGCGGCGACGTCGGATCCGGGCTCCGCGTCGCCCGCGCCAGCCTCTTTGGCGACGGAGTCCTCGATCGTCGGCGGGTACTTGCCGCGATCGAGCTTCAGGTCCGATTGCGGCTGTGCCATACAGGTGAGCACGTAGTTCTCGCCTTCCTCCTCGGTCAGCCCGCGCGCCGTCGCGGCCGGCTGGTTCACCTCGCCCTCGACGACCTCCGCACAGCAAGCGAGACACATCCCGACGCGACAGGAGTACTCCTGGGCGATCCCCTCCTCGATGCATCGCGACAGGATGTTCTCCTTGTCGGTCACCTGGATCTCCTCTCCGGTGCCGACGAACTCGACGGTGAACTCGGTCATGTTCCGTCACTTCCGGACCCCCGAGCAAAACGTTTACCATCAGTTACGGCGCTCACGCGGTGTTTCGTCGCCCCAAGAACGACTGGTTCGACGGACTCGCGTTCCGCAACGACTAATCCGCCGCCGCTCAGTTGCGAGTGTATGAAAGCCACTGCGCGAGCCCATCCGATCCAGGGGCTCGTCAAGTACCACGGCATGCAGGACCCGGAGCTTCGGCTCCCCTACCACGACAGCATCAGCCTCTGTACGGCGCCGACGTCGTCGACGACGACCGTCGAGTGGCAGCCCGACGCCCGCGAGGACACGTTCGTCATCGGCGGCGAGGAGCTCGAAGGCCGGGAGGCGGAACGCGTCGAGATCGTCACCGACCACGTCCGCGAGCTGGCCGGCTTCGACCACGCGGTCCGGTTCGAGAGCGTCAACTCCTTCCCGTCGAACATCGGCTTCGGCTCCTCCTCGTCGGGCTTCGCGGCCGCGGCGATGGCGCTCGTCGAGGCAGCCGGCCTCGACATGACGCGCCCGGAGATCTCGACGGTCGCCCGCCGCGGGTCCTCGTCGGCTGCGCGCGCCGTGACGGGCGCATACTCGCAGCTCTACGCCGGGCTGAACGACGAGGACTGCCGGTCCGAGCGGCTCGACGTCGCCGAGGGGCCGGACGGCTTCCACCCGGAGGAGGACCTGCGGATCGTCGCCGCGCACGTGCCCGCGTACAAGGAGACCGAGGAGGCACACCGCGAGGCGGAGGCTAGCCACATGTTCGACGCGCGGATGGCCCACGTCCACCAGCAGCTCCAGCAGATGCGCGACTCGCTACGGGACGGCGACTTCGACGGGATCTTCGAGCTCGCGGAGCACGACTCGCTGTCGCTGACGGCGACGACGATGACCGGTCCCTCGGGCTGGGTCTACTGGCAGCCCGAGACGATCGCGGTGTTCAACGCGGTCCGTGAACTCCGCCAGGAGCAGGACGTTCCGGTGTACTTCTCGACGGACACCGGTGCCTCGGTCTACGTCAACACGCATGCCGACTACGTCGACGAGGTGCAGGCCCGCATCGACGAGATCGGGATCGAGACCGACGTCTGGGAGGTCGGCGGCCCGGCCGAGGTCCTGCCCTCGTCCGACGCGCTATTCTGATCGGCCTCGACGGCCTTTCGAGAACCGGAGCTCTCGGATCACCCGACGATCGAGCCGAAAACGGCTCCGCTACCGGAGCGTGACAGCAGGAGGATCGCGAGGAGTACCGACGTCCAGGCGACGAAGCCGATGCTAGCGGCACGAGGCCAGCTCTCACGATACCGCCACTTGACGACGGCGACCCAGACCAGCAACGGGACGAGCCGGCTTCCCAGTGACCCTGCTCCCAGCAGCAGGACCACGACGCCCCAGCCGCTCGCCCCAAACAGCGCCGTCACCGCGGCGTACGCGTAGCTGCGAGCACCAGCGACGACTCTCGCGGCGACGTACGTCGCGATCCCGCCAACGAGTAAGCCGACGGCAACGGTGACGAACGGCCCAGCGTGGGTCATGGCCACTGCTGCGTCGCCCGGACGCTTCAGCGCAGGGGCCGTCACAGCAGCGATCCGCCGGCACCGTCGGAGCCGTCGGACCCCCGTCGGCAACGGTCGGCAACGATCAGAAGAAATTGGCGTGGCGAGCAGGCGACGACAGCGACTCCGAACCGGCGTGTCGCACTCCCGCGAACCGGTCCGGAGCGAGACTCAGGTCATGGGGTACCTGGCTCGCTATCCGGTTTAAGGCTCCGTCCGTTGCGGGTCGGTCCCGACCGGTCCGGGTCCGACTACAGCAGCTCGCGGACGTCGGCGGCGACGGTGTCCAGGGCCTCGTCCGCGACGCCGACGTCGTCGCCCAGGCTGAGGAACCCGTGGGCCATCGCCGGATAGTGGCGATGCCTGACGTCGACGCCGTCGCCGTCGAGCGCGCTGGCGTAGGCGACGCCGTCGTCCCGCAGCGGGTCGAACCCCGCGGTGACGACGGTCGCGGGCGGGAGGTCCTCGTGTGAGTCCGCGCGCAACGGGGAGACGTACGGGTTGTGTCCGTCGACCGGGCTCCGGAGGTACTGCTCGAAGAACCACTCCATGTCCGCCCGGGTGAGCAGGGGGCCGTCCCCGTTCGCTGCGTACGAGTCCGTGTCGAACGCGTGGTTCGTGATCGGATAGAGGAGGAACTGCCCGTCGATGCTCGGGCCGTCGGTCCCGGCGCTGCCGTGGTCGCGAGCGCGAAGACAGGCGACGGCCGCGAGGTTGCCGCCGGCGCTGGTGCCGGCGACGCCGACCCTGTCCGGATCGCCGCCGAAGGCGGGGGCGTTGCCCCGCACCCAGTCGACCGCGGCCGCCGCCTCGTCGACGGCGACGGGGAAGGGGTGTTCGGGCGCGAGCCGGTAATCGACGGAAACGACGACGGCGCCGGCCCTGGTTGCGAGTTCCCGGCAGACGCCGTCGATGGAGTCGAGCGTCCCGAGCGTCCAGCCGCCGCCGTGGAAGTAGACCAGCGTCCGGGTCGGCGTCGCGGTCTCCGGACGATAGACGCGGACTGGGACCTCGCCGTGCGGGCCGTCGAACGAGAGATCGCGAACGAGGTCGACGACGGGGACGTCACCGCCGGCGAACACCTCGTCCTCGACGCGACGGGCGGCGGCGACGGAGAGCTGGTGCCACTCCGGGACGCCGGCGGCCTCGATCTCGTCGATCGCGGTCGCGAGCTGTGGGTCCAGTTCGGAAGCGCGCATGCGGCCACCGAGGCGGTGGGTCTTTAAAAATGGGCCGCCGATCTCCGGCGATGGCGGTGACTCTCCGGTACGAGGACGGCACGATCCGCGTCGACGCCGACGAGCCGCTGCCACCGCTACCGGGTGTCGAAACCGACCCACGGTCCGGAACCGCTCGCGCGCCCGGGTTTCGCTACGCCGAGATCGCAAAGGCGCTCGAGGTCGCTGGCGTCGAGGTCGACGACCGGGTGCTGGACCTCCCGAGCCTGTCGCTGTCGACGGCCTACGACCTGCGAGAGTACCAGGAGGCGGCCCTCGACGCGTGGCACGAAGCCGACGACCGCGGCGTCCTCGAACTCCCGACCGGCGCGGGCAAGACGGTCGTCGCCATCGGGGCGATGGTCGAACTCGGCGTCCCGACGCTGGTCGTGGTGCCGACGGTGGACCTGCTGGACCAGTGGCAGCGGGAGCTGGAGACCGAGTTCGACGTCCCGATCGGGCGGTTCGGCGGCGGCGAGCAGCGTCAGGAACAAATCACGGTGTCGACGTACGACTCCGCCTACCTGAAGGCCGGGGACGTCGGCGACGACTTCGGCCTCGTCGTGTTCGACGAGGCGCACCACCTCGGTGGCGAGGGGTACCGCGACGTGGCTCGCCTGCTCGCCGCGCCGGCCAGACTGGGGCTCACGGCGACGTTCGAACGCCCGGACGACGCCCACGAGGTCGTCGCCGACCTCGTCGGGCCGAAGGTGTACGACCTCGCAATCGACGACCTCGCCGGCGATCACCTCGCGCCGTACGACATCCGCCGCGTCGAGGTCGAGCTCACCTCGGCCGAGCGCGAGCGATACGAAGAACAGCAGGAGACCTTCGTCAGTTACCTCCGGGAGTCGGGCATGACGTTCACGAGCGGGAGCGACTACCAGAAACTGGTCAAGCGCTCCGGGTCGGACCCGCGAGCTCGCGAGGCGCTGCTGGCGAAGCAGGAAGCTCGCGAGATCATGATGAACGCGGACAACAAGGTCGCCGAGCTGGCCTCGATACTCGACCGCCACGCCGACGACAGGGTGATCGTCTTCACCGCGCACACGGACCTCGTCTATCGGCTCTCCGAACGGTTCCTGATCCCGGCGATAACGAGCGAAACCGGCGCGAAGGAGCGCCGGGAGATCCTTCGCCGATTTCGCGACGGCACCTACAGCCGCGTCGTCTCCGCCAACGTCCTCGACGAGGGCGTCGACGTCCCGGACGCGAACGTGGCGGTGCTGCTCTCCGGCTCCGGCAGCGAGCGCGAGTTCACGCAACGCCTCGGTCGGATCCTCCGCCCGAAAGACGACGGCGGCCGCGCGACGCTGTACGAACTCGTAAGCGCCGAGACTGCGGAGGAACGCGTCGCGAGTCGGCGACGGTAATTATCAGGGCTCGTCGCTCGTACCTGGGCGGTCAGTTCGACTCCACGTCGACCGAGAGCTCGCCGTCCCGCACGAACGCTTCGTGTTCGAGGTCGGTTCGAACATTCACGTCGGTCGTCTCGTCGGGAGCGACGGTGACGTCCTCGGTCGCCTCGACGCTCCGGTCCGGGCCGGTTGCGACCACGACGACCGTCCCACTCAGTTCCGTTTCCGCGTCGTTGCCCACGACGGCCTCGACGACGAGCTTTCCGGCCTCGCCCTCGAAGAAATCCCACTCGAGGATGAACAGCCCCGGCGTGTCCTCGTCCCCGTCTCCGGACCCTCCCGTCCCCGGCTCGCTCCGCGCGTCGTCCGCGCCCGGCGGCGTGCGGGGCCCCGACGGTGCGTACTCGGAGGTACACCCGGCGCTGACCGCCATGGCGACGCTCGCGAGCAGCGCACGTCGTCGCATACCCCTCCCTTCCCGCGAACCCACAAATGCGTTGTCCTCGTGGCTCCGTCGCCTTTTACCGGAGCGACCGCCAAGGGGCGTCCGTGCTGCGCAAGGACCACCTCCGCGTGTCCCGGGCTGGCGGCGGCTACCATCCACAGTTCGTCGACGAGGCCGCGGAGCCGCTCGCGACGCGCGTCCTCGACGTGTTTCGCGATCACGTCGGCGAGCGCCGCGGCGACCTGGACGACGCCCTCGACGCGGTCGAGGCCGACGTCGACGACTTCAAGCTCGTCAGGGGGCTGGCCGCGCTCCTCGAGCGCGAGGCGACCTTCGAGACGAAAGCGCCTCTCCCGCCGACCCGCGCGCGCCGCGTCGCGTTCGAGGCCGCGGAGGCGGTCGGCGTCGCCTCGTCGACGGACCGCGAGGGAGCGCTGGAACGAGCCGCCGACGGGCTCGGCGTCACCCCCGCTGCGGTCGACGACTCGCTGTACGCCGACCGGGACGAGAACCAGGTCCTGACCGGGTTCGATCCGCGCTGGGAGTCGCCGGAGCTCCTCCTCGAGCGGTACAACCTCTCGCTCGCCCAGACTGCGCTCTTCGACGCGACGGAGTTCCGCGTCCGCTCGGCCGACCCGAAACGCCTGGTCTCGGCGGTCAAGCGGCTGGGCCTCATGTACGAGATCCGGACCACCGACGCCGGTCGCGAGGTCGTCGTCACGGGCCCGGACGGGCTCTTCCGGCGAACCCGCCGGTACGGGACGGCCTTCGCCCGCCTGCTCCGCACCGTCGCGGAGGCCCCGGACTGGCGGATCGAGGCCACGATCGACGACCGCGGCACCGAGCGCACCATGACGCTCAACGACGGCGACGTGACAGTCCCCGGCGTGGAACCCCTCGCGGAGCCGAGCTTCGACAGCGGCGTCGAGGCCGACTTCGCGGGGCGCTTCCGGGCGCTCGACCTCGACTGGACGCTGGTGCGCGAGCCGGAGCCGCTCGAAACGGGGACGAGCGTGATGATCCCGGACTTCGCGTTCGACTACGACCACGCCGACTTCCGGGTGTTCTTCGAGGTGATGGGCTTCTGGACGCCGGAGTACGTCGAGAAGAAGCTGGGGCAGCTCGCGGACGTCGAGGACGTGGAGCTGATCGTCGCCGTCGACGAGAGCCTCGGGGTTGGCGAGGACATCGCTGCCCGCGACCACCGCGTCGTCACCTACTCGGGGACCGTCCCCATCAAGGACGTCGTCGCGGTCCTCCGTGAGTACGAAGCCGACCTCGTCGCCGACGCGTCGGCCGACCTTCCGGAGACGCTTGCCCCCGATGCCGACGTCGTCACGCTCGAAACGGTCGCGGCCAACCACGGCGTCGCGGTCGAGGCGATCGAGGACCGGACGTTTCCCGACCACGAACGCGTCGGGCGGACGCTCGTTCGCCCGGCCGTGCTGGAGGCGGTCGACGAGGCGATCAGCGCCGGCGACGCGCTGGCCGACGCGGAAACACTTCTCGACGAGTACGGAATCGAGGACACGAGTGCGATCCTGTCGGCGCTCGGCTATCGCGTCGAATGGGAGGGTCTCGGCGGCGGAACGGTCCGGACCAAGGACGCCTCCTGGACTTTTTAACTGATTCCGCACCACCCGGCGTATGCCCTGACGGACTGCCGCGCGGCGGGCTGCGGGTGCGCGACGCGTCGCCGCGCGTCACGGAGCGTCGCCTGTTCGCCACTCGAAAGCGACGGTGCTCCGGCTGTCGCCGAAACCCTGTCCGGCTTATTCCAGCGTTCCCAGCTCCTCGCGGCTGCCCTTCGGGATCCGGGATCGAAGCTCGCCGTGGAGGTACAGTCCCACGCCGATCGGCTCCACCTCGCCCGCGATCTCGTGGGCCGCGATCAGGTATCCCCAGTCGCCGTCCCAGCGCGGTAATTCCTGGTCCTCGCCGGCTGCGAAGGTCGTCGCTTCCGCGGGGTCAAGGACGACGACGTTGCTGGTCGCGTGGCGGCCGAACCTGGCCGCCCCGCGCGTCGTCGGCTTCCAGTGCTCTTGCCGGGTTCGCAGGATCGTCATGCCGACCGCCTCGATGTGGGTCGGGTCCGGCGCCTCGCCGTTGTAGATCCAGATCTTCCCGGCGCCCTTCTCCCAGAAGCTGTAGCCGTCGAAGACCGCTGGGTCGACGCCGAAGCGGGTCTCCCACCAGTCGACGACCTCCTCCCGCGAGGCGCGACCGGGGACGACCCGATCCGCGGCTGTCGCCGGCAGTCGGTCGAAGCGCTGGCCGTCGTTCGTCGGCTTTTCGTCCTCGGCTGCCGCGTCGTCGTCGGCGGCCCTGTCGTCGTCAGCGGCCGCGTCGCCGCTGGTCGGTGACTCGTCGCTCATGCCGACACCTCCTCGCCGACGCGGAGCTTCGCACAGAAGAAGCCACCCGTGTCGTTGTGGTGGGGATACACGCGGTGGGCCTTCCGGACGCTCTCGTCGAAGGAGGCGTCCTCCCACTCAGTGACGCCGGGGCGCGTCTCCAGCGGCAGGTCGAGCTCGACCAGCTCACAGTCCTCGGCGTCGAGGACGTGGTCGAGGACGGCCTCGTTCTCCTCCGGCGCGAAGGTACACGTCGAGTAGACGACGGTGCCGCCTGGCTTCGTCGCCTGCACGGCGCGGGTGAGGATGCTCTTCTGTATCCCGGCGATCTGCTCGACGTGCCCGAGCGTCCACTCGTCGAGGACGTCCGGGTTCTTCCGGCACGTCCCCTCACACGAGCAGGGGACGTCCACCAGCGACCGGTCGAACTCGTCGAACGCGAGCGGCTTCAGCGAGAAGTTGCGCGCGTCCTGATTCGTCACGGCGGCGTTCGTGATCCCGAGCCGCTCGGTGTTGTGTCGCAGGGCGGAGAGCCGACCCAGGTTGCTGTCGTTGGCGACGATCGTCCCCTCGTCGTCCATCGCGTCCGCGATCTGGGTCGTCTTGCTCCCGGGCGCCGCGCAGGCGTCCCAGATGCGCTCGCCCGGCTCCGGGTCGAGCGCGAGTCCGGGGAGGACGGACACCTCCTCCTGCCCGTGCAGCCAGCCGTGGAAGTACGGCCAGTTCGTTCCGGGGCTCCGGTCCGGGAGCCGGAACAGCTCGTCGTGCCAATCCACGGGCTCGAACGTGACGCCCTCGGCTTCGAGCGCGTCGGTGACGCGGTCACGCGTCGCCTTGATACCGTTCACGCGAACGACCGACGGGAGCGACCGGTCGCAGGCCGCGAGGAAGGCGTCGGGGTCGTCCACGAGCGGCAGGTACCGCTCTAACGGGTTCATACGCTCCCTTCAGCGGCAGCGGCTTTGTCGGTTTCGGAGGACCGTCGGCGGTCAGTGCCCGCCGGCAGGCTCACTCCCGCCGTCTGACTCGAGCTCGTCGAGGATCGGCCGGTACTTCAGCTGGACCTCGTCCCACTCGCGGTCCGGGTCCGAGTCGGCGACGATGCCGACGCCGGCGAACAGCGTCGCCTGCCTGGGTTCCACGACCGCCGAGCGCAACGCGACCGCGAAAGTTCCGTTGCCGGCGGCGTCGATCCAGCCGACCGGCGCGGCGTACCAGCCCCGGTCGAACGGTTCCGTCTCCCGGATCGTATCCAGGGCTGCATCGGGCGGCAGTCCGCCGACGGCAGGGGTCGGGTGGAGCGCCTCGACCAGCTCGAGGACGTGCTGGTCGCTCGCGAGCTCGGCCGTCATCGGCGTGTGAAGGTGCTGGACCGTCGCCAGCCGCTTGATCCGTCGCTCGCCGGTCGAGATCGAGGCCGTGAACGGGGACAGCTGGTCGCGGATCGCGTCGGCGACGAGCTCGTGCTCGTGAACGTTCTTCTCGTCGGCCAGCAGTTCGTCGGCGAGCCACTCGTCTTCGGCCGGCGTCTCGCCACGGCCGGTCGTTCCGGCGAGCGCCGCCGTCTCGACGGTCCGGCCCTGGAGGGACACGAGCGTTTCCGGTGTCGCGCCCAGGAACGCCTGGTCGCCGGTCGCGGGCTCCGTGAGAAACAGGTGACACTCCGGGTATCGCTCGTCGAGTCGTTCGAGCGTCGCAGCGCGCGAGAGCTCGCCGGCCAGCTCCGCGCGCAACGCCTGCGCGAGGACGACCTTGCGGAGCCGGCCGGACTCGATGTGGTCGACCGCGGAGTCGACGCTCCGCCGCCACTCCCCGAGCGTCGTCGTGCGATGCTTCGCCGCGATGCCGGGCCGAGGCGGTCGGGGGGAAGAAGCTGACGCGCCGTCGAGGTCGGCAGCGACCGCCGCGAGGCGTGCCCCGACGTCCTCGGCGTCCGCCTCGGGGCCGACCGCGTTCACCGTCACCCAGGCGCCGTTGTCCGCGTAGGTCACCTGCACGCGAGGGAGGACGAATCGAGCGCCCGGGAACTCCGTCCAGGGTTCGTCGTCGCCGCCCGCGGCGTGGAACGCGAAGCCGCCGAAGAGGCGCGGACACGCCGCCTCGGTGCCGGCGTGCACGTCCCCGGAGTCGAACAACGAGTCTGCCGCTTTCCGGATCGATTCGAACCGAGCATCCCCCGATGCGCGTAGCGTCGCCGCCGCTCCGCCGCCGACCACCGTGGCTTCCTCCGTCGCGCCCCAGACGGTCTTCGGGGCCGGAAGCAGGTCGAAGGCAGCCCGAAAGTCGGGCTCCTCGACCCGCCGCGCCCGACTGACGAGCGAGGGCTGGTCCGTGCTGCGCGGCGTTTCCATTAAAAAAGGCTCCGGGCCCTGGGCCCTTTACGCTAACTATCGAATTAGCTGTACCGCTCCTCGTTCCACGGGTTCGCCGTGTTCGAGTAGCCGCGCTTCTCCCAGTAGCCCCGCTCGCGCTCCGTGAGGAACTCCACGCCCGTCACCCACTTCGCACCCTTGTAGGCGTACTTGTGCGGGGTGACGACGCGGAGCGGACCACCGTGATCCGCCGGGAGGTCGTCGTCGCCGAAGCCGTACACGAACATGACCTCCTCGCGGTTGCAGTCCTCAAGGGGGAGGTTCGTCGTGTATCCGTCGAGCGCGTGGAACATTACCCCCTCGACGTCGTCGTCGACGCCGGCGCGCTCGACGATCTCGGGGAAGGTGACGCCCGTAAACTCGCAGTCGAACTTGCTCCAGCCGGTGACACAGTGGAAATCCTGGATCTGCGTCACCGAGGGGAGGTCGCGGAACTCCTCGTAGTCGTACGTGAGCTCGTTCTCGACGGCCCCCCACACCTCGAACTCCCAGTCCTCCCGGTTCCAGGAAGGGGTCCCGCTCTTCGAGAGCACGGGGAACCGCTCGGTCTTTCGCTGCCCGGCCGGAAGTCGGTCCTCGCCGAACTCCCGGTAGAGGTCGGTGACGTCCTGAGCCATACCCGTCATTCCGTCCCCATCCACGTATGAATATCGACTCCAGGCAGGGACGGGCCGGGTGGGTTCGGATTTGGCGAACCAATATTCTCGCTGCTTAAAGCAGAGTTTGCTTGTCTGGGATCGAAGTTTTCTCATCCTTGAATGATTGCCGCTATCTTTAAATACACCCCCTCGTTAAGCCTCAATAGAGAATGCCGAAAGTAGAGATCACCGTCCCCGAACACTTGGAGATGCAGATCGCCCAGATGGTCGAAAAGGGTGAATTCCTGAATCGCGAGGAGGCGATCGAGGACCTGCTGTCGACGGGCATGAAGGCGTACAAGACGAGCGGACCAAAAGAGGAGGAGGAGGGCCCGGAGTTCGAGGAGGAGAGCATGATGGGCCACGAGGACGAGTACGTCTTCTGACCGGTCGATTTTCCGCAGGATCTCGTCACCATCAGCGACCTCGTTCGCGGTCTGAGCGGTAGCTGCGGCGATTCTGTGCTGTGCGTGAGATGATTCCCCAATAACCCTTAAACGTCCCACTACCCTACCCATATTCATGCACAAGGACGAACTGCTCGAGCTTCACGATGAAATGGTGACGATCATGGAACACTTCCGTGAGCGCGAGGACGTCGACTCCGAACTCTTCGATCCCTACGAGGAGCTCGACGTGGACCCCTCCCACGTTCACAAGTCGAAGAGCGAACACAAACACGCCGTGTTCGTGCTGGGGAACGCGCTCGCGACCGCGATGAGCGAGGACGAGTTCTCCGACGCCGGCCGTGTCGGCAAGCGGATGAAGGAGCTCGCCGAAGACGCCGAAAGCCGGATCTAATTTCTCGACGCCCGGATCGATAGCGACTGTCCAATACTCCCGACTAGCGGCGGCTCACGGCCTCGGCAGCCGCGCCTTTTTAACTACTGTGTCCACGGCACGGACAGCGATTTATTGCTGGGGTGGTTGCGGTTCGTACACACATGCTTAGCCGCCGATCCTTCCTCGCGACGGCCGGAACACTCGCGCTCGCGTCGACCGCGGGCTGTGTCGACGCCGTCCTCGGTGACGGTGTCGAGGTCAGTGCCGCACCGTCGGCGGTCGCCGAGGAGACCGCCGCGGCGGCGAACTACGAGCGTGCGAGCATGGAGTCGACGGTGGTCGAGGAGCAGGTCGAGTTCGGCGGTCGGTCGCGGCACTTCCGCGCGACGACGTGGTTCACGACGTACGCCAAGGTCGTCGAGGACGACTCGCTGGTCAAGGAAGCCTCGCGGTTCGTGGCGGTGTCGACGCCGAGCAAGTCGATCGCGGGTCAGCAGCTCAACCCGATCGTCCACCTGGACAACCGGGAGCTCCTCGATCGGTTCTCGAGCCAGCTCGGCGGCAGTGGCGGGCTCGAGGACGTCGAACACCTCGAGGACGTCGCCATCGACAAGTGGGGGTCGTCGGTGACGATCAGTTCCTACGACGCGACCGTTCGCCGGGACGGGAACGCGACCCCGGTGACGCTGTACGTCGGGAAGGTCGCCCACGCGGGCGACGTGATCCTTCCGATCGGCGTCCATCACCAGCAGATCGACGACGCCGAGAACGTCTACGAGATGGTCCGCGGGCTCGAGCACCCGGTCGAGCCCTGAGTCGTCCGTCTCGACGGCGTCGACCCCACGAGCGATCCACGGTTTCATTAGTCACGGGCCGGACCTGCCCGTATGGTCCCGGAGTGGCTGCCCATCCACCGGCTCGCCGTCCTTCTCGCGCTTCTCGTCTCGTTCGGCATCGTCTACGCCGTCGATCGCCCGCGTGGCACCTGGGGGCGCCGGCTCCGGTCGCGGCTCCTGTTCGGCGTCCCCTGGGGGACGCTGCTCGCGATGGGGTTCGTCGTCGCCGTCTACCTCTTCGCGCAAGGTGGACTCGAACACCGCTACCGGCCGGTCGTCATCCCGTTTCGGGCATGGTCGTACCTCTACCCCGAGGGAATGCTGCTCGCGGGCTTTTCGCACGCGAGCTTCGGGCACCTCACGGGGAACCTGATCGGGACGCTCGTGGCCGGCTCCCTCGCCGAGTACGCGTACGGCCACTTCCCCCGGGAGCGCGGATCGGCGGCGTTCGCCTCGCTGCGGACCAACCCGTACGTCCGCGCGCTCGTGTTCGCGCCCGCGGCGATCCTCGTTACCGGGGTGCTGACGGCGCTGTTCGCGCTCGGCCCCATCATCGGCTTCTCCGGGGTCGTCTTCGCGCTCTGGGGGTTCGCCCTGGTCCACTACCCGCTCGGCGCGATCGTTGCGCTCGCGGGCTCGCGGCTCGTCGGACTCCTCTGGAGCGTCTGGCGGAACCCCGTCGTGACCGGCTCAGCCGGCCCCTCCTACGGGGGCCCCTGGTGGGCCGGTATCGCCGTGCAGGGGCACGCTGTCGGACTGTTCATCGGGGTCATCGTTGGGCTGTCCCTGCTCGAGCGGCGTGACGAGCGCCCGAGCGCGCTCCGGCTGTTCGCCGGCGGGCTCCTCTTCTCCGTCTCGCAGGCACTCTGGGCGGTCTACTGGTACCTCGGCAACGAGCAGTACGTGCTGTATCGCGGGATCGGGACGGCGCTCGTCGTGCTGCTCGCGGCGACGATCGCGGTTGCCGGCGCGGCGAGGGCGAAACCCTTCCTCGAGAAGTGGGCCGTTCCGAACCCGCGGACGTTCTCGGAGTCCGTCCGGTCCGCGACGCCGCGAACGGTCGCGTTCGTCGCGCTGCTGCTCGCGTTCGGCGCTATCGCCGGCCCGGCCGTGCCGGTCAACATGATGACGACGGCCGACGACCCGGTTCCGGGCGAGCCGATGCGCGTCGGGGGCTACGAGGTGACGTACGCCGAAGACGTCCCTAACGGGATGGTGTCCGTTATCGACGTCGAAGCCTTCGGCCAGTCGACGACGGTCAACACCTCCGGCGTGATCGTCTACAACGAGGAGCGCCACATCTGGCTCAACGCGATATCGAAGGGCCGGCTCGCGTTCAGCGGCACGAGCCGCGCCGAGCTCGGCGGGATCGGCTGGCGGGAGACGGTCACCGCGACGCGAACCGGCTGGCGCGCGGTCGGCGGCGACCCGACCTACCGGATCGTCCTCTCACACGAGGACCGGTCGGTCACGTCGTTCGTCTCCGGGCCGAGCCGCGCGGAGGCGACGATCGACGGCCGCAACGTCTCGATCGCCGCCGTCGACGACGGCTTCCGGATCCGCGTGACCCGAAACGGCACCGCGGACGCGGCGACGGCGCCGCTGCCGGCGACGAACGAGAGCGTGCAGGTCGGCGGCATCACCTTCGAGCGTGTCGAGAAGAAGCTGTTCGCTGTGCGAGGCGATACGCGCGTCAGGATCGCGAACGCCGAGACGTATCAGTAGAAACCTCGCCCGTTTGGGGGCGTACTCCTCCTTATCCGAGCGCCTCAGGCCCACTCGATGCGGAACACTTCGACGTCGATCTCGGTTTTGCGCTCCGTGTGATGGTCGAACTGGCGCTCCATCTCGAAGTCGGCGGCGAAGGCGTGGGTCACCTCGCCCCCGTTGTCGGCGGCGAACGACTCGACGAACTCCTGACTGCCGCTGTTGTGGACGGAGTATGAGACGTCGGCGATGTCGGCCGCGGTCGAGAGAAACTCGCGGTCGGCGTGTCGTTGGCCGGTCTGGGCACCGAACGGCGGGTTCATGACGACGGTCACTGGTTCGGCGATGTCGAGCGGCGGCCGCGTTGCGTCGCCGTGGATCCAGTGGACCGGCGCGGCGGCGCCGACGCGACGCTGGTTCCCCTGGGCAGTCGCGAGCGCGGTAGCGTCGAGTTCGACGCCGACGACCCGGGCCGGGCCGCGAAGCGCGGCGGCGAGGCCCAACATCCCCGTGCCTGTGCCGAGATCGACGACAGTCCGGGCTTCGATATCTCCCTGCAGGTCGGCAAGGTGTACGACGTGGGCAGCGAGTCCTGGTGGTGTCGGATACTGTTCGAGCGCTGCGTGCGGCTCCTCGAACCCGGCCACGACGCCGAGGCGGGTCTCGAGCGCCTGCCTGGTCGCCATCTCAGGCGGAGAGTTCGAGGTCCGCGTCGCCGGCGACCGAGAGTGCGACGCCCTCTCGGGAGGCGCGCTCCGCGAGGGCCGCGAGCGCGGGCTCGACCTTGGCGGGTTCGGCGACCTCGTCGACGGTGATCTCGATCCGGCCGGCGCCGAGGAACGCGGCGGCGCGGACGTGCGAGCGGAGGCGGTCGGCCTCCTGCTGGGTCTGGAGGGAGCAGTCCTCGGCGAAGCAGGCATCGACCGCGAGCGTCGCGGGCTGGAGGCCCTGCTCGGAGAGGTCGCGCTTGAGGTCGCGGAGGTATTCGGGGGCGGTCGATTCGAGGTCAGTCCCGTCGACGATGACGGGGTCGACGTCTGCGGGGCGACAACCGGAGATCGTTCGGGCCGTGGCCGCGGACTCGCTGGTGCTCATACAAGTCCATATGCAATGGTAATACAAAAGGCTTTGTGAATGTCTGAAGGTAATACTTCGGGACCGTCGTTCGGAGCCGTCACGGTACGTCAGATGAACACATTCGTGTGAATTATCTACATGCTGTCACAAAGTCTTAAATAAACTTGTGACCACAAATCTTATAATGGAACGTCCGACTCGCCAGCGCCAGACGGAGGAAACGACTGAGCAGGAATCGGACGAAACCCTCACCTGCCCGGAGTGTGATTCCTCGGAGATCGTCACCGACACCGACCACGAGCGGATCTGTGACGACTGCGGTCTCGTGCTGGACGGTCAGCAGATCGACAGGGGGCCGGAGTGGCGCGCGTTCAACCACTCCGAGCGCCAGTCGAAGTCCCGCGTCGGCGCCCCCGTGACGAAGACGATGCACGACAAGGGGCTGACGACGACCATCGACTGGAAGGACAAGGACGCCTACGGCCGGTCGATCTCCTCGAAGAAGCGCTCCCAGATGCACCGGCTCCGGAAGTGGCAGGAGCGCATCCGGACGAAGGACGCCGGCGAGCGCAACCTCCAGTTCGCGCTCTCGGAGGTCGACCGCATGGCCTCCGCGCTCGGCGTGCCCCGCTCCGTCCGCGAGGTCGCCTCCGTCATCTACCGCCGCGCGCTGACCGAGGACCTCATTCGCGGGCGCTCCATCGAGGGCGTCTCGACGGCGGCGCTGTACGCGGCGTGTCGCCAGGAGGGGATCCCCCGCAGCCTCGACGAGGTCGCGGACGTCTCCCGCGTCGAGCAGAAGGAGATCGGCCGGACCTATCGGTACATCTCCCAGGAGCTCGGCCTCGAACTGAAGCCGGTGGACCCGAAGCAGTTCGTCCCGCGGTTCGGCTCCTCGCTGGACCTCAGCGAGGAGGTGCAGGCGAAGGCGACGGAGATCATCGACGTCTCCGCCGAGGAGGGGCTTCTCTCCGGCAAGTCCCCGACCGGCTTCGCCGCGGCGGCCATCTATGCGGCCTCGCTGCTCTGTAATGAGAAGAAGACCCAGCGGGAGGTCGCCGAGGTCGCGCAGGTGACGGAGGTTACCATCCGGAATCGGTACCAGGAACAGATCGAGGCGATGGGCTTCCGCTAACGGCGACGGGCGACTCCCCCGAAGGTCGGTTCGCTGGCGCGTTCGCGGACGTTCTTTTAAGCAGTCACCCAACAGCAGCTGCGCTCAGAGAGCTCGCAGAGCGATCTCAGTTCTCGAGGAACACGACGACCTTCCTGTTCCAGAGCCCCAGCCGGAGCTCGCGACGCTCGTAGCCCGAAAGCCGCGAGTCGACGGCGGCCGCGTTCCCCGGATCGGTGATCACGACGGCGGGCGAGCCCTCCATCCGGTCCGGGGTCACGACGCTGCCCGTTTCAGCGCCGGTCCGCTCCACGTACCAGGGGAGCGGAAGCCGTTCGCCCCAGGCGTCCCGGGCGGCCTCGGGTGATATCGGCGGCTGGTCGGCGGTCGACTCGTCCGGGAGGTAGAAGCGGTCGCCGACGTAGACGATCCGCGGGTCGTCGCTGTCGGCCAGCGCCTGCTCCATGTCGGCGACGAGCGGCTCGAGGTCGTCGCTCGGCTGCGCGAACTGCGCGAGCGAGTTGCCGGCGGTCTGCGGGCCATACGCGTCCTCCGCGACGACGACGCCGGCGTGGGCCCCGACCGCGAGCAATACGAGCAGGGCTGCGGTGGCCCGGGCTGCGTCGCCAGCGGCCACGGACCGTCGGCCGTACCTCGCCAACGCGGCCAGCCCCACCCCGGCGGGGATCGCGAGCGGCACGAACACGTGGACGAGCGTCCAGGGGGCGACGGTGATGGCGACGACCGGGTAGCCGATCAACCCCAGCCCCGCCCAGATCGACGTGAACTGAACGATCGGGCGTGGACCGTCGCGGTCGCGCGTGCCCGGCAGCGCCGCGTACCGGTCCGCGAGAAAGCCGACGAGGGCCACGGCGAAGAGGAGTCCCCCAGTGCTCACCGTGGTCGAGAGGGCGTCGGTCACGTACGGCAGGAACTGGGTCCCCTCGCGACCGCCGACGAACACGCCGTAGAAGGCGTCGAGCGGCGCCCAGTACGTTCGCCGGGCGAACGTCAGTGGGTTCACCAGCAGCCCCCAGCCGCGCGGCGTGAACAGCAGCGCCCAGGTGCCGAGGAACACGAACAGCGCGCGAGCGATGGGCGTCGCACGGTCGAGGACCCACCGACCGCCCTCCCCGAGCGCGACGCGGGCGGATTCCCCCTCGCCGGCGACGCGCCGGTGGTCGACGGTGACGAACCCCGCGGCGACGACGAGCGCCAGCGTCGCGAGCGCGAAGCCCGACGCCCCGGCACCGACGGCGGCCGCGGCGGCCGCGGCGTAGAGCCACCGCCTGTCGTCCGTATCGACCCAGCGAACGGCGCAACCGACGGCCACGAGGGCCGCCGCCGCGAGCGGGACGTCACCGCGGAGGAAGCGGCTGTAGTAGAGCAGGACCGGCGCGAACGCGAGGACGACGGCGACGGCGACGGTTTCGTCGTCACGGAGCCGACCCCGGAACAGCAGCGCCGCGGCGGGCAGGGCGCCGCCGACGAGCGCGACCGGGATCCGGGCGACGAGATCCGTCGCGGGCAGGACGGTCAACAGCCAGCGTCCGACGACGTAGAGGAACGGCCCCCCCGCGACGGGGCGATATTCGTAGACCCCCGTCTCGGCGAACCGGAGGGTCCAGTAGCCGACGCGGGCCTCGTCCCAGTGAAACGGGCGGCTCCCGAGCCCAGCGAGCCGCACCAGGAGGGCGAGCGTAACGACGACCCCGACGGCGGCCGTGACGCGGTCCCGACTGCGAGACATGGCCACGCGTTTTGCCCCCGGAATAGTATGTTTTCGGTTCCCGGCCGACCGGCTCGACCGGCATCGGCGACGCGATCGACCTCGTCGGTGGTACTTGACGGGCGTCGCATGGTCGATGGCACCTGGTCGACGCCGACGCCGATTGCACGAGGCCGACAGGCCGGTTCGCAGCCCTCAAATCGCTCGGTCGCCGATGGGGAGGCATGTCCGTACTCTCGTCGCTGCCGGAACGCCCGCTCCAGGAATCCGAGGTCGTCTCGCTGAACCGATCCGAGGAACTCGAACTCGCGGTCGCAACGGAGACGAACGGCCCGACGGCCGGCCTCGTCGTCGCCGCCGACGACTGGGTGAAGGGCCTCGCGTTCGACGGCACCTGGGCGGACGGCTTCGAGGGTGACTGGACCGTCGTCGACACCGTGACCCTCGACGACGCCGAGCGATACGAGGGGCTCCAGCAGTGCGAGGACGCGGTTCGGGCGTTCCTGGGCGAGACCGAGACAGAATCGGCCGACGAAACGGCCGCGTCCGGTGGGGCCTCCGACGGCGGCGACAGCGGCGACGGCGACGGCGGCGGCGACGATGACGGCAACGGCGACGGCGACTAACGGGCACCGAGACCGAATCGGGCTGCGTTCGGGCAGTATTTTTTAAGCATATGCCGTCGTACCACTGCACGGCATGTACGACGAGATTCTCGTTCCGACCGACGGCAGTCCGGCAGCTGATGCGGCGATCGAGCGCGCCGTCGACCTCGCTGACAAGTACGACGCGCGAGTGCACGCGCTCTACGTCGTCGACGGCGCGGCCTACTCCACGCTGGAAGCCGGGTCGGAGATCGTGATCGAGGCGCTGGAAGCCGAGGGAGAGGAAGCGACCGAACGCGTCGCGGAGGCGGCCGCCGACGCCGGCGTCGAGGCTACCACGACCGTCACCACCGGCACGGCCTACCGAACGATTCAGGACTACGTCGACGACAACGACATCGACCTGATCGTGATGGGCACCCACGGCCGACAGGGGCTCGACCGCTACCTGCTCGGGTCCGTGACGGAGCGCGTGGTCCGCACCTCCGACGTGCCAGTCATGACGGTCCGGCAGGAGGAAGCGGACTAGCTGGCTGGCCACTCGGCGTGGCCGGCGCGGGAGCTGTGATCGGCCGGTCCTCGCCGGCGACCGCAAGCCAGTAGTACGGGCCCTCTAATAGCCCGGCAATGCGCGACTGGCTCTCTCACCGCGTCGCCGCCTCGCCGGACGCCACGGCGCTCGTGCGCGCGAGCGACGGCGAGGCCTGGTCGTACGCGGACCTCGACCGGCTCGTCGCGGAAACCGCCGGCCGGCTCGCGGCCGCCGGCGTCGACGCGAACGACCACCTCGGCGTGCTGCTGCCGCCGTGCGTCGGCTACGTCGGCCTCGCACACGCCGCGATGCGGCTCGGCGCCACCCTCGTCCCGTTCGGCGACGACCTGACCCCGCGAGAACTCGCCGCACGGGTCGAGCGCGCCGACCTCGACGCGCTCGTCTGCGGCGAGGAGACGGAGGCCGCCGCGGTCGAAACGCTGGACCGGCTGGACGGGACGATGGACGACGGGGGCGACGGGGCCGACGGGATCAGGGAGTCGGCGGCGCGTCCCGATCTGCTCTCCGTCGACGCCCCCGACCACGACGCCGTCGAGGCAGTTCACGACAACGATCCGGTGGCCCTCGACGAGCCGGAGTGGGCGACGGACGACCGGCTCTGCATCCTCTTTACGTCCGGCACGACGGGCGACCCGAAGCCCGTCGAGCTCACCGCCGGCAACGTGCTCTCCTCGGCCGTCGCCTCTGCGTTCCGCCTCGGCATCGACCCCGAGGACAGCTGGCTCGTCACGCTCTCCCTGCATCACATGGGCGGGCTCGCCCCGGTGTATCGCTCGACGCTCTACGGCACCGACATCGTCCTGCGCGAGGAGTTCGACCCCGGCGCGGCTGCCGACGACGTCGACCGCTACGACGTCACCGGCGTCTCGCTCGTCCCGACGATGCTCGAACGCATGCTCGACAGCCGCGGGACGCTCGCGGACTCGCTGCGCGTCGTCCTCCTCGGCGGCGCCCCCGCGACTGACGAGCTGATCGAGCGCTGCGAGAACTACTCGATCCCGGTCTTCCCGACCTACGGGATGACGGAAACCGCCTCGCAGGTCGCCACGGCCCGCCCGCAGGAGGCGTTCGACCGCGTCGGCACCGTCGGCCGCCCCGTCTTCTGGACGGACCTGACGGTCGTCGACGAGGACGGGACCCCCGCTCCTCCCGGCGAGACCGGCGAACTCGTCGTCGACGGCCCGACGGTGACGCCGGGCTACTACGGGAATCCGGAAGCGACCAGCGAGGCGTTCAGCGAGTACGGGCTCCACACGGGCGACGTCGGCTACGTGGACGAGGACCGCTACGTCTACGTGCTCAACCGCCGCGACGACCGGATCATCACCGGCGGCGAGAACGTCCAGCCGGGCGAGGTCGCGACCGTCCTCCGGGAGCACCCGGACGTCGACGACGCCGCCGTCGTCGGCCTCGAGGACGAGGAGTGGGGCGAACGCGTCGCCGCGCTCGTCGTCCCGACCAACGGCGACCTCGACGCCCGCCGATTGCTCGCGTTCGCCGACGACCGCCTCGCCGGCTTCAAGCTCCCTCGCACGCTCGGCTGCGTCGAGGAACTCCCCCGGACCCTGTCGGGCACCGTCGACCGCGACGAGGTCCGAGAGCGGCTGCGGAAGGTCGGCTTCGAGCCGGAGCGACCGTCCGGGGACTTCGACGCCGCCGGCTTCGAATCTGCCACCCCGGAGCCAACCGAATCGGCAGAATCGAGCGAGGACAGCCCTTCGGAGGACGGCCCATCCGAGAACGGCTCCTCCGACGACAGTTCCGAGGATCGAGGCACAGACGACCCCGGCACTGAGACCGACGACGTTGACACCAGCGACGACGTTGACACCAGTGACGACGTTGGCGCCGACGAGGACGGCGACACCAGCGACGACGTTGGCGCCGACGAGGAGGGCGACACCAGCGACGACGTTGGCGCCGACATCAGCGACGACGTTGGCGCCGACGAGGACGGCGACGTTGGCGCCGGCGGGGACGGCGACGTCGACGACGCGGACGCCGTATCCTCCACCGGCTCCTCCTCGAACGACTCCTCTTCGAACGACACCTCCTCGAATGGCGACAGCCCGGAGGACACGCCGAACGGCGAGGACGCTTAACAGGCCGCCGGTTGAAGCCCGAATCGATGCCGCAAGCGACGCTGTCGCTGTCGCCGCCGGACGGCACGCCCCTCCGTGACGTCGGGAGTCGGACTGACGCGACGCTGCACGTCGTGGGCGCGTCGTTGGGGTCAGCGCCACCGGCGCTGCTCGTTTCGTGTCGTGGAAGCGGCGCGAGCGACGCGGCCGAGCGTCTTTGCGAGCACGAGGCGACCCAGGCGGCCGCGACGTTGCGCGAGTCGGCGGACGAGGCGCTCGTTCACTGCCGGGGACCGTCGCCCTCGCTGGCCGCCGTCGCCGACGCGGGCGTGGCCTTCCAGCCGCCGCTCGTCGTCAGGGGCGCCCGGGCCGAGCTGAAGGTCCGGACGACCGACGACGGGCTCTCGGCGTTGCGGCGAACGCTCGAAGCGAGCGCCGTCGCGTTTGAAGTCCGGTCGGTTCACGCAAACCTCGAGTCGCCGCGACTGCTGTCCGACCGCCAGGAGCGCGTGTTGCGCACGGCGGTCGAGGCCGGCTACTACGCCGTCCCGCAGGACACGACTGTCGAGGCCGTCGCCGACGACCTCGACCTCGCCGTCTCGACGGTCAGCGAGACGTTGGCCCGGGCAGAGCGCCAGCTCGCGGGGCGGTACCTCCGGACGCGTGGCGAGCGGAGCGCCGGCGACGACGACCCGGACCCGTCCGGGTGAGCGGGCGACGTCGACCGGCCCAAAACGTGTTACGTAGCGAACGCCGTAGTGAGCACCGCACCCAGGGCTCGGCGGCGTCGCCGCCGAGCGCGACGCGGTCACAACCGATCCACCATGGTCGATGAACTCCCACCCGAGGACGTCGAAGCGAAGCTCGAGGAGGGCGACGTGCAGGTCGTCGACATTCGGTCCCCGTCCCAGTTCGAACGCGGCCACATCCCGGGCGCGATCAACGTTCCGCTGAGCGAACTCCCCCGTCAGGTCGACGAGGTCGACTGGGGCGACCAGATCGTCTGCGTCTGCCCGATCGGCAAGTCGTCCATCCAGGCCGCGAAGCTCATCCGGAGCTACGAGGGGGTCGACGAGGACGCACACGTCGCCAGCATGAAGGGCGGCTATCACGAGTGGGACGGCACCCTCGAGGAGGGGCCGTCCGACGTCGATTCGCTCCGAGAATAGGGCCGCGCGGACTTACTCTTCGCTCGACTCGCGGTTCCGAACCTGTTCGATCATCGAGCGAGCCGACACGCGCTTCTCGCCGACGGCGGCGCCGACGAGGCCCCCGAGCGCGGCACCACTGCTCGCGGTGCTCCGCCCGAAGAGTCCTCCCAGTCCGCCGCCGACAGCGGCACCGATGGCTGCGTAGCGAGCACGACTCAGGACGGTATCCAGTTTCTCTCCCATGTGTCGTCATTCGCGGGTCACAATGATAAGTGTACTCCCTTCCTCGGGTACCATCGAGGGTCCTCGCCGGTCCGAAAGCGGTGTCAGGTATCTTCAACCGGCCGCACGGGCACCGTTCTCGGCCGGCGTGACGTGTCGTTCCATGGCGACGACGGCGACCGCGATCAGCCCACAGACGACCGCGAGCGTCGGCCAGAGCGCCCAGGCGAACCCGTAGTCGAAGAACGCGCCGCCGACGGCCGAGCCGACGCCGAAGCCGAGCCGTTTTGCGACCTCCAGCAGCGAGAGCTGGGAGCCGCGGTCGTCGGCCTCGCCCAGGTCCGACGTCAGCGACGTGATGAGCGGTGCGTGCAGGATCTCGCCGAACGTCCGCAGCACGAGGAAGCCGCCGACGAGCGCGATCCCCGCCCAGTTCGGCACCGCGGGAACCGCCCAGATCGCGAGCATCGCCGCCGCCCAGAACCCGGCGGAGATGGCGAGCCCGCGCGTGCGCCGCCACTCCGTGACGGCGGCGACGAGGGGGAGCTGGAACAGCACGATGACGAGCGGGTTGAGCGTGTATAAGGTTCCGAGCTGCTCGGAGGAGAGCCCGAGCGACTCGGTGGCGACGACCGGCACCGTCGCCTGCATCTGCGCGTACATCACCGCGAAACCGACGTTGATCGCGGCCAGCGCGAGGATCCGGCGCTCGCCGATGGCCCGCCCCCAGTCGCCGATCGAGTCGCGGAGCGCGACGTTCGTCGTCCCCGAGTGGGCTCGCGGCACGAGCGCCACGAGGACGATGGCGAACAGCCCCGAGGTCAGCCCGTTGCCGATGAAGACGAGCAGGTCCGCGTAGGCATAGAGGATCCCGCCGACGACGAAACCGAGCCCGAACCCGGCGTTGTTGGCGACCTTCAGGAGGGCGTAGCCGCGGTCGCGCTCGTCGCCCTCGGTGTAGTCGGCGATGAGGGCCTGGGAGGCCGGGGCGTAGAGCCCGAGCGTCAGCCCCGCGGCGCCGGCCACGCCGATGAACGCGAGCGCGGGTGAGAGCGGCGTCGCTGCCGCGAGGTCGCCGACGAACGCGTAGGCGGCGAGCGTGACCGCCGACAGCGACATGCTCGTGGCCATCACCGGTTTGCGGCCGTAGCGGTCGGCCGCGTAGCCGCCGAGGGCGGTCCCGACAGCCGTCGCCACGTTGTTGGCGAGCAGGCCGATCCCGACCAGCGAGAGCGGGATGCCGACGACCAGGTGGAAGTGAACCGTCGCGAACGGGTAGACGAGCCCGGAGCCGAAGAGGTTGATCAGCTGGCCGAGGCCGACGACGTAGACGGGCCGCCGAAAGCCGCGGAGCGGAGCCAGGGGGTCGCGCACGCGGTCGACTCACGCGGGCGACCACCTCAACGCTCCGATCGCGGCCGACGCGGCCGGAACGCTCGTCGCTTATAAACTGCTCTCAGCCGAACGTAAACTGGAAGTACGGGGGCTGTGGCATGCGATGACGCACCTTTCTGTGGTTATTTCGGCAACGGATTTATCCGTATTCCGGCCCTCTTTCAGGTATGAAGAAGCGACAACTCATCCACTTCCACAGTCTCCTCGGCGAAGTCTCGAAGCACCTCTACGAGGGCGGCTACGTCGACGAGGACGACCTCGCCGACTACCGGGAGCTCGGCACGTCGCCGATGACGATGCAGGGTTCCCGCGTGGAGCACGAGGAGGCCGCGCTGGCGCTGGCCGACGCCCTCGCCGGCGCGCTCGAGGCGGACATGACTGCGGACGCGGACGCGGTGGCCGAGACGGATGCGGAGACAGCGACCCCCGAGGAAGCGGAGACCGCCGACGACGCGACCGCGATCGCCGCGTAACGACCTCGAGGGTTCTATTTTCGACGATGTGTGAAACTGGATAGCCATCGCTATCGGTGACGGTTCGCAGCGGACGCTCTCCTCGGCCACTGGGCCTCCACCGCACGCTGCCCCGGACGAAAACCCCAAGAGACCCGCCGAGAGTCCTCCGGTATGCGACTCGAGGACTACTGGGGCGTGGGCCCCAAGACGAGCGAGCAGCTGACGGCCGAGCTCGGCGTCGAGCGGGCCGTCGAGGCCATCGAGTCGGCCAACGTGCGCGCGCTCGTCGACGCCGGCATCTCCCGGGGCCGCGCGACGCGGATCCTCCGCCGCGCCAGCGGCGAGGCCGGGATGGACGTGCTCGCGACGGGCGACACCCGCTCCGTCTACGACGACCTGCTCTCGCTGGCGGCCGAGTACGCCCTGACCGAGCACGCGGGCGACCGGATCCGCGTCCTGACGCCGTTAACCGACCGCGACGCGATCCAGGCGCGGCTCGACGAGGTGCTCGACGCCCGCGACGCGTGGGAGGGGCTCGGCGCGAAGCAGCGCGCGAACGTCGTCGACGCCTTCGACGAGTACGACGCGGCCGGCGGCTCCGAGCGCGTCGCCGTCGAGACCGCCCTCGCGCTCCGCGAGGCCGGGCTGGAGGGCAACACGTTCGACGCGCTCGCCGACGTTGACCCCGACGCGCTCCGCGAGGCGGCCGGGGCCCTCGGCTACGTCCGCGAGACCGACGACGGTGTCGAGGTACTCGAGGGCGCCGACGACGAACTCGACCGCCTCCGCGACCAGCTCGCGGACGCCCGCGAGCTCGAGAACGCCGCCTTCGACGTCATCGACAGCGTCCGCGACGGCTCGGTCCCGGACTTCGAGGCCTTCAAAAGTGGCGTCGTCGACCACGTCGCCGGCCGGTCCGACATCGATCCGGGTCGCGTCCGCGACGCGGCCCCGGGCGAGGCCGTCGACGCCGCGGACTTCGTCTCCGGCACGCTCCGGAACCTCGTCGCCGACCTCGAGGCCGACGTGGAGGACCGGGAAGCGACCGTCGCGGCCGACCTCCGGGAGAGCATCGGCGGCGCGGAGGCCGACGTCGCCGCCGCCATCGACGCTGTCTCCGACGTGGCGTTCTATCTCTCGCTCGGCCGCTTCGCGGCGGAACACGACCTGAACCGTCCCGAGCTGGTCGAGGACGGGATCGCGGTTCGGAACGCACGCAACCTCTTCATCGGTGGCGAGGTTCAGCCGATCTCCTACGCGGTCGGTGGCCACGGCCTCCCGGACGAGGGGATGGCGGTCAGCGAGCGCCCGCCCGCTGGCGACCGCGTCTCGGTCCTCACGGGCGCCAACTCCGGCGGGAAAACGACGCTGCTGGAGACGCTCTGTGGCGTCGCGCTGCTGGCTGCGATGGGGCTTCCGGTGCCCGCGGAGGCCGCCGAGGTCGGGCGCTTCGACCGCGTCGTCTTCCACCGGCGGCACGCCTCCTTCAACGCGGGCGTCCTCGAGTCCACGCTCAACTCCGTCGTTCCGCCACTCGTCGAGGAGGGCCGGACGCTGATGCTCGTCGACGAGTTCGAGGCGATCACCGAGCCCGGGCGCGCGGCCGACCTGCTGAACGGGCTCGTCGACCTCACCGTCGACCGCGAGGCGCTCGGCGTCTACGTCACCCACCTCGCGGACGACCTCAGCCCGCTCCCCGACAGCGCGCGCATCGACGGCATCTTCGCGGAGGGGCTCACGCAGGAGCTGGAGCTCCAGGTCGACTACCAGCCCCGGTTCGGGACGGTCGGCAAGTCGACGCCGGAGTTCATCGTCTCCCGGCTCGTCGCCGACGCGAACGACCACACGGTCAGGCAGGGGTTCGAACACCTCGCGCAGGCGGTCGGCGAGGAAGCCGTGCAGCGCACGCTCTCGGACGCTCGCTGGTCGCCGGAGGACTGACGGGTCAGTCGGATTCGGCGTTGCTTCCGTCACTGCCGCCGTCCATCTCCGCCTCGAGCGGCACCCAGTCGCACTCGCTCGCGCACTCCTCCTTGAGGGGATCCTCGCCGAGGATCTGCTCCCGGCGCGACCCGCTCCGGAACACCGTAATCCCCTTCACGCCGAGGTCGCGAGCGAGCTCGAACACGTCGCGGACGTCCGCCACGTCGGCGTCGTGGGATATATTGACGGTCTTGCTCACGGCGTTGTCGACGTGCTCCTGGAAGGCGGCCTGGATCTCGACGTGGCGCGCCGGCGGCACGTCGTGGGCGGTGTGGAACAGCTCCCTGACGTCCTCCGGAATCTCCTCGACGTCCTGGATCGAGTCCTCGCCCCGGACGCGGTCCATGAGCTCCTCGGAGTAGAAGCCGCGCTCCTTCGCGACGTCGACGAAGCGGTCGTTCACCTGGTCGAGCCCGCCGAGCACGTGCTTCTCGTAGGCGACGCCGTACACCGGCTCGATGCTGGCCGAGCAGCCGGCGATGAGCGAGATGGTCCCGGTCGGTGCGATGGAGGTCGTCGTCGCGTTCCGGACCGGCTCGTCGTGGGTCGACTCCTCCCAGTTCGGGAACGGCTCGCGCTCGTCGGCGAGCTCCCGGGAGGCGTCCCGGGCGCTCTCGGAGATGAACGCCATCAGCTCGTCGGCGAAGTCGACCGCTTTCTCGGAGTCGTAGGGGATCTCGAGGTCGACGAGCGCGTCGTGGAAGCCCATCACGCCGAGGCCGACCTTCCGGTTCGCGGCCATGCGCACCTCGATCGCTTCGAGCGGGAAGTCCGAGCGCGTGATGGCGTTGTCGAGCAGGCGCACCCCGGTCCGGACCGTCCGGTCGAGTTTGTCCCAGTCGACCGCGTCGCCGTCGGTCATCTTCGAGAGGTTTACCGAGCCGAGGACGCAGGCCTCGTAGGGGAGCAGCGGGGTCTCGCCGCAGGGGTTCGTCGCGCGGATCCGGCCGACCTCCGGCGTCGGGTTCTCCGCGTTGATCCGGTCGAGGAAGAGGACCCCAGGGTCGCCGACGCCCCAGGCCATCCGCGCACAGGAATCGAGGACTGCTTCGGGGTCGACGGCGTCGACCGCCTCCCCGGTCCGGGGATTTATCAGGGGGTACTGCTCGCCCGCCTCGTACGCGTCCCAGAAGGCCTCGTCGGTGGCGACGGAAACGTTGAAGTTTCGCAGCGCGCCCTCTTCCTCCTTCGCCGTGACGAAGTCGTCGACGTCGGGGTGATGGGCTGGGAGAATCCCCATGTTCGCGCCGCGGCGGCGCCCGCCCTGCTTGATCTGCTCGGTCGCGGCGTCGAAGATGCGCATGAAGCTCACGGGGCCGCTGGCCACGCCGCCGGTCTTCATCACCACGTCGCCCGAGGGCCGGACGTCGCCGAAGGTGAAGCCCGTGCCGCCCCCGCTCTGGTGGATGAGCGCGGTCGACTTCAGCGCGGAGAAGATGCCGTCGATGGAGTCGGGGACCGGGAGGACGAAGCAGGCCGCTAGCTGCTGGAGCTCCGTGCCGGCGTTCATGAGCGTCGGCGAGTTCGGGAGGAACTCCAGGGACGAAAGGGCGTCGTGGAACCGCTCCTCGACCGCGTCCGGATCGCCGCCCCACTGGCTCTCCGCCCGCGCGAGGTCGTGGGCGACGCGCTCGAACAGCTCCGCGGGGGTTTCGACCACGTTCCCCGCCTCGTCCTGCTGCAAGTAGCGCGCTTCGAGCACCGTTTCGGCCACGTCGTCAAGGTTGTCCACAGTCGAACCTCTGTGGTAACGCACGCCACGACCCGGCAAAAACGCGGTGGCCGGTTCCCCCGGCGCGGCCCGCGAGTGCGACCACCCGGAGGGTTATCCGAACCGCTCGAATGGCTGATCGCAGGCGGCGCAGTAGTGCATCGAGCGGCAGAGCCCCGACCCTTTCGGGTGGTCGCGCTCCGTGTCGGTCGACCCGCAGTACGGGCATTCGACAGGGCCGTCCGCCTCGTCCGTCGCCGTCGATGGATCGAAGCGCATCGTCAGACGCTGAGGCCGAACTCGCGGAGGTCGGCCCGTCCCCGGTCGGTCACCATGTTCACGTTCCACTCCGGCGAGTACCGGAGGTCGACCTCGGCGCTCGCTACCTCGGGGACCGTCTCCGCTGCACAGCGGACGTCGTTCGTCAGGACGTCGCGAGCCGGACAGCCGGTGTACGTCAGCGTCATCTCGACCGTCACCGTCGTGCCCTCGCGTCCGTCGCCAGCGCCGTCCCCGTCCGCGTCCTCGACCTCAACGTCGTAAATGAGTCCAAGGTCGACGACGGAGACGGGCATCTCGGGGTCCTGGACCTCGTAGAGCGCGTTCCACACGTCGCGCGCGACGCCCTCGGTGCCGGCGCCGGTCTTCGGGTACTCGTCGGGCGCCTCGCCGTCCTCGTAGCTCGTGTACGCACAGGCGTCCGAACCGACCGGCGCACGGTCCTCGCGCGGATCCGCGGGGTCGACGGCGCCGTGTTCCTCGCGGATCGACTGGATGTCGGACGGCTCGGGCGACTCGTCGGCCTCGTCGTCGGTTGCGTTGCCCGCGCCGCCAACGCCGTTACCGAGGTCGGGCGTCGTCACGCCTCCTCACCCCGGAGCGTCACCGGCTCGTCGGGCTGGAGGTCGTCGTACGTCGCGGTGAACGCCTCGTACAGCTCGGGCCAGGCGTCGGTGTGCGTCCCGTCGCGGCCGCGGATACCGTTCGGGCGAACTTCGTCCGGGTCGGGCACGACGAACTCCAGCGATTCGAGGTGTGGCACGACGACGTCGAGCCACTCCTCGCGGAGGGCCTCCAGCGATTCCGTCCGGAAGCCGTTCGCGCGGATCGCTGGCTCGTGCGGGCCGGCCTCGAAGATGGTGAGTGCGTGGGGGAACAGGTCGTCGACGGCGCGCTGGATCCGGTCGCGCTCGTCGCTGTCGGCAAGTCGGTCCAGCCAGTTCTCGGCGTGCTCGCGGTGGTACTGCTCCTCCGAGAGCACCTTCTCCACGCGGTCGGCCAGCGGCTCGTAGCTGCTGTCGACGATGGCTTCCAGGCGGAGCCGCTCGGCGACGTCGTAGAGGTAGCCGCGCACGACGGCGTCGCCCCAGCCGTCGTCGGCGAAGGGCCGCTCGACGAGGGTGGCGTGGCGCCACTGTCCGGGCGGTTTCTCCCAGATGCAGTCGGCCTCGCTGTAGCCGAAGTCCTCCAGCAGGTCGTACCAGAGGCGGGCGTGGCCGAACTCGTCCTGCGCGATGTTCGCCAGCGCGAGGTCGGATTCGAGCGTCGGTGCGTAGATCTGCCACTCCGTGAGCCGCTCCGCGTGGACGAACTCGTCGTCGGCGAGGCGGAAGAGCAGTGTCTCGAGTGCCTCGGCCGCGTCGGCGTCGAGCTCGTCCGGGCCGGCGTAGCGGGTCGTGGGCGTCACGGCTCCACCTCTTCGCGCTTCTCGGCGGCCTCGCGCTGCTCCTCCTCGCTCTCCGCGACCTCCTCGGCGAAGCTGGCGTCGATGTCGTTGTACGTCATCGCCCAGCGGTACGACTTGTCCGTTGTGCCACCGAAGGCGGTCTCGTCGGCCGACACCTCGCCGATCTCCTCCTTCGGCGCGACCCAGAGGCTGTTCGTCGTCATCCGTCGTCCGTGCTGGATCTGCGCGAACAGCAGCGCCATCTCCCGGTCGGGCGCGTGGACGTTGCCGCAGTGCTGGTGAGCCTCGCCGGGCTCCTCCTGGCGGAAGACTTCGTAGATCATGGTCAGTCGGCCGCCTCCGCGGCGAGGCTGGCCCGGGTTTCGTGGTCGTCGAGCGCGCTCCGGACCCACGCCACCGCCTCCTGTCGCTGGCGACGGGAGCCGATCTGGATCTCCGAGCCCTCGTAGTCGTTTTGCGCGATGGTCCAGAACTCGTCCCAGTCGAGGTCGTCGTACTCCAGCTCGTAGCGACCGGTCTCCTCGTCGTACTCGATCCGGGGGTGGTCCGGGATCTCGAGGCCGTACTTCTCGGCTTTGGGGATGTACATGTCGAGGAACGACTGGCGCAGGTAGTCGTTCGAGGCGGTCTTGAGTCCGACCGCCTGCGCGAAGTCGTTGTGCTTGCTGTCCTCGTCCGGGGGACCGAAGAACTGGACGATCCGCGGCCACCACTCCTCGAACGTCTCCTGGACGCGCTCCTGGACGGCCTTCGAGCTGGTCATCAGCTCCTTGAGGATCGACTCGCCATGTTTGACGTGGAACCCCTCCTCGAAGCAGACCTTGTCCATCGCGTGGGCGTACGGCTCCCAGGAGGTCGTCTTCAGGGTCGCCTGCCGGCGCATGGCGCCGCCGTCGACGAAGAAGTCGATCATCGGCGCCTCGTACCAGGAGTCGACCGGGTAGTGAAAGCAGTTGAGGAACTTCCCCTCGCCCGCGGCGAGCTCGTCGAGCATCTCGTCGCGCGTCTTTACGCCGAGCGTCTCCGCGGCCCGGTAGAGCAGCTGGGCGTGGCCGATCTCGTCCTGGGTCTTCGCCGTACACGCCAGCTTCCGGTCCAGGCTCGGCGCGTGGCGGGTAAACGCTTTGTCGAGATACCCGCCCATCACCTCGCTGTTCGCGTGGAACTGGATCATCCGGGTCGCCGCCTCGCGATACTCGTCCGGCATGTCGTCGGCCGGACTGAACGCGCGCGGCCCGGCGCGCTCCGTGACCTCTTCGATGTTCATGATCGTTGGTTAGATCTACTCGCGGTCGGGGGATATCAGTTAACCCGCGTATAGACGGGCTTTATAAGCGATCGCCGCGTGATCGTCCCACATGATCGAGGAGTGCCTCGTCGTCGAGTTCCACGTCGAGGGCGACGGCTGTCCGCTGGCGACGGCGTCGCGATCGAGCGGCGTCGCCGTCGACGCGCAGCCGCCCCAGCGCCGCGCGGACGGGACGACGCTGCTCCGCTTTTCGGCGGCCGACCCGGACGGGTCGCTCGCGGGCGCGCTCGGCGCCGACGACCGGATCCGGTACCTGCACGCCGCCGACGACGGAGACCGCACGGACTTCCGGTGCGTTTCGCTGTCCCCCTGCGTCGTGCATCGACTCGTCGACCGTGGGTTCCTCGCGGAGTCGCTCCGCTATGCCGACGGCGAGGAGCGATACACGGGCGCGGTCGTCGGCCGCGACGTGCTCGGCGACGTTCTCGAAGCCGCGGGCGAAACCGTCGGCGTCTCCGTCCGGCGACTCTACCCGCTCGGTCCGGAGGACAGCGACCCGGTCGCAGCCCGGTGGGACATCACCCCGCAGCAGGAGGCCGCGCTCAGGGCCGCCGTCGACGCCGGCTACTTCGAGGTTCCCCGGGAGGCGACCGCCACCGAGGTCGCCGCGGACCTCGACATCTCGAAGTCCGCGTTCCTCGAGCGCCTCCGACGTGGGCAGAACCGGCTGTTCGGCCGTGAGTTCGGGGACGGAGAGTCGGAGTAGCCCGTCGACCCAGTTCGTGGGATCGGTGACCGAGCAGTAGTGTCGGACTCGTGCCGTCGCAGTCGCGGGCCGTTGCAATGGGCACCGGCGCCCTTTTAAGATCCGGACCCTCGCCCGCCGACCGGCTCGTGAACGACTTCGTATCCGGACTCCGTCCGCTCCACGTCGGACACGGTGTACAGCAGGATCGGGCGCTCCTGTTTCGTCGTGACCGGGAAGTCGTAGTACTCGGCCTCGTACCCGAGTTCCTCACCGGCCGCCTGCCGCTCCGCGACGAACTCGCGGTGGTCCGCTAGCCGGCGGTCGACCACGCGGCGGGAGAGGGCCGCCACGTCCGCGACTCGGTCCGCGAACACCTCGGTGAGCGACGCTTCGAGCTCGTAGCCGACTGACGAGCGTCCGGCCACCATCGCTGCGAGCGACGTCGTGCCGGTCCCCCAGAACGGGTCGAGGACGGTGTCGCCGTAGACGCTGTACATGTTGATCAGGCGGTACGGGATGGCGAACGGGAATGCTGCCGAGCGCTCGCGCGGGGCCGCCGCGTCGAGCGTCTGGCGGTCGCCGCGGACGTCGGTCCAGAGGTCGCTGAACCAGCGGTTGCGCTCCTCCCAGAGGAACGCCGAGTTGTAGCGCCGCTCGCTGCCGGATTCGAACGTCCGATGCTCCGTACCGTTCCGGAACACGAGGACGTACTCGTGTTCGAGCGTGACGTAGGCGTTCGGCGGCAGCATGCCGCTGCCCATGAACTTCGCGCCGGCGTTGGCCGGCTTCCGCCAGAGGATCTCGGGGAGCGGCTCGAAGCCGAGCGCCTCGAAGCGGTCGACGATCCGCGAGTGGTTCTGATAGACGCGGAAGCTCTCACCGACCTTTCGCGTCGCGTCGCCGACGTTGACGCAGGCGATGCCGCCGTCGACGAGGACGCGCTCGACCTCCGCCCAGACGCGGTCGAGCTGTTCGTGCATCGCGTCGAACGCGGCTCGTCCCTCTGCAGCGTCGAGGAGGGCGCCGATCTCGGGGTCGAGGTCGGCGAACAGGTCGTCCCACATCTCGATCATCGGGTACGGCGGCGAGGTGACGACCAGCTCGACGCTATCGTCGGCGAGGCCGTCGAGCGAGCGCGCGTCGCCGACGACGACGCGATGCTCGGTCTTCATGCTGCCTGGTACCACGACACGCCATTTATAAGTCGGGTTCGGGAGAAACGGGAGTTTGGCAGTGCGAGCGTCGCAGTCGGTCAGGACTCGCGCTCGATCATGAACTTCATGTCGCCCTCGAAGACGGTCTCGTCCTCCTGGTTTCGCATTTCGGTGTCGATGACGACGATGCCGGCGGTCGGGTCGGAGGAGAGCTCCTTCTTCTCGGTGACTTCCATGTCGAGTGAGACGGTGTCGCCGATGGTCACGGGTGCCGGTATCTCCATGTAGTCCATCCCGAGGAACGCGCGGACCGTCCGTTCGAGGAACCCGCACCGGTAGACGAACCCCGTCGCGAGCGTGAACGTCATCGGGCCGTGGACGACGCGCTCGCCGTACGCGCCGTCCTCGGCGTACTCGCTATTGGAGTGCAGCTCCGTCCAGTCGCCCGTGAACATCGAGTGGAAGGTGACGTCCGACTCCGTGACGGTTCGCCCGACGCTCTCGAACTCCTGTCCGACGGTGAAATCCTCGAAGTGGTGCGGCTCGTAGCTGTATGGCATGCCCGAGCGGTTGCGACCTTCAGGATAAATAGTTACCGTCGTGGGCGGCGACCCGGTCACGTTCGCCGATTCGGCGTCGCGGCTAGCGTCCCTCGCGCGTCGAGGCCGGCGATATCGCAGATGCTATCGGCGTCGCTATCGGCGTCGCTATCGCCGACGTTGTCATCGCAGTCGCCGCCGGCGGACGGGTGACTATCGGGTCGACGTCGTCGAAAAATACAAACGGGCGCCGCAGCGACGCGGTCGCCCGGACGCGAGCCGTCCGCGAGCGGATCGTCACCGGAACGACGACACCGGCAGCGATCCCCGCGAGGTCAGCGTCGCCTCGTCAGGGGGGTCTCTTACAGGCGCTCGAGGTTCTTCGCGCGCGGACCCTTGTCTGCCTGTTCGATCTCGAACTCGACTTCCTGCCCCTCCTCGAGGTCGGGGCCGCCGATGTCTTCCATGTGGAAGAACACGTCCTCGTCGGACTCGTCGGTTTCTATGAAGCCGTAGCCGCCAGTGTCGTTGAAGAAGTCTACAGTGCCAGTAGCCATTACTGCGTCTCCACGCTCACATACCGGCTCCGTTTATAAATATTCTATGGTGGATCCGGGTTTAAATACGCTGGAACTTCCGAAGCGGCGGTGAATCGGTCGGCCTTCGCCGGATCCTCCGGAAAGCAGCAGCCCGTTCCGAGCGGTCTCGCTGTCGTTGTTACGATTCGGTCGGCGTTGCCGCCGGATGCTCGAGCGACTCGATGAGCGTCACGATGTTGGGTTCCTCCTCGTCCTCGCGCTGCTGCGGGTAGATGCCGACGGGGATGACGAAGTCCTCGCCGTCCTTCAGCGAGCCGACGTGGACGAAGATGTCGATCTCCTGGCCGTTGAACGTCGCCGTCGCGTCGAACTTCGAGATCTCGACGCTCGTGCCGAGCGTCGACCGGCTGTTCGTCGCGACCTCCTCGTTGACCTCCAGCTGCTCGTACTGGGAGGCGAGGAGTGTGACGAGCTTCTTGTTGCTGTAGTCCTTGACCGGGCTCAGCGTCTGGCCCGCGATCTCGAAGGCCGGCGTCGACACGGCCGCGAAGACGCCGGTCTCCGTCTCGCCGAGGATCGGGTGGTCGAGCGTCTTCTCGTAGGTGGCGATCCAGTTTGTCGCGACGACCGTGCGCTCCTGCCCGGCGATCTCGCGCGTCTCCTCGATCTCCTGGGACTCGACGCCTTTCAGCTCGTAGCCCGTCTCCTGGCTCGCGTCGTCGCTCGCCCGAACGGGCGACGCGGACGCCTCGTAGGCCTCCTCGCCGGTGAGGATACCCAGACAGCCACTCGTCGCGATAACTCCGGTTCCGGCCAGCGCACCGATCAGTTGACGACGCGTTTGCATGTGGTGGCCCTTTGGCGCTGGCCTTCTTATAATCCCCGGCCGAACGTGTGAGCCGCTCTACCCTTGCTATTCGTCACCAAGCAACGCTTCGAGCAGCTGGACTGCCGGCGCTTTCGCCAGGGGGTCGTTCGCGTTCCCGCAGTGGGGCGACTGCACACAGGCCGGACAGCCGTCAGCGCAGTCACAGCCGTCGATGAGCGTCGCCGTCCGCTCGAACAGCTCTTCGACTCGCGCGTGGCCGCGCCGCGTGAGGCCGACGCCGCCCGGGTAGCCGTCGTAGATGAAGACGGCGGCCGAGTCGGTGTGGGCGTGATACGGCGTCGAGAGGCCGCCGACGTCCGCGCGGTCACAGAGCAGGTGGAACGGGAACAGGGAGATGATCCCGTGCTCGGCGGCGTGGATGCCGCCGTTGAAGCCGTACTCGCCCGCCGCCTCGCGCATCGTGAACTCCACGTCCTCGGGGACCGGGAAGTAGAGGGACTTCGTCCGGAGCGTCGTCTCCGGCAGGTCCAGCGTCGAGGTCCCGAGCGTCTCGCCCGTCTTCGAGTCCTTCCGCTCGTAGCCGGTGATCTGCTCCGTGACGGTGACGTCCGCGAAGCGGACGGTCGTGTCCGGGCGCGCCGAGAGTGGCTCCGTCTTCAGGTCCTCGTTGACGACGACGTCCTTCTCCGACAGGATCTGCGTGTAGTAGTCGGCCCAGGACTGCTGGAGTCGCGCTGTGTCGCGGTCGAGGTCGAGGTCGACGACCTCGTAGGTTCGCCCCTGCTGGTGGTAGATCGCCCCCGGGTGCGCGTCCCGGAGCGCGTCCGAGAAGCCGAGCGTCGCGATCGTCTCGTTGCTCGACTGGTCGATTAGGCTGATCTCCCGCTCCTCGGCCGTCCGCAGGTTCATGTCGTGTTGCGGGCTGCCGTCGCCGTTGAACGTCCAGCGGGGGCCGTCGTCCGTCTCCCGCCTTTTTAAGACGCCGGCGTCCGCGAACCGCGAAACGACGTCCGAGAAGGGCTCGCCGAAGTGAGCCTCGTCGTCCTCGGAGAGCCAGTTCTCGTTGGCGGCGCAGGCGACGTGGCGCGGGAGCAGCTGGTCGTTCTCCGGGTCACAGATGGCGTCCTCCGGCGGCGCCTCGAAGACGTCCTCGGGATTCGCCATGAGGTACTGGTCGAGCTGGTCCTCGCCGCCGACCATCATCACCAGGGCGGGGTCGTCGCCGCGCCCCGCGCGTCCGGCCTGCTGGAACGCCGACATGCGCGTTCCGGGGTAGCCGTCCATCAGCACCGCGTCGAGGCCGCCGACGTCGACGCCGAGCTCGAGGGCGTTCGTCGACCAGACGCCCCGGAGGTCCCCCGAGTGGAGGCGGTCCTCCAGCTCGCGGCGCTTTGCCGGCTTCAGCGCGGCCTGGTAGGCGCCGACCTTGCCGGCGAGGTCGCCCTCACCGCGCTCCCGAAGTTCGGTCGCGCTGTCGGTCGCGTACTGCTCGGCGGTCTGGCGGGCCCGCGTGAAGGTGAGCGTCTGGAGCCCCTTCGTGACGAGGTCGGTGAAGAGCCGCTTCGTCTCTGTGTGGCTCGACTTGCGTCGGCCGCTCCCCCGCTCCTGCCAGTCGTCGTCGTACTCCGGCGGGTTCCACAGCACCCAGTCACGGGGGCCGTGGCCCGAGGTGTCCTCGTCGACGAGGGTGAAGCCGTCCGGGTCGCGGCCGGTGACCGTCGCCGCGTGGTCGACCGGGTTGCCGATGGTCGCCGAGCAGCAGACGAACTGCGGGTCGGCGCCGAAGCGCTCGCACATGCGATTGAGTCGGCGCATCGTCAGCGCGACCTGCGAGCCGAAGACGCCGCGGTAGCTGTGTACCTCGTCGATGACGACCAGCTCGAGCGAGGAGAAGAACCACTCCCAGAGGTTGTAGCCGTGCGGGAGCAGCCCGTAATGGACCATGTCCGGATTCGAGAGGAGGACCGTCGGCCGCCGGTCGCGGACGTCGCGCTTCTCGCTTCGGGACTGTCGGCCGGTATACTGGTCGACGGAGACGCGCGAGCCGAAGCCGAGCCCCCGGGCGAGTTCGGAGAGCGTCTCCGCCTGGTCCTCGACGAGGGCGTTCTGGGGGCCGACGTACAGCGTCCGGCCGCCGTGGTCCATCGCGTTCTCGAAGGCGGGGACCGTGTACGCCAGCGACTTCCCGCTGGCCGTCGCCGTCGCGATGACGACGTCGTCGCCGTCGCGCACCGCCTCGATGGCCTCGGCCTGGTGTCGGTAAAGGCGGTCGACGCCCTGCTCGTCGAGCGTCTTCACCATGCGGGGCTTGAGGTCGACGTCCGCGAACTCCGGCTCCTGGCCGGGGATCCGGCGATGGTCGGCGATCTGCCCCTCGTAGTAGGGGCGGTCGCGGAGCCACTCGACGATGTCGTCCACTGCGTAGGGGTCGGGAGTCGGGACGCCTAACCGTTGCGGTCGGTCGGATCCGCGGACGGCCGGAAGCACCGGTCGCGGTCCGCTGTGGCAGTTGCAAGCGGCGGTGTCGAGGCGGCGTCGACGGCAGCGGATCCAGCGGTTTCGATTGCGGCAGTTCGTGGTCCGATGTCGCGTCGTCGACGCCGAACAGTCGTCAGCGGTCTTGCGTTCGGTGCTCGCGAGAGGTTCAGTCGCGACGCGCAGCTTTAAGCGCTTTGAGCCTGTTTGCCCCCGTAATGAGTCAGCAGGTGGACGGATTGTCGGACGGCGGCGACTACGGTCCGGGAAGCGGGCTCGAAGCCCTCCGTCGCAGTTCGGCGTTTCAGGGGCCGGTCGAGCCCCTCGACGGGCACGACCACGCGCACGACCACTTCGCGCTGGTACACGAGGACCGGGAGGAGCAGTTCGGCAGCGTCGTGCCGTTCGTGCGACAGGGTCTCGACCGGAACGAGCGGTGCATGTACGTCGCCGACGACCACTCTCGGGCCGAGATCGTCGCGGAGCTGCAGGCCGGCGGCGTCGACGCCGAGGCCGCCATCGAGTCCGGCGCTCTATCGATTCACACGACCGGCGAGACCTACCTCGAGGACGGGTCCTTCGATCCCGACGACATGATCGCCTTCCTGGAGGAGGCCATCGCGGACGCGACGGCCGACTACGAGTCGCTCCGCGTCGCCGCCGAGATGACCTGGGTGTTCGGGGAGGACCCCGCGGTCGAGGACCTCGTCGAGTACGAGGGCCGGGTCAACGAGCTGTTCTCGGACGGGGACATCGTCGCCGTGTGTCAGTATGACGAAACCCGGTTTCCGCCGGCCGTGATTCGGGACGTCGTCAGGACGCATCCGATGCTCATTCGCGACAACGTCGTCTCCCACAACGTCTACTACACGCCGCCCGGGGAGTTCTTCGGTCCGGATAACCCCGAAAAGGAGGTCGAGCGCATGCTGGGGACGCTCCGCGAACGAACCGAGGCGAAAGTTGAGCTGAAGGAACATACGGAGTCCCTGCGGGAGCAAAACGAGATCACCGCGGATCCGGACCGGGACTTCGAGGAGAAGCTCCAGGCACTGTTCGAACTGGGCTGTGATCGATTCGACGTCGACCTCGGCGGGATGGCCAGGATCGACGCCGACGCGGACCGGTTCGAGCTCGAGTACGTGAGCGGTGACCACGAACACATGGAGGCCGGCCTCCAGCTCCCGCTCTCGGAGACGTACTGCCGTGCGGCTACCTCGGTCGACACCCCAGCGAGTATCGATGACCCCGAGTCCGCGGACTACGACGACGTCACGATGTATCAGGAGTACGGACTCCAGGCGTATCTGGGTACGGCCATCGAAGTCGACGGCGCCACGAATCGAACGTTCTTTTTCGTGACCGACGAACCGCGGACGCGCGGCTTCACCGAGGACGAACGCGAGTTCCTGCAGCTGATGGGCCAGTGGGTCAAGTACGAGCTCGAACACCGACGACACGAGCAGGACCAGCGCCGGCTCTACGAGATCGCTGCCGATACTGAGCGGACCTTCGAGGAGAAGATCCAGGATCTCTTCGAGTTCGGCTGCGAGCGCTTCGACCTCGACCTCGGCGGCATGGCCCGTATCGACCGAGAGACCGACCGGTTCATCGTCGAGCGAGTCAGTACTGACCACACGCACCTTCAGCCGGATACGGAGGTTGCGCTCTCGGAGACGTACTGTCGGGTCCACACCGCCGAGGGGCAGACGACCGGTATCGCGGATCCGCTCGAAGACGGCTTCGAGGGCTCGCTCGCCTACGAGGAGTTCGGCGTGAACTCGTATCTCGGCACCCGGATCGGCCTCGACGACGACCTCGACCGGACGCTGTTCTTCGTCTCCTCGGAGCCACGGAACTCCGGATTCACCGAAGCCGAGCGCACGTTCCTCGACCTGATGGGCCAGTGGGTCGGGTACGAGCTGGAGCGCCGCCGCCGGGAGGAGTATCTCCGCAAGAGCTACGAGATCACCTCCGACGCGACGCTCTCGTTCGGGGAGAAGGTCGAGCAGCTACTCGAACTGGGTTGCGAGCGGTTCGACCTCGAAATGGCGGGGCTGAACCACCTCCCCTCGTGGGACGGCGAGTTCCGGCTGGAGACGGGCGTCGGGCTCGACGTCAGCCCGGAGGACAAACCGCTGTGGACGGATCCGGACGAGGGCTGCTTCTGTCGGCAGACGATGCTGGAGAACTCCCCGGTCTGTCGGGTCGACGTCCGCGGGACGAAATGGGAGGACGACCGGATCCACCGGAAGCTCGGGTTGACGAGCTACTTCGGCACGAGGGTGACCAGCGGGTCGACGCCGTACGGCACGCTCTGGTTCGCCAGCGAGGATCCACGTGAACGACCCTTCACGGACGCACAGCGGACGTTCCTCGATCTGATGGGCCAGTGGGTGAGCTACGAGATCGAGCGCCGCGAGCACAAGCAGTCGCAACGAGAGCTCTACGAGATCACCGCGAACAGCGACCTCACGACCGACGAGAAGATCGACCGGCTGCTGGAGGTGGGTCGCCGGCACCTCGACTTACCGATCGGGGCGCTCAACCGGGAGACAGGCGATTCCTTCGTCGTCGAGCAGCTGAACAGCATGCATCCCGAATTCGACGAACCGACGGTTTCGGCGCTGCCGGACGACTACTGCCGCCGCGTCGTCGACACCGGCGAGCCCTTCTGTACTGTCGATGTCGAGTCGGCTGTTGAAACAGGGAGTGCTGGTCCGCCGCCCCGTGAATCGCCGTCCCTCGCCGTCGACGACCTGGAGGCGTATGCCGGGATCCCCGTCTCGGTCGACGGGGCGACGTACGGGAGCATCTTCTTCGTCGACACGAAGGTCCGGACGGAGCCGTTCACGGAGGGCGAGCTGGCGTTCCTGGACCTCATGAGCCAGTGCATCGGCTACGAGCTCGAACGTCGCCAGCACAAAGCGGATCTCGAGAAAACGATCGACCAGCTCCAGCAGTCGAACGACCGCCTGAAGCAGTTCGCCTACGCGGCCTCCCACGACCTGCAGGAGCCGCTGCGGATGGTGTCGAGCTACCTGCAACTGCTCGATGACCAGTACGGCGACGACCTCGACGAAACCGCTCACGAGTACGTCGACTTCGCCGTCGACGGCGCCGAGCGCATGCGGGAGATGGTCGACGACCTGCTCGCGTATTCTCGCGTCGAGCAGTCGGAGGGCGAACTCGAGCGGGTCGACACCGGCGCCGTCCTCGACCGCACCCGCGACGACCTCCAGGCGCGGATCGAGAAGACCGACGCGACCGTCTCCGCCGAGTCGTTGCCGACGGTCCGGGCCGACCGCGATCAGCTCGAGCAGCTGTTCCGGAACCTCGTCTCGAACGGGATCAAGTACAACGAGGCGGACCCTGCGGTCGAAGTCGACGCCCGAAAACGGGCCCAGTGCTGGGAGTTCACCGTCGCCGACGACGGCATCGGCATCGATCCGGGGAGAGCGGACCGGATCTTTGAAGTCTTCAAGCGACTGCATCACGATGATGAGTACACGGGTACGGGCATCGGACTCTCGCTGTGTCAGGAGATCGTCGAGAATCACGGCGGGGACATCTGGGTCGAGTCCGAACCCGGCACGGGATCGACGTTCCACTTCACGCTGCCCAGGAGCGACGCCCAGTGATGAGTGAGGATGGACCGACAGCGGCGGTCGACGTGTTGCTCGTCGAGGACAACAGCGGGGACGTCACGCTGGTCGAGCGAGCCTTCGACGAACGCGACCTGCCGGGAACGCTACACACGGCCCGCACCGGGAGCGACGCGCTCGATTGGCTGAACCAACGTGGCGAGTACGCGGACGCCCCGATGCCCGAGATCGTGCTTCTCGACCTCAACCTCCCGGCCACCAGCGGACACGACGTGCTGCGGGAGATCAAATCCACACCGGAACTACGACAGCTTCCGGTCGTCGTCCTCACCAGCTCCCAGGCGACGGCCGACCTCGAGGAGGCGTACGAGCAGCACGCGAACGCGTGTCTGATCAAACCGGTCGATCCCGAGGAGTTCGCGGACCGGATCGAGACGCTCACCGACTTCTGGATATCGACGGCCGTGCTGCCGAGCAGCTCGTCGTCACAGTAACCGGTCGTTTCGGACCGAAGCGCGCAAAGTCGTTTCGGGGGTGTGTATCGTCGTGACGGCGTCCAATAACCCTTAAACCCCTCGTCTGGTTTGTCCGTTGTATGAGCGAAAGCGACTCCCAGGCCGACGTGACGGTCGTCCTTCCGGACGGATCAGCGATAACCGTGCCGGAGGGGTCGACAGTCGAGGACGTGGCCTACGAGATCGGCCCGGGGCTCGGACGCGACACGGTTGCGGGCAAACTCGACGGCGAGCTCGTCTCGAAGCACGACGAGGTGTACGACGGCGCCGAGATCGAGATCGTGACCGACCAGTCCGACGAGTATCTGCAGGTGCTGCGCCACTCGGCAGCCCACGTCTTCGCCCAGGCGCTCCAGCGCGAGTACCCCGAGGCGGAGCTCACCATCGGCCCGCCGACGGAGGAGGGCTTCTACTACGACGTCGCGGACGTCGACCTCGACGAGGACGACCTCGAGGCCATCGAGGCGGAGATGGAGTCGATCATCGAGGCCGACTACGACATCGAGCGCGTCGAGCGCGACCGCGAGGAGGCGGAGGAGATCTACGCGGACAACGAGTTCAAACGGGAGATCCTCGCGGAGGAGGCCGCTGGCGAGGAGACGGTCACGTTTTATAAGCAGGACGCCTGGCAGGACCTCTGTCAGGGCCCCCACGTCGACTCGACCGGCGAGATCGGCGCCGTCGAGCTGCTCAACATCTCCGCGTCGTACTGGCGCGGCGACGAGGACAATCAGCAGCTCACGCGCGTCACGGGGACCGCCTTCGAATCCGAGTCCGACCTCGAGGAGTTCCTCGAGATGCGCGAGGAGGCCAAGGAGCGCGACCACCGCAAGCTCGGCCAGGAGATGGACCTGTTCTCCATCCCGACGGTGACGGGTCCCGGGCTCCCGCTGTATCACCCCAACGGCAAGACGGTGCTCAGCGAGCTGGAGGGGTTCGTCAACGAGCTCAACGAGGACGCGGGCTACGAGCAGGTGGAAACGCCGCACCTGTTCCGGACGGAGCTGTGGAAGCAGTCCGGCCACTACGACAACTACCAGGACGACATGTTCCTCCTCGACGTCAACGACGAGGAGTACGGCCTCAAGCCGATGAACTGCCCCGGCCACGCCACCATCTTCGACCAGAAGTCGTGGTCCTATCGGGAGCTCCCCCAGCGCTACTTCGAGAACGGGAAGGTGTACCGGAAGGAGCAGCGCGGCGAGCTCTCCGGGCTCTCCCGCGTCTGGGCGTTCACCATCGACGACGGGCACCTGTTCGTCCAGCAGGACCAGATCGAGGGGGAAGTTCGCCAGGTGATGGACATGATCTTCGAGGTCATCGAGACGTTCGACCTCGAGGTCGAGGTCGCGCTGGCGACCCGCCCGGAGAAGTCCGTCGGCAGCGACGAGATCTGGGAGTCCGCCGAGGACCAGCTCCGCGAGGTGCTCGACTCGGGGGGGTACGACTACGACCTCGAGCCCGGCGACGGCGCCTTCTACGGCCCGAAGATCGACTTCAGCTTCGAGGACGCCCTCGGTCGCACGTGGGACGGCCCGACGGTCCAGCTCGACTTCAACATGCCCGACAGGTTCGACCTGACGTACACGGGCGAGGACAACGAGGACCACCAGCCCGTCATGATCCACCGGGCGCTCTACGGCAGCTACGAGCGCTTCTTCATGGTGCTCATCGAGCACTTCAACGGCAACTTCCCGACGTGGCTCGCGCCGGAGCAGGTCCGCGTGCTCCCCGTCTCCGACGACAACCTCGGCTACGCCCACCGCGTCAAGAACGAGCTCGACGACGCGGGCTTCCGCGTTGAAGTCGAGGACCGCGACTGGACGGTCGGCCGCAAGATCCGCGAGGCGCACGACGACCGCCTCCCGTACATGCTCATCGTCGGTGACGACGAGGAGGACGCCGGCACCGTCTCCGTCCGCGACCGCTTCGAGGCGGAGGCCGACGACGTCGACCTCGAGGACTTCCTCGACCACCTCGAACGCGAACGCGACGAGAAGCGCATCGAACCCGACTTCGTCGGCGAGTAAGCGGACGGCGGCAGGTCCCCGAGTTTACTCACCCTTCGGGCCGAAAATATCTCCGCTGTCACGGGAGCCCTTCACACGGGATCGACGGCCTGAACCCGCTATCGCCGCGTTTTTGGCCTCCCACCGCAACTCACGTCCATGAGCGACGCACCCGACGTTGGCGAGCTGACGCCGCCGGACCGGACCCTGATGGGGCCGGGTCCGAGCGAGGCGCACCCCCGCGTACTGAAAGCGATGAGCACGCCGCTGGTCGGCCACCTCGACCCCTCCTTCGTCGAGATCATGGACGAGACGCAGGAGCTCCTGCGGTACACGTTCCGCACGGACAACCAGTGGACCATCCCCGTCTCCGGCACCGGGTCGGCGGCGATGGAGGCCGCCATCGGCAACGTGGTCGAGCCGGGCGACACGATGCTCGTCCCGACGAACGGCTACTTCGGCGGCCGGATGGCGTCGATGGCGCGCCGCGCCGGCGGCGAGGTCGTCGAGGTGTCGGCGCCGTGGGGCGAGCCCCTGAACCCGGCCGACGTCGAGGCCGCCTTCGAGCAGTACCAGCCGGACGTCTTCGGCTTCGTCCACGCGGAGACGTCGACCGGCGTCCTCCAGCCGAACGTCGACGAGCTCACGTCCATCGCGCACGCCCACGACGCGTACGTCATCGCGGACACCGTCACCTCGCTCGGCGGCGTGGAGCTCCGCGTCGACGACTGGGACGTCGACGTCGCCTACTCCGGCCCCCAGAAGTGTCTCTCCTGCCCGCCGGGCGCGAGCCCGCTGACGCTCAACGACCGCGCGATGGACAAGGTCCTCGACCGCGAGGAGGATCCGCGCTCGTGGTACCTCGACCTCTCGCTACTGGAAGGGTACTGGGGCGACGAGCGTGCCTACCACCACACGGCGCCCGTCTCGAACGTCTACGCGCTCCGCGAAGCGCTCCGGCTCGTCGCCGAGGAGGGCATCGAGCAGCGCTGGGCCCGCCACCGCGACGTCGCGGGCGACCTGAAGGCCGGCCTGCAGGAGATGGGCCTCGAGATGAACGCGCCTGACGAGTACTGGCTCCCCAGCCTCAACGCGGTGCAGGTCCCGGACGGCGTCGACGACGGTGCGGTTATCGACTACCTGCTGAACGAGTACGACCTGGAGATCGCCGCCGGCCTCGGTGCGCTCTCCGGCGACATCTGGCGCATCGGCTGCATGGGTCACTCCGCGCGCTCGCAGAACGTCGAGTTCCTGCTGTCCGTCCTCGAGGAAGCCCTCGCGGAGCAGGGCTTCGAGGCGTAAGCGGTCGCTGCGGTCCGGGATTTCCCGTCACTACGCCGGTCGCAGGTCCACCGTACTGCCGTCGTTGTTGACTGGTACCGACTCTCACATACACTTTTTCCGACAGGCTGTCACCTGCAGCCATGGCTGCCGACCATCCCGACGCCTTCGGACGAGCCATTCGCGATCACCACCGCGGCGACCTGGCGGAACCGCTCTACCAGGTCGACGGTTCCGAGCGCCGCGAACACCCGATCGAGCAGTTCTACTTCACCGAGTTCGACCCCGAGACGAGTGCGGATCACCGCTGGTTCGCCGAGCGACTCGAGGGGCCACTCGTCGATCTCGGTGCCGGCGCCGGGCGACACGCGCTGTACTTCCAGGAGCAGTTCGAGACGGTCGCCGTCGATCCGAGCCCGGCGCTGGTCGAGACGATGCGCGATCGCGGCGTCGACGACGCCAGGGAGGGGGACATGTATACGCTCCGCGAGCTGTTCCCGGCGGACCGCTTCGCGTCGGCGCTCGCGCACGGCACCCAGCTCGGTCTCGCGGGGTCGCTCGCCGGCGTCGAGGCGTTTCTCGGGGACCTCGCGCACGTGACGACGGCGGACGCGACGGCAATCGTCGACTGCTACGACCCGACCCGCGGCGACGGCGAGGCGATGCTGGGCTACAGGGCGGACGAGCCGACGGGCCTCGCGCACCGCGTGAACTGGTTCGAGTACGACGGCGACGCGGACCCGGTGCTCCACTTTCGGCTGTTCTCACCCGACCGGCTGCGCGAGGCCGCCGCCGAAACTTCGTGGGCAGTACGCGAGGTCAAGCGCGGCGGGACGGACGGCGCTCACTACGACGCGATGCTCGAGAAGGAGTAACTCGGCCCGTTAGACCGTAGCGACGGTCGCCGGCGCCGATCGCCAGGCCGATCACCACGCCGTCAGCGCTTCTTTTCCGTAATCGCGAGCGAGGATCCCGAGGAACGCCAGCGCGCCGGTGATCGCGAACGCGCCGCCGACGAAGAACACCGAGGCCATGCTCACTTCGACCATTAGCCAGCCGGCCATCAGCGGCGCGGCGACGGAGCCGGGCCGCCAGACGAGCTCGCGGATGCCGAAGCTGGAGGCGACGCCCCCCTCGTCGGTGCCCTCGTCCGCGAACAGCGCCATGCTCGCGGGCTCGCGGAAGGAATCGACGACGCCGAGGAGCCCGGAGAGTATCACGAGCGGGAGGTACGCGGGCGGCGTCGCGCCGAGCAACGGCAGCGACGCCGGCGCGCCGATGATGGCGCCGATCTCGGGCGCGAACGGGATCGCGAGCGAGATGAGCCCGTAGCTCCCGCCCCCCGCGAAGACGAACAGAGCGCGGCCGAAGCTGTCGGAGAGGCGGCCGGTGAACAGCTGGCCGACCATGTTCGTGCCCTTCTCGGCCGTTACGGTGACGGCGACCGCGAGGGCGGCGACGTCGAGCCCGCCGGCGGCCATCTCCGTGCCGGCGTAGATGGGGATCCACGTCCGGACCATCGTGACGGCGAAAGCGTACTGGAAGCGGAAGCTGGAGATCGTGATCAGCTTCCGATTGACGGCGAGGTCGGTGAAGGGGAACCCCTCGACGCGCGTCTCGTCCGGCTCGAGGAAGACGTACAGCCCGGCCCAGGCGACGACCATGAGGACGACGATGATCGAGAAGATGGGGCCGAAGCCGACGGCGTCGTAGATCGCGCCGGCCGACAGCGAGCCAACGATGGAGGCGGCGAAGGCGGCGGCGTTCGCCCGGCCGATGGCCTTTGCGCGGGTGCCGACGGGCGCGATCTGGCCGACCAGCGAGAGGCTCATCAACCCCGCGCCGGTGACGGCGACGCCCTGGAGCGCGCGGATCGCGACGAAGGAGGCGGAGGAGTCGACGACGGGGAATAAGGCGTACACGCCGGCGCCGAGCGCGAGCGTGCCGAGCAGCATCGTCCGCTTGTCGAACCGGTCGCCGGCCCACGCGAGCGGGACGACCGCGGCGGTCTGGGCCAGCGTGAAGCCGGTGGTGTACATCCCGATGATGAACCCGGCGCTGATCGTGATGCCGAGAACGGTCGTCGCTTGCGGGTCGAGATTGTTGATGTAGGTCGGGAGCAGCGTCAGCAGCGTGATGAACCCGAACCCCTCCGCGAACCGGGTCAGGTAGAGCGCGTAGAACTGCAACCGGGAGTCGCCGTCGGTCACGTTCCTACCGGTGGGTGGGCACTGAAAAGCGGTTTCGGTTCGAAGCCATCGCCCGCGCCGGCATTCCGAGACCGAGCGCCCTGCGCAAAGCCTCAAGCACCGCGGCCGTGAGGTGCCTCCATGGTCGACCTGATGGAGACGTATCTGGAGAACCGCTCGCGGATCCAGCCGAACCACACCAACAACTACGGCAACGCGCACGGGGGCAACATCATGAAGTGGATGGACGAAGTTGGCGCCATGTCCGCAATGCGCATGGCCGGAGAGACGTGCGTCACCGCCAACATCGAGGGGATGGACTTCAAGCGCCCCGTCCCCGTCGGCGATACGGCGGTGATCCGGGCGTACGTCTACGACACGGGGCGCACGAGCCTGCGCGTTCGCCTGCGGGCGTTCCGCGAGCAGCCGCGAAGCGGCGAGATCGAGCAGACCACCGAGTCGACGTTCGTCTTCGTCGCCATCGACGAGGAGAACGAGCCGACGCCGGTGCCGGAGCTGACCGTGTCCTCCGAGCGCGGCCGGCGGCTGAAGGAGGAGGCGCTGGCGACGGAGTAGCGCGCCGACGCTCGGTTCGTCCTGTCGCGACCGCCGAAACTGTCAACTACTCACACGCCGAACGACGGGTATGGGCGACCAGAGCTGTGACCGGGTGTTCTGCCCGTCGTGTGACCTGCCGCTGACGACCGCGGACGACGAGTGCCCGGATTGTGGGGCGGCGATTCCGGACTCGTGAGGCGCGGCGGCGAGCGGCACGCCCAGTCGAACGCCTGTGCCACCGGCCGTCGGTGAGGTCTTTTAAAAAGCGAATTCAGGTAGCCGTCGTGTCCCGGGGGAGCAGAAACCCACCGAACGCCGTCGCCCAGGCGATCCCCAGGTACGCCACCCAGCGCTCGAGGCCGCCGATACCGAGCGGCGTCGCTTCGCCGATCGTCACGAAGGCCACGAACGCGAGCAGTTCGAGGACGCCCAGCCCGGCGGACAGGTACCGGAACGGTCCGCGGACCGTCGCCGCGACGACGAGCGCCGACACCCCGATCCCCCCGAAGGCGATCACCGCGGCGAGGAAGTGCGGGAGACCGGTCTCGGCTGGAAAGACGCCGACGCCAACCAGCCCACCGAGGCCGGTTACCGCCACGAGTGCTGTGAGTCCTCGTCGCCCGTAGACGCCGTGGAGACCGTAGGCGGCGACCAGCGTCACCCCGCCACTCAGGACCATCGCGCCGTTGAACACGGCTCGCGACGCCGGCGTTCCCCGGGCCGACCCGAGCGCGCTGATCGTCTGCGTCGACGTGCTGTACCCGGGGAACTGCGATTCCGCGGTGACGAAGCCGAGGAGCAGGATCACGCCAACCGCGACGAACGAGACGCCAGCGAGGGTCCGGTCTCGGATGCGGTCCATCGGCGTACTAATGCCGGGGCGGGCTTGAATACGTATGGGTGGATCCGAGGGAGATTACTCGGCTTCGAGGCGACTGGTCCGTACCCAAAGCCGCCGCTCGCGACGTTGCTCGCGGCAGAAAACGGGCCGGGAGGGAGTTGAACCGAGCGAAGACGTTCCTGCTCACTCCGTTGCGCGGGCTGCGTCTTCCCGGGTTCAACTCCTCCCTGCCGGTTCCCGCACCGCCGAGCTGTCGCTCGGCGGTTTACTGCACGGGCCGGGAGGGAGTTGAACCCCCGACCGACGGATTAAGAGTCCGTCGCTCTCCCTGACTGAGCTACCGGCCCTCACTCTCACGTATCGCGGTGAGTAGTAAAGGCGTTTCCCTTCGGGTGCGCCCGCGTCAAAAAGGCGCACACGGGCCGGGGACGACCCGCGTTCGTCGGCGTTCACGGAAGCTAGCCAGGAACAGGCCCAAGCAGGGCTGTTAAGTGTCGGCCGTGCGGAAATCGGGTAGCTATGAGTACTGGGGCGAGTGGGTCTTCTCGAACGCGATATGCGATCCTTGGGTGTGGGAGCGTGGGGCACGCTGTCGCGGAAGATCTGACGGAGCGAGGCAAAGACGTCCTCATCCTGGACCGCGACGAGAGTCGCGTCGAAGCGCTCCGGGACCAGGACCTCAACGCGCAGGTACAGGACATCGCGGACCCCGACGTCGCCGACGTCGTCGCCGACCGCGACATCATCCTCATCCTCGCGTCCGACGTCGAGGCGAACAAGGACGCCGTCGAGGCGATCCGCGAGCGGGGCGGCGACCACTACGTCGTCGTCCGCGCCTCCGACCCCGTCAGCGAGGACGAGCTGCGGGACCTCGGCGCCGACGTCGTCATCAACCCCTCCACGGTCATCGCCGACTCCGCGCTCCGCTCGCTGGAAACCGGCGAGCTGGAGTACAAGTCGCGCCAGCTGGCCGACATCCTCCGGGAAACCGACGGCAAACTGGGTATCCTTACTCACGACAACCCCGACCCGGACTCCATCGCGTCCGCGAGCGCGCTCCAGGCGATCGCCGGCGCGTACGACACCGAGGCCGACATCGTCTACACGGGCGACGTGGGCCACCAGGAGAACCGCGCATTCGTCAACCTGCTCGGTATCGACCTCGTCTCGCTGGAGGAGGCCGGGCCGCTCGAGTCGTACGACACCGTCGCGCTCGTCGACCACGCGAAATCCGGGCAGCCGGAGGTCGAGTTCGACGCCGACATCGACATCTACATCGACCACTTCGAGGCCGAGACGGAGGTCGAGGCCCGCTTCGTCGACGTCCGGACGAACGTCTCCTCGACGTCGACGATCCTGACGAAGTACCTCCAGGAGTTCGACATCTCGCCGTCCGAGGCGGTCGCCACCGCGCTCCTGTACGGCATCCGCGCGGAGACACTCGACTTCAAGCGCGACACGACGCCCGCGGACCTCACCGCCGCCGCGTACCTCCACCCGTTCGCGAACCACGACACGCTCGAACAGGTGGAGTCGCCGTCGATGTCCCCCGAGACGCTTGACGTCCTCGCGGAGGCCATCCAGAACCGCGAGGTGCAGGGGAGCCACCTCTTCTCGACCGCGGGCTTCATCCGCGACCGCGAGGCGCTCGCGCAGGCGGCCCAGCACCTCCTCAACCTCGAGGGGATCACGACGACGGCCGTCCTCGGGATCGCCGACGAGAAGATCTACCTCTCCGCGCGTTCGAAGGACATCCGGATCAACATCGGAAACGTCCTGCAGGAGGCGTTCGACGAGATGGGCGACGCTGCGGGCCACTCCACGCAGGGCTCCGTCGAGATCCCGCTCGGCATCTTCACGGGTATCGAGACGAGCGAGGAGAACCGCGACACGCTCCTCCAGCTCACCGAGGAGGCAGTTCGCAAGAAGCTGTTCGAGGCGATGGGCGTCGAGGGCTCCAGCGAGAGCTCCAACGGGTCCTGACCGGCCCTCCCGCTCCTGACAGGCTCATTCTCCCTCCTGACAGGCTCTCCCGCTCCTGACAGGTACCTTCGCTGGTCGCTACGCGACCGGCAGCAACGCAAAAGGGGTCGCCGCTACACCGCCGCTTCTTCGGCTTCTTCCTCGCCAGTCTCCAGCCGCTCGATGACGTCGTTGACGAGGATCACGTCACCGACGGCGCGGACCCAGCGGTAGGGCACGATGGCCCCCTCGCCGGGCGCGACGCGTCCCCGGAACAGTTCCCCGTTCAGTTCCGAGAGCGCGAGCCCGGTCACGCTTTCCGCGTCGAGGTCGAGTCGCACGTCCTCGACTTCCCCGACGAACACCCCGTTGCTCGAGTAGACCTCGCGACCAACGAGGCTCGTGATCTCCTCAGGCGTCGTGTCCATACCACATCACTTGCAAGCCCGCCTATTAAGCGTTCAGTGTCGGACGACGTGTGTCTGACAGCGATCCCCGGTCTCGACGCCGAAAATCGGGTCGAATGACTCGGTGGTCGAGCCGATCGACCGGATAACCTGTCCGGCGAGCCGGGAGCCCATCGAACTAGCTAGAAACTCGCCCGTTCACCTCGGGCCGTCGCTCACTTCGGCGGCGCGACGACCTCGACCGGGTGCCGGGTGGACCGGCCGAGCAGCGCGTCCAGCTGCTCGGAGCAGGACGTGCCCTGTGCGACGAGCGTCCGGTCGGTGTCGCCGAACTGCTCGACGAGGGGCTCGCCCACGTCGACGCTCAGCTCGTAGTACTCCTGTTTGTACCCGAAGGAGCCGGCCATGCCGCAACACTCGGTGTCCGAGGTCAACACGTCGTAGCCGAGGCGGTCGAACACCTCGGTCGTGTACTGGTCGATCTCGATCGTGCGTGCCTGGCAGTGCGCGTGGAAGGCGAGCTCCGCGTCGCGCCCGGCCTCGCCAGCGCCCACGAGTTCGTCGTCGCTTCCGCCGTTCTCCAGCAGGCCGAACAGGTACTCCATCACGTCGTAGCTCGACTCGGAGAGGCGCTCGAAGGCAGCGGGCTCGAGGAACTTGTCGTACTCGTCGCGGAACATCGCGAGGTCGCTCGGCTCGACGACGACGACGTCGCGGTCGGCGTCCAGCTGCTCGGCCAGCGCGCCGTAGAGGTCGTGTGCCTTCCGCTCGGCGGTGTCGATCATCCCCTGCGAGAGCGGCGGGCGACCACTGCCCGGCAGGTCCGGGACCTCGACGTGGACGTCGAGGGCCTCGAGCGCGCGAACCGCGGCCTTCCCGCGCTCGGGGTTTACGTAGTTCGTGTTCGTGTCCGCGTAGAGGATCGCCTCGCGGGCGGCGTCCTCGCGGTCGACCTGCGCGCCGCCCCGGTTCTCGAACCACTCGACGAGGCTCTCGTTCGCGAAGTCCGGGAGGTCGCGTCGGCGGTCGATGCCGGCGACGCGTTCGAGCGCCGCCCGGACCGGGCCCGTGTTCTGGACGCGGTTGGCGACGGGCGCCGTCTTGTGCCCGAGCTTCGCCAGCGTCTCGAAGTTGCCGACGAGCCGCTTCGTGACGTCGAGGCCGTCGGGTTCCTCGTCCGGCACGAGCCCGTCCGGCAGGAAGTCGACGTCGCTCTCGTCGGCCTTCTTCCGGTTGATCCGGTCGCGGACGACGGTGTTGATCCACGGGATGTCGATCTCGACGGGGCAGGCTGGCTTGCAGCGCGAGCAGCCCGTACAGAGGTCGTTGAAGTCGTCGGCGACGTCGAGGCCCTCGATGCCGGCCTCCCAGCCGCCGGCGATGCCGCCGGTGTACGTCTCGCCGCCGAACTCGTGGCCGCCGACGCTCTGGAAGTTGCCACAGGAGTTCGCGCAGGCGCCACAGCGCACGCAGTACAGTGTCTCCTTTAAGTGCTCGTCCTCGCGCATCGCGAGCCGGCCGTTGTCGACGAGCACCATGTGGAACTCGCGGTCGGGGTCCTCGCCGGCGTCGGCGTCAACGAGCGGCTGGTCCGGCGCGGAGAAGTCCGGCACGGGGCTCTCGACCGGCGGCGTCAGCAGCGAGGTGTACACCGTCAGGTCCTGGCCCGTCCCGGAGCGCCCGAGCAGCTGCATGAACGGTTCGAGGTCGTCGACGGTCGGCAGGATCTTCTCGACGCCCGCGACGGCGATGTGCGTGTCCGGCGTCACCGCCACCTTGCGGGCGTTCCCCTCGTTGGTGACGAGCATGATCGACCCGGACTCCGCGACGATGAAGTTCGCGCCCGTCATCCCCACGTCGGCCTCGCGGATCTGCTTCCAGAGCTTCTTGCGAGCGAACTGGGTGAGCTTCTCCGCGGTGTCGAGCTCCTCGTCTGGGTCGAACGTCTCGTAGAGCAGCTCCCGGATCTCGTCCTGCGACTCGTGGATCGCCGGCGCGATAAGGTGGGACGGCTTGTCCTCGGCGAGCTGGACCACCCACTCGCCCAGGTCCGTCTCGATCGCCTCCGACCCGGCTGCCTCGAGCGCCTCGTTGACGTCGAGCTCCTCCGTCGTCATCGACTTCGACTTGACGACGGACTCGCCCTCGTCGACGACGTTCGTGATGTAGTCGTTCGCGTCGGCGGCGTCGTCGGCGACGTACAGGTGGCCGCCGTTGGCCTCGACGCTCTCGCGCAACTGGTCGATCAGCTCCGGCAGGCGCTCGATGGCCTCCTCCTTCTTCGCTCGGGCCCGGCTCTTCAGGTCCTCGTACTCCGGCAGGTCGGCGACGGCGTCCTTCCGACCCTGGTTGTGGTCCCGCGCGTGGTGGGCGATGGCGTCGCCGTCCTCCGCCATCGTCTTCCGGAGCTCCGCGGCGCGCTGCTGACGGTCGGATCGGCTCATGCGTTCGCCTCCTCGACGAGGACGACGTGGACCTCGCCCGGGCCGTGGGCGCCGACGACGAGCGCGCCCATGTCGGCGGTCGCGCTGGGTCCCGTAGCGATGATCCCCGAGTTCCCGTCACGCAGTTCCGGGCCGACGCGGTCGACCGCGGCCGGAACGTCCGGGACGAGGTCGGCCTCGCGCAGGACGGCGACGTGCCGGTACGGATAGAGGCTGATCGGCTCCGTCCCCGGGTGATCCGCCTTCAGATAGATGCTGCCCGTCTCGGCGATGCCGAACGTGGCCGGCGTCACGCCGGTTTCGGCCGATTCCAGGTCGCCGTTCGTGGGGTCAGTGTGGACCTCCTCCGGGAGGTCGAGGTCGTGGTGGAGCGGGACGCCGACCGCCTCGCCCGCGAGGGCGTCGGCGACCGCGTCGGCGCAGCTCTCGGGCGTCGTCCGCGAGAGCGACACGTCGAGCTCGTCGAGCGCGTCGACGAACGCCGAGGTCGATGATCCTGTCATGAGTGATGAGTACGGTCGAGGCTTTATGTGCCTTTGCCAGGCGGCGACGTTGGCGAAACCGGCATTGCGACCGGAACCGACGGGATCCATCGATAGCTCCGGGCCCCTGGGGCCGGTACTACCCCGTTCTGGAGGCTCGTCTGGATCACCTCGCCGCAAAAGAATCGGACCGCACCGCGTCGAAAGTGCGACCGGCGTCGGACCGCCTAGAAGACGCCGGTGAACGTCACGTACGAGAAGAGCAGCGCGAGCAGTCCCGTGAACGTTGCGTAGTACGCCAGCGGGATCAGCTCGTACCGGATGACGCGTCCCTCCTCGCCGACGAGGCCGACGACGGCCAGCGCCGCGACGACGTTGTGGACGGCGATGAGGTTCCCGATCGCGCCCCCGACCGCCTGCGCGGCGACGAGGACGGTTCGGGAGACGCCGAGCTCGGTGGCGACGCCGTACTGGAACGTGCCGAACAGGATGTCACTGACCGTGTTCGATCCCGCCAGGAACGCGCCGAAGGCGCCGACTAGCGCCGCGAAGAAGGGGTAGACCCCACCCGCGGTATCTGCCGTCGCCTCCGAGAGGATCTGCAGCATGCTCTGGCCACCGGTCGCGGTGCCGGACTGGATCATGATCTGGACCGTGCCGACAGCGAACAGCAAGGCGACCGTCGCGGGCGCGACCTTCTTCCCCGTCTCGACCCAGGCGTCCTTCACCTGCTCGCCATTCATCCCGTGCAGCGGGATGGTGACGAGGTGGATCGCGAGGAACACGGCGCCGGGCAGGTAGAGGAAGGCGAACTCCCCACTGAGCCCGGTGCCGAGAATGTCCTTCCACGAGAGGACTAACGTCGACTGCAGGAACGACGTGAGCGGGCCGATCGTCCGAGTCATGACGAGCAGCGCAGCGAGACCGATGTACGGCGTCCACGCCTTCCAGATTCCCATCCGCTGGGCGACGCCGCCGTCAGCGGTGACGGTCGCGCCCGAATCCGAGCCGGAACCGACGCCCGTGCCGACGCCGGATTCGCCGGGCTCGATGTCGCCGACCCAGTGTTCGGGCCAGCTGTCGCGCGGACCGAAGTCCCACTCCTCGTCGGGGTGGAGGTAGCCGAGCTTCAACACGCCGACAGTGAGCGCGAGGCCGACCATCGACCCGAGGAGCCCCGGGAAGACCGGGCCCAGGAAGTACGCCGTAAGCCAGTAGGGAACGGTGAAGGCGGCCCAGGCGAACAGGCAGAGCGGCAGCGCCTCGAGCGCGGGCTTGATCGAACGCTCCTCACCGAAGAAGCGCGTCATCATCGCGACGCCGATGAACGGGAGCGCGACGCCGACGATGCCGTGGTACGTCGCCGCGAACACTGCGATCTCTCCGACCCACTCGGTGACGTTCATGCCGGTGCCGGCGAGGTCGCTGGTGATCGTCTCGGACTCCTGGAAGACGTCCTGGAGGCCGATGACAAGCGGCGTCCCGACCGCGCCGAAGGTGATCGCCATCAGGTTCCCGGTCAGTGCCACCACGACGGCCGCGAGCGGCGGGAAGCCGAGCCCGACCAGCAGCGGCCCGACGACCGCGGCGGGCGTCCCGAAGCCGGCCGCGCCCTCGATGAACGAACCCATCAGGAAGACCAGGAGGACGACCTGCACGCGACGATCGTTACTGATCGACGCGAAGCCGGCGTTGATCGCGTCGAAGGCGCTCGTCTGCTTGAGCGTGTACAGTAGTAGCACGGCGCCGAAGACGATGAACAGGATATTCAGCGCCGTGATGAAGCCGGATATCGTCGCGGCGGCGATCCAGGTGGACGACATCCCCCAGCCGGCGAAGCCGATGGCGACGGCGACGCCCCACGCAATTGGCATGGCTCGCGTCGCCGGCCAGTACCGCGCCACCATCAGATAGGCGATGGTCAGCAGCGGGAGGACCGCCATCACGATCTCCGCGACACTCATTCGTTCTCACCCGCAGTTGACTGACAACTCGATTCGACCGCAGTGTGTGTGGCGCTTCGTAACACACCACCAGCACAGCGATCTACTATCATAATTAACCATGTTTGAGCAAAAATTACACGGCGACGCAAGGTTTTCGTATTTCGACGTCCGTAGATCCCTAACTATCCACCACGATCCAATCCGCTGGCGGCTCTCCACCGGATTTTTTCCGAATGCGGATATCAGCTCGTGATATCGCCGCGTACCGGGTGCTTTTGGGGATACGGATCGAGTTTCAGGCAAATGGCTTCGCATCGTGATGCCGCTCCCGACCCCACCACCGCGGGGAATTTCGACTATCAGAGCGAGGACGTCGAACGACCCGACCTGGCCGCAGCCCTCGAATCGCGCGTCGACGGCGACGTGCGGTTCGACAGCTACTCGCGAGAGCTATACGCGACCGACGCGTCGGCCTACGAGGTGACGCCCATCGGCGTCGTCCTCCCGCGGTCGACCCGCGACGTCGCCAACGTGGTTTCCTACTGCGCCGAGGAAGGGATCCCCGTCCTCCCGCGGGGCGGTGGCACGTCGCTGGCGGGCCAGACGGTCAACGAGGCCGTTGTCCTCGACTTCACCCGCTACATGGACGGCATCGACGAGGTCGACCCCGACGCCGAGCGGGCGACGGTCGACGCCGGCGCCTACATCGGCGACCTCAACGCCGAACTGGAACCGCACGGCCTGAAGTTCGCCCCCGATCCGGCCTGGCGGGACAAAAGCGCCGTCGCCGGCGCCATCGGTAACAACTCGACGGGCGCGCACTCGCTCGTCTACGGGAAGACCGACCACTACGTCGAGGAAGTAGAGGTCGTGCTGGCCGACGGCACTGTGACAACGCTCGGCGAGGTCGCGGTCGAGGACCTCCGCGAGCGTGCGGCGGGCGTCGAGCGCGTCGACCCCGCGGTGGCCGCCGCCGGGGCGGAGTCGGACGCACCTGAGGCCTTCCCCGGCGAGGTCGACCTGGAGGCCCGCATCGCGGCCGAGGTCGTCCGGATCCTCGACGACGCGGCCGACGACATCGACGACCGCTACCCGGAGCTCAAGCGAAACGTCTCCGGCTACAACCTCGACCGCCTGCTCGCGGAGTATCGCGGCGAGTACGGGGAGGAGGGCGTCGTCAACCTCGCGCGCCTGCTCGCCGGCAGCGAGGGGACGCTCGGGGTCGTTACCGAGGCGACGGTGTCGCTGGAGCCGATCCCCGAGACGAAGGCCGTGGCGCTGCTCACCTACGAGGACCTCCAGAGCGCGATGGAGGACGTCTCCGCAGTGCTCGAACACGACCCGGCCGCCGTCGAGGTGATGGACGACGTCCTCCTGGACCTCGCCCGCGACACCTCGGAATTCGCGGACGTGGTCGGGATGCTCCCGGAGGGGACGGACTCGGTCCTGCTCATCGAGTTCTACGCCGACAGCGACGAACAGGGCCGCCAGCTCGTCGCCGACCTCATCGCGGACCGCGTCCCCGACGCGTCGACGGTGGCGACGCCTTCGGACGACGCCGCCGACGTGACCGACGACCCCGTCCGCGCGCTGACCGCGATGGAGGCCCACGACGCCGAGACGCGCGAGAAGTTCTGGAAGATGCGCAAGTCCGGTCTACCGATCCTGCTCGGCCGGACGAGCGATGCGAAGCACCTCTCCTTCATCGAGGACTGCGCCATCCCGCCGGAACACCTTCCCGAGTACAGCCGCGAGTTCCAGCGCATCCTCGATGACCACGACACGTTCGCGTCCTTCTACGCGCACGCGGGCCCCGGCGTGCTCCACATCCGCCCGCTCATCAACACGAAGATGGTCGAGGGGGTCGAGCAGATGGCGAGCATCGCCGACGAGGTCTCGGACCTCGTCGTCAGCCTCGGCGGGTCCATCTCCGGCGAGCACGGCGACGGTCGCGCGCGGACCCAGTGGAACCGGAAGCTGTACGGCGAGGAGCTGTGGACCGCCTTCCGCGCGCTCAAGACCGCCTTCGACCCCGACTGGCTCCTGAATCCGGGGCAAGTCTGCGGGGACATCGACATGACCGAGAACCTCCGGTTCTCGCCGGACTACGAGTTCGAGACCGCCATCGACACGTCCCTGAACTGGCCCAACGAGAACGGCATGCAGGGGATGGTCGAGCTCTGTCACGGCTGTGGCGGCTGTCGCGGCCCGCAGGAGACGACCGGCGGCGTCATGTGCCCGACCTTCCGCGCCGCCGAGGAGGAGATCCAGTCGACCCGCGGGCGGGCGAACATGCTCCGCGGGGCGATGTCCGGCGACGTCCCGGACGACCCGACGGAAGACGAGTTCGCGGAGGAGGTCCTCGACCTCTGTGTCGGCTGCAAGGGCTGCAAGATGGACTGCCCGAGCGAGGTCGACATGGCGAAGCTGAAGACCGAGGTCGCCCACGCGCGCCACGAGGAGCACGGTCCGAGCCTCCGGGACCGGGTCTTCGCGAACGTCGAGACGCTCTCGGCCTGGGGATCGAAGCTCGCGCCGCTGTCGAACAAGCTCCCGAAGCTGCCCGGCGCCCGCAAACTGATGGAGAAAACGGTCGGGATCACCGCGGAGCGAAAGCTCCCGACCTTCCGCTCGGAGAGCCTCGAGGACTGGTTCGACGCCCGCGGCGGCGCCGCTATCCCCGAGGCCGACGCCGACCGGAAGGTCCTGCTGTTCCCGGACGCGTTCACGAACTACAGTCGCCCGCAGGCGGGGAAAGCCGCGGTCCGCGTGCTGGAGGCCGCGGGTTGCCACGTCGCGATCCCGGACGTGCCCGGCAGCGGCCGCCCGGCGCACTCGAAGGGCTTCCTCGACCAGGCCCGGGAGACGGCGACCGACGTCGTCGAGGAGCTCTCTCCTGCGGTCCGCGACGGCTGGGACGTCGTCGTGGTCGAGCCCTCGGACGCCGTCATGCTCCAGTCCGACTACCACGACGTCCTTGGCGGGGACGTCTCGTCGGTTGCGGACGACCACGTCGCCGCCGTCGCCGAGTCGACCTACGGCGCGCTGGAGTACCTCGACGTCCTCCGGCTCGACGACGAGCTCCCGCTGTCGGCCCCGGACGAGCAGCTCACCTACCACGGCCACTGCCACCAGAAGGCGACGGCGAAGGACCACCACGCGGTGGGCGTCCTCCGCCGCGCCGGCTACGGCGTCGACCCGCTCGACACGACCTGCTGTGGGATGGCCGGCTCGTTCGGCTACGAGGAGGAACACCTCTCCATGAGCGAGGCCATCGGCCAGCTGCTGTACGACAAGGTCGACGAGAGCGACGGGGAAACCGTGGTCGCGCCCGGCGCGTCCTGTCGCTCACAGCTGGAGCACCGCGAGGGCGCCAGCGAGCCGCCGCACCCGATGGAGAAGGTCGCCGAGGCGCTGGAGTAGCTCGGGCACCGTTTCTATTTAAAAGGACGAGGGGATCAGTCGCCGGCGCGTGACTCGCTGTTCAGTCGCCGGCGCGTGACTCGCCGCTCAGGTCCGGTCGCCCGTCCTCCCGTTCCTCGCGCGCCTGCGTTCGCTCGCGAGCCCGCTCGCGACGCCGGTCGAGCAATCGCTGGATGCCCTTCCCGGGACCGCCTTCGATGGGCCAGCCGTTCGTCCGCCACTGCGGCGGCTCGGGGCCGTAGCGGGAGCAGGATCCGGCGCACTCGCGCGCAGTCGGGCACTTTTGCTTTGCCGTGCAGTACGGCACGAGCGCGTCGCCGGCGCGGTCCAGCTGGAACGACCGGCAGTCCGGCCGCATGGTGTCGTGATACGAGCGCCAGCCCTTGCCGTAGGCGCGCTCCGCGAGCTCGAGGCGTCGCGTGCGCTGATCCTCGGTGCGCTCGGTCCGCGAGAGGTCGCTCGGGAGCCACTTGACCTCGGCCGCGTCGGCGTGGACGCCCTCCGAGAAGTCCGTCACGAGGATGCCGGCCTCGACGGGCATTTCCCGAAGCAACGCGGGCTCGACGCGGTCGTCCGTCGCCGAGGTCGCGAGCCAGACCTCGTCGGCCAGCGCGGCGTCGACGTCGTGTTCGAGCTGGTCGGCCAGCGCGTCCGCCGCGCTCGCGGTGAGATCCGGCTTGTTCTCGATGGCGACGACGCGCTCGACCCAGTCCGGGTACGGCCGCTGCCGACGGAGCTCGATCCGGCCGTCGCGCTTCCGCTTGTCGATGACCCCGCGACCGCCGGCGCGGTGGACTGCCGCCCGGACGTAGCGCCAGGGGTAGCCGGGGTACGGCAGGGCGTCCTGGTACCACTCCCACTCGGCCGGCGCGTTGCGGACGACGTGGAGGAGGTCCGAATCGATCTCGCGGTCGCCGAACTCCTGGCGTTGCGCGAGCGCGTCGGCGTCGACCTCGAGGACGACGGTGTCCCAGCGCCGCTCCTGCGTGCCCAGCTGCCGGGAGACGACGACCGGCTTGCGGCCGGGCTCGTCGGGGGGCCAGGCCAGCTCCGCCCAGCGGCAAGTCAGCAGTTCGTAGCCGAACTCCGAATCCGGAACCACGACTGGGGTTTTGAATGGGGGTTAGAAAATTGTTCGCTCGTATTCTTCCGATCTACCTCGTGTGATGGAGGTGGTGCTGGAGATCGATGGGAAGATATCTGATGGTCTTTATAAGCCATATTTAAATTAATAGGTGGAATTACTCTGAACGGCGTCTAGAAAACCCCCTACTGCTTCCCATTCCCGGGTTTGGACAGATGATACGGTTTCACGCTCGACAGCACCGCAGAGTCCCTGAAAGCCCTCGGCCGCTCTTGCTTATAAACTGGATGCACAGGTGGAGACGCTGCTACGCTTGCCAGCACCGCAAACACCCAGAAAGCCCTCGGCCGCTCGCGGTCGCTGCACGACATATCCACGCCTCTCCGCCTCGGAAGACGTTCCGGGCTGCCTGCAGTAGCGGGCTGCCGGGCTGCGACTTTCTGGCCTTCGTTCACTGCGTTCACGAAGACACCGCCCGGCGTGGATAGGGGTCGGTGCAGCGACTCCCCTTCGGCGCGACCGGCACACGCCCTTTCAGTCCGCCAGGACCGCACCCGCGACAGCACCGCGACCGCCCAGCAACCACAATCCCTCAGCCCTCCCCAGCCTCGGCCGTGGCGCGCCGGCACCGCAACGCACGGCGCGGCGCGCCCCGCCCTCCCTCGCACGCGTTGCTCGCGCGCGCCAACCGCCCGGCACCGCGAACGTCGAGCAGCCGCCGCGAGCGACGCCAGGCAACCACTCCTGGGCGGGACTGAAAGGGGCAGCCGCTGAGCGGGACGCCCTGCGAAGCTAGCACCGCAATCCCGGCGAGCGACCGAACGAAGTGAGGGAGCAAGCCGGGTGCGGAGCGCAGCGAGCAGCGCGACCGCTCAGCGGCTGGGGCTTTCTGGGTGTGCTGAGTGGTGTTGCTGACGACGATAGCCGATCCTGTTTATAAGTGCGACCGCTCAGTGGTTGGGGCTTTCTGGGCATGCTGAGTGGTGTCGCTGGCGACCGTAACCGGTCTCATTTATAAGTAACCGCCCGCCAAATCCCCTCTCGCCAACCTCACCCAGCGAACACGGAACTCACGAAAGAAGCAGCTACGCAGTCGAAATAGGACACCGAAAAAGCCCGAAACGCCCGTTAAACGTAGCCGTCGTCGGCTTCGGCTTTCAGATCGTCGAGGTACTCGTGGGCTTCCTCGAGGATCTCGCGGGGGCCGTCCTGGGTGATCGTGTTGATTGCCTGGTCGTAGTCGCGCCACTGGAGGTCGCGGTGCTCCTTCGAGAGCTCCGCGCTCGCCTCGAACGAGTGGGCGATGAACAGGTGAACGGTCTTGTGGATCGTCTTGCCGTTCGCCTCGAACACGTAGTCGTACTCGCGCCGGAACCCGTCGATGAGTCTGAACTCCGAGATACCGGCTTCCTCTTCGACTTCTCTGATCGCGGTCTGCTGCAGCTCCTCCTCCCCTTCGACCCCGCCTTTCGGGAACTCCCAGTCCCCCGGTCGGCTCTTCAGGAGCAAATACTCCCGTTCGCCGCGGGTGTCGCGGAAGAGAATGGCTCCAGCACTCGTCGCTTCAACCGTCATTGACAAATAATACGAGATGACGTGTAAAGAGGGTGTCGGACCGCGGGGTTAGGGACCGCGAAATCCCATATGGCCGAATTTCACGCGGCTACTGCGTGTTCCCTGGACTGTCACGTTTGTGTCATCGCCGCGGTCGAGCGACTCGCCGCCGACCACGCCGGTCAATGTGGCCGGTTCACACGCGTCCCGGCCGGTAGGTGCGCTTTTAGGGGTTGGGGACGAATTCACGTTCAACTTCCCAGCTCATGACGTTTGTAACCAAACTCTCGCTCCAGTCGGGCGACCGAGCCGTCCTCGAGGACACGGTCTCCGACCTGGTGTCGACAGTCGAACGCAAGGGTGCGGAGTGTAAAGGCCCCCACTCCTCGCCCGCGCAGACGATCCGTGCCCCGCAGTACAAGCAACTCCAGCCCGGCGACAAGTTCTCGCCGTGGGAGTACTCGGTGTACACCCGCGAGATGGAGATTCACGGTGCCGACGAGATCGCCCGCGAAGTGACGAGCCAGGAGTTCCCGGATTCGATCCACATCGAGGTCGAGATCGACCGCAAGAAGCCCCTCGGGCACAAGCGCGACTGAGCGGTTCGACCGACCACCTTTTCGAGCGGCGCGACGGGCTGCCGGCTCTCGGCCATTTAAGCCCGCGCGGCGATAGGTGCGAACGTGAGCACCCAACAGTCCGATCCCTACCGAGCGTTCCGCCGCGATCTCCACCAGCATCCGGAACCCGCCTGGTGTGAGTTCTACACCACCTCCCGCATCGTCGAGGAGCTGCGCGACCGCGACGTCGACGAGATCCACGTCGGCCGCGACGCGTTGGCCGAGGACCTCCGGATGAACGTCCCGGACGACGACGAACTCGCCGAGTGGCACGCGCGCGCCGAGGCCGCGGGTGCGGACCCCGAGGTCCTCGAAAAGACCGAGGGTGGCTACACCGGCGCCGTCGCCGTCGTCGAGCAGGGCGACGGCCCGGTCGTCGGCCTCCGCGTCGACGTCGACGCGCTCCCGATCCTCGAGAGCGAGGAGGACGGCCACACGCCCGCCGAGGGCGGCTTCCGCTCCGAGAACGAGGGCTACATGCACGCCTGTGGCCACGACGCGCACGCGACCATCGGCCTCGGCGTCGTCGACGCCGTCCTCGACAGCGACTTCCAGGGCACGCTGAAGGTGTTCTTCCAGCCGAGCGAGGAGGTCGTCTCGGGCGGCAAGCCGATGGCCGAGTCGGGCCACCTCGACGACGTCGACTATCTCTACGCAACCCACATCGGCCTCGACCACCCCTCCGGCGAGGTCGTCTGCGGCATCGACGGCTTCCTCGCGGTCCGGCACTTCCTCGCGGAGTTCGAGGGCGACTCGGCCCACGCCGGCGCGCGCCCCGAGGCCGGCAACAACACCGTGCAGGCGATGGCGACGGCGATACAGAACCTCTACGCCATCCCGCGCCACTCCGACGGCCCGACGCGCGTCAACGCGGGCCTCGTCGGCGGCGGCACGGCGACGAACATCATTCCCGAGGAGTCGTACATCGAGGGCGAGGTCCGCGGGAAGACGACCGACCTCGCGGAGTACATGTACGAGGAGGCGGAGAACGTCCTCGACTCGGCCGCGGACATGCACTCCGTCGACGTCGACGTCTCGCTGGAGGGCGAGGCCCCCAGTGCGACGAGCGACCAGCCCCTCGTCGACGTCGTCGGCGACGTCGCCGGCGAGGTGTCGGGCGTCACCAACGTCGTCGAGCGCGACGAGCTCGGCGGGAGCGAGGACGCGACGTTCCTGATGAAGAAGGTGCAGGAGCAGGGCGGCGAGGCGGCCTACGTCGGCGTCGGCACCGACCACCCTGACGGCCACCACACGCCCGCGTTCGACGTGGTCGAGGACGACCTGCAGGTCGGCATCGACGTGCTGGCGAACGCCATCGAGCAGGTCGCCGCGGAGCAGCCGTAAAAGAGGGAAACGAGCGAGCGTTTTCGCCGAATATCGCCGCTATTCTTCCGTCTCGTAGTGCTCGCCGGCCGCTTCCGGGAGCTGCGTGCGCCCGACCAGCGCGAGCACGACGATGACGACGACGTACGGGATCGTCTGCACCAGCGTGTCGGGCACGGCGTAGCCGAGCTGCTGGAGGCGGAGCTGGACCGCTTCCAGGCCGGCGAACAGGACGCCGGCTCCCAGCGCGCCGATCGGGTTGTAGTTGCCGAAGAGGTACGCGACGATGGCGATGAACCCCTTCCCCTGGACCATCGTCTGGCCCGAGCCGACGAACTGGCCGACGGTCAGCGCGAGGGTGCTGCCGCCGATCCCCGAGAGGAAGCCCGAGAGCAACACGCCGGCGTGGCGCACCCGCGAGACCGAGACGCCGACCGTGTCGAGCGCCTTCGGGTTCTCGCCGGCCGCCTGCAGGTGCTTGCCGAACGACGTGTGGTTCAGCGTCCACCACGAGGCGACCGTTCCCACCGCGATCAACAGCGCCGAGAACTGCCAGCCGAGGTTGGCGCTGAGCGCCGGACTGTTGACGCCGCCGTAGAAGACGGTCGAGAGGAACGGTGCGAGCCCCAAGGCGATGAGCCAGACGGCCAGCCCGGCGATGATCTGGTCCGCCTTGAACTCGATGCAGACGACGCCGAAGACGCCCGCGAGCGCGGTCGACGCGACGATGCCGGCCAGGAACCCGACCCACAGCGCGGGGAGCCCGAGGACCGCGTTGCCGCCGCCGACCACCGTGGCGACGTGGACCGAGACGAACGCCGAGATGATCAGCAGCCCCTCCAGCCCGATGTTGATGACGCCGGACTTCTCCGCGAAGATGCCGCCGAGCGCGGCGAGCACGATGGGCGCCGCGGTGCGCGCGGTCGACGTCAGGGTCCCGCCGGCGAACACGATGTCCGCGAGGTCGCCGACGATGGTCTCCGGGAAGACGGCGCCGGCGACGGCGAGCAGCGCCAGGATACCGACCGTCCCCCCGACCAGCTTGCGGACGTACGCCGATTCGATGACCTCGTCGAGGAGGGGGATCTTACCCATCGGTCTCACCTCCGTCGGTCGCGGCCGTCTCGTCCGACTCGCCGTCGGTCGACTCGGCGACCGGATCCTCGTCGAGCCCGAGATAGCGGCCGAACTGCCGGAAGAACTCCGGCATGGCGACGAAGAGGATGATCATCCCGCGGAGGACGCCCACCAGCTCCGTGGGGACGTCCGTCTGGAAGCCGATCTCGAGGGCGCCCCCTTTCAGGACCCCGAACAGCAGCGCGGCCGGGACGATCCCGAGGGGGTTGTTGCCCGCGAGGATCGAGACGGTGATCCCGTCGAAGCCCAGCGCGGGGATGGATTCGAGCCAGCGCCCCTCCTTCATCAGCACCCAGACTGCGCCGCCGACGCCGCCGAGGGCGCCGGAGAGCGTCATCGCGCTGACCGTGGTGCGCTTGGCGTCGACGCCGCCGTACTCGGCCGCCATCGGCTGGATCCCGCTCGTCCGGAGGTCGAAGCCGAACGGCGTGTGCTCGACGAGCACGTAGAGCCCGGCGACGAACGCGAGCGCGATGAGGAGCGCGAGCTCCGCGAACCCGCTCGTTCCCGGGAAGAACCACGGGTCGAGCTGGGCGTACTCGGGGGCGTACTTCGTCGCGACCACGGAGCTGCCCGGAGCGCGGAACACCTCGAGCACGAGGACGTAGGCGATGTTCGCCGCGATGAAGTTCAGCATGATCGTCGTGATCACCTCGTTGGCGTCGGCGTAGGCCTTCAGCGCGCCGGGAATGGCCCCCCAGAGCCCGCCGCCGACGGCGCCCGCGAGGACGCCGAGCGTGATGAGGACCGCGCCGCCGACGAGCCCCTCGGGGAGGTACGGCGCCGCCCCGACGACGACCAGCGCGGTCAGCAGCGCGCCGATGACGAGCTGGCCCTGCGTCCCGATGTTGAACAGCCCGGCACGGAACGCGACGGCGACGGACAGCCCCGTGAAGATCAGCAGCGTCGTCTCCGAGAGCGTGAGCCCGAGCGAGAGGTTGAACAGGGTCCAGGCAGGGTCGAGCCCGAGCTGGAGGTTGATCGGCATCCACGTGGGCAGCACGTACGGCGCGCCCTCGCCGATGAGGAAGGGGTAGCCGAGCGCGCCGTTGAACAGCACCGCGTACACCTGGAACGGGTCGTAACAGAAGCCGATCCCCGTGAACGGCATCGTCCAGGCCGCCGTCTCGCACGTCGCCATTCGCCCGGTCGCCAGGATGATGAAGAAGCCGACGACGACGGAGAGGGCGACGGCGACGACGCTGATCAGCAGCCGCTCGGCCGCGGACAGATCGACGAACTCGCGCAAGAACTCCTTGATCGACCTGGCGATGGGCCCGAGGCGGCTCATTGGGCACCTCCGGAGGTCCCGGCGGCGACGTCCGGCCCGCTGCCGTCACCCAGCGAGGCCGTTTCGACGGCGCTGTCGTCGATCGATTCGCCCGCCATCAGGAGGCCGAGCTGCTCCTCCGTGACGGTCCCCGGGTCGACGACCCCGGAGAACGAGCCCTCGTGCATCACGGCGAGGCGGTCCGAGAGCCCCTGCACCTCGTCGAGTTTCGAGGAGACGAGCAGGATCGCGGTCCCCTGCTCGCGCAGATCGAGGAGCCGGTCGTGGATGAACTCCGTCGAGCCGATGTCGACGCCCCGCGTCGGATGGGTCGCGACGACGAGGTCCGGGTTCCGCTGGAACTCGCGCCCGACGATGAACTTCTGCTGGTTCCCGCCCGAGAGGTCCTCCGCCGGCACCTCCCGGTCGGCCGGCCGGACGTCGTACTCGTCGATGATTCCTTCAGCGTGGGCCTCGGCGGCGTCCCAGTCGATGCGGCCGCCGTCGCCGAACGCCTCGTCGTGTTGGCTCCCGAGAATCCCGTTCTGCGTCAGGTCGTAGGGAAGGACGACGCCGCGCGCCTGGCGGTCCTCGGGGACGTAGGCCATCCCGCGGTCGATGCGCTCGCGGCGGCTTACGCCGGCGAGGTCGTCGCCGAGGAACCGAACCGTGCCGCCGGTCGCCTCGCGGAGGCCGGTGATGGCCTCGACGAGCTCCGACTGGCCGTTGCCGTCGACGCCCGCGATGCCGACGATCTCGCCCTCCCGGACGCCGAAGGAGACGTCGGTGACGGCCTCGACCCCACGCTCGTCGGTGGCGGAAACGCCGTCGACGTCGAGAACCGTCTCGCCCGGCGCCCGGTCCGACGTGGCCGGCTCCATCAGCACCTCGCGGCCGACCATCATCTCGGCGAGGTCCTCGCGGGTCACGTCGTCGGTGTCGACCGTGCCGACGTTCTTCCCGTCGCGGAGGACGGTCACGTCGTCGGCGGCCTCGAGCGCCTCGCCGAGCTTGTGCGTGATGAAGATGATCGTCTTCCCCTGGTCGGTGAGTTCCTCGAAGACGTCGTAGAGGTCCTCGACCTCCTGTGGCGTCAGGACGGCCGTCGGCTCGTCGAGAATGAGGACGTCGGCGCCGCGGTAGAGCGTTTTTAAGATCTCCACGCGCTGCTGGATCCCGACCGAGACCTCGCCGATGGTGTCGTCCGGGTCGACGGCGAACCCGTACCGGTCGCTGAGTTCGTGGACCGCGTCGCGCGCGGCCGCCTCGTCGACGCGGAGGCCGCCCCACTTCGTCGGCTCGTTGCCGAGGACGACGTTCTCCCAGACGGTCATCGGGTCGACCAGCATGAAGTGCTGGTGGATCATCCCGATGCCGGCGTCGATGGCGTCCCGCGGCGAGTCGAACGATTGCGGCTCGCCGTCGATGTGGACCGTCCCCTCGGTGGGCTGGTAGAGCCCGTAGAGAACGTTCATCAGCGTCGTTTTCCCCGCCCCGTTCTCCCCGAGGAGCGCGTGGACGCTCCCCTCCTCGACGACGAGGTCGACCTCGTCGTTGGCGACTACCCCGGGAAACCGCTTCGTAATTCCGTCCATGTTGACCGCGGGGGACATTTGTCTGAATCTCCGCCGCCTATCGGATAAACGCGCGGATCCTGAACCGTCGTCTCGGTCCGTGGTACGGCTACTCGTCGCAGTCTCAGGGAACTGACGGGAACCCCTGAACTGACGGCGTCGACGTCGCGGGCACCGGCGGAATGAGTCACCGCGTCCCGGGACCCCGCTGACGTGGCCACCGGGCCCGTCGCCGAGGCGGGCGTTCTCGGGTTGGTATAAAAGGTCGCTCAGCAAGAGGGCGTACGCTTATAAAAGAACTCCCAGTCCACGGGTCCGGTTATAACGACCGATCCGACCGAGGGGAAGCGTAGCTCCGGCTTACTGCGGCGTCGTCGGCACGTCGATTTCGCCCTCGATGATCGCCTTGGCGCTGGCGTCGATCTCCGTCTTCACTTCGGCCGGGATCTCCGCGCCGAGCGTGTCGCCGTAGACGCAGGCGACGCCGTCCTGCTCGAGGCCCAGCGAGACGCTGGAGCCGCCCTGGTGGTTGCCCTCGACGACGTTCTGGGTCGTCTTGTACACGGCGGAGTCGACGCGCTTGACCATCGAGGCCAGGATGACGTCCGCGAACTCCGGCTGGGTGATCGACTGGTCGGAGTCGACGCCGATGGCGAAGCGGCCCTCGCTCTGGGCCGCCTGGAAGACGCCGGCGCCCGTCGCGCCGGCGGCGTGGTAGACGATGTCCGCGCCGCTCTGGTACATCGAGAGTGCCGCCTCCTTCCCGCCGGACGGGTCGGAGAAGCTGCCGACGAAGCTCGTGATCACGTCCACGTCGTCGGTGACGTGCTTGACGCCGGCCTCGTAGCCGGCCTGGAACTTGCGGATGAGCGGGGCGTCCGCGCCGCCGACGAAGCCGACGTTCGTGGAGTCGCCCTGCGTTGACCCCTCGCCGGCGCTGAACGAGCGCGTCGTCATGAGGCCGGCGAGCGCGCCGACGAGGAACGAGCCCTCCTCCTCCTTGAACGTGTAGCTCGCGACGTTGGGTTCGTCGACGACGCTGTCGACGATCGTGAACTGCTGGTCGGGGTAGTCCGGCGCCGTCTTCGCCAGCGAGTCGTGCTGGGCGTACCCGATGCAGTTCACCAGGTCGTACTCGGGGTCCTCGGAGCGTGCGTAGCGCTGCTGGAACTGCTGGAAGTCGCTCGCGCTGGACGGCTGGGACTCGTCGAAGGAGATGTCGAACTCCTCCGCGGCGTTCTCGATGCCGCGGTGGGCGGAGTCGTTGAAGGAGTTGTCGCCGAGCCCGCCGAGCGCGTACACCATGCCGACGTTGACGGAGGCCGAAGCCTCCGCGGTCGCGCCGCCTTCGGCTCCCTCGGTGTCCTCCTCGCTGGTTTCAGTTCCCGTGCCCTCCTCGCCCTGCGGGCCGCCGGTACAGCCCGCCACGCCGACGAGCCCTGCTGCACTTGCCGCCTTGATGAACTTGCGTCGTTCGAAATCGGATCCCATCACGTCTGCAGAGGTGGTCGAAACCCCCATAAGTCCGTTGGCTTCTCGTCGAAATCGCGTGTGTGAGGGTGTCTCTCGCGGGTTTGTCGGATCGATACAGTGAACACGAGCCGGCTGGCGGACAAGGAGACGACGGCGCGACGACAGTCCGGCTTACGCCTCGGCGACGGCGTCCGCGATGACCTCGCGGGCGTCCTCGATCAGCGCGTCGACGTCGTCGCTCTCGGCGTAGAGTCGAATGTACGGCTCCGTCCCGGAGGGACGCACGAGGAGCCACGAGGCGTCCGGGAACTCCAGGCGGACGCCGTGTTCCGTCGAGACCTCGGCCTCGGGGAACGCCGCCGGGAGCGCCGTTTCGAGTTCGGCCATCGCGGCCGCCTTCCGGTCGTCCGGGCAGTCGACGCTCACCTTCCGGTACGGGCGCTCGGTGACGGGCGCGCGGAGCCCGTCGAGCCCCTCCGCGGCGACGAGCCGGGCGACGACGGCGGCCGAGCAGACACCGTCGATCCAGCCGCCGAACGCGGTGTGGACGTGCTTCCACGGCTCGGCGGCGAACGCGACCCTGCCGGCGGTTCCGTCGTCAGTAGCGTCGCCCGCTTCTCCCTCCTCGACCGCGGCGATGCCCTCGTGGAGCGCGCCCAGTCGGACGCGCTCGACGCGGCCACCGGCCTCGCGCACGCGCTCGTCGATGCGGCCGGAGGCGTTCGGCGTCGTCACGACGACCGGATCCGCAGCGTCGGACGCGCGGACGTACTGCTCGGCCAGGATGGTGAGGACCGTGTCCTCGTGGACGATCTCGCCGTCGGCGTCGACGACGACGATCCGGTCGGCGTCGCCGTCGTGGCCGATCCCGAACGCGAAGCCCTCGTCGCCGCCGCGCCCCGGCGAGTCCGTCTCCGCGCGCTCGTTCGCGTCGGCGACGAACTCACGGAGGTCCGTGAGCGTCTCCGGGGTCGGCTTGCTCCCGCGACCGGGGAAGTGGCCGTCGACGTTCGCGTTGAGCGTGACGACCTCCGCACCGAGTTTCCGGAGGACTTGCGGCGTCGCGACGCTCGCCATGCCGTTGCCGCAGTCGACGGCGATCCGCAGGCCCTCGAGCGGGGCGCCGTAGTCCCGCGCGTACTCGGCCACCGCCTCGCGGTACTGCTCCAGCACGTCGATGGTGGCGGACTCGGTCCACTCGTCCCACGCCGCCGGTTCCGGCTCGGCGGCGACGCGCCGCTCGACGAGCTCCTCCAGCTCGCGCTCGAACTCGGTGCCGTCGTGGAACAGCTTGATCCCGTTGTCGTGGGGCGGGTTGTGCGAGGCCGTGATCATCACGCCGTGGCGCCCCTGTGAGGCGTACGCCAGGGCCGGCGTCGGAAGCACGCCCGCCCGGAGCACCTTCGCGCCCGCCGACGCGAGCCCCGATTCCATCGCGGCCGCGAGCGTCGGCCCGGTGACCCGACCGTCGCGGGCGACGACGACTTCGGGGACGCTGTCGGTTGCGTTGCCCTCGTCGTCGCTTCCGTTGCCCTCGTCGTCGCTTCCGTTCCCCTCGTCGTCACCGCCATCTCCTCCCCCTCTCGCGTCCGCACGCTCGCGAGCGGCGCTTCCGACGGCCCCCCCGACCGCCAGCGCGAGGGCCGGCGTCACCCGGTCCGTCGCGCTGCCGCGGATGCCTGCAGTGCCGAATAGGTCCATATCAGCACCTCGCCCGCCGCCCGTTAGAAGTCGTCGGTCGCGAGCGGCGATGCGCCCAGCCCAGCCGGCCGCGCCGCCGACCCTTATAAGTCGCCGCGGCCCGACGCCCCGGACATGGCAGAGGATCCCGACCTCGAGGAGGCGCCGTTCGCCGGTGAGCGAGTTCGCGCACACGTGTACGTCTCCGGAAACGTGCAGGGCGTCTACTTCCGGGCAAACACCCGCGAGGCCACCGAAGGACGCAACGTGGACGGCTGGGTGCGTAATCTCGACGACGGTCGCGTCGAGGCCGTCTTCGAGGGGCCGGAGGGAGCCGTCGAGGCGCTCGTCGAGTGGTGTCACAGCGGCAGCCCGCAGGCGACCGTCGAGGACGTCGAGGTCGAGTTCGAGGAGCCGCAGGGGCTCGACGGCTTCGAGATCCGTCGGTGAGGGAGGGTTATTTTTAAGAGGCCGTCGCGATCGCGCCGAGGTCGCCGTCGACCTCGGTCCGTTGCCGACTCAGTTGACTTCCCCACGTCCGCGCTCCGCACCCATCGTGGCCTCAAGGTCCCCGGCCGTCAGCCGATCCCAGACGATCAGCACCGAGGGGAGGACGAGCAGCGACGCAACGAACGAGTAGACGATGCTGAGCGCCGTGAGGAGGCCGAACTGGCCGAGCACGTCGAGCACGGCGAGCATGAGGACGCCGATGCCCGAGGCCGTCGTGAGCATGCTCCCGGCGAGCGCGCCGCCCGTTCCGCGGACCGTCCGGTCGAGCGCCGTGTACGCGTCGGTGCCGCGGCGCTCGTCGACGTAGCGGTGGACGACGTGGACGGAGTAGTCGATCCCCAGCCCGATAGTGAGCGCGAGGATGGTGGCGGTGAAGGCGTTGAAGGAGATGCCGAGCAGCCGCATCGATCCCGCGATGGCGCCGACGGCGACGGCGATGGGGACGGTGTTGGCGACGCCGAGCGAGGGCCGACCCTCGAGCACCCAGTAGACGGCGACGAGGAAGACGATCGTGGCGGCGAGCGCGACGGCCAGGCTGAGGACGGCCGACTCGAAGATGACGTCCGAAACCGCTTTGAACACGACGATCTCCCCGGTCGCGATCGCGGTGCCGCGGAAGCGGTCGGCGACCGCGCGGCTGTCCTCCGTCACTTCCTCGTTCGAAGCGTCGGCGGACACGGTATAAACTACGCGCGCGCTCCGGCGATCCTCGGCGAGGTACTGGAGCGTGCGCTCGCTCGAGGAGGAATCGAGCAGGTAGTCGTAGATCTCCCCGAGGTTCTCGTCGGGGATCCCGTTCCCGTTCCGGTCGTTGCGCTGGACGAGCCGGCGGAACTCGGGGTCCCGATCGGCGCGGTCCTGGATGACCGTCACGATGCTCGTGCTCTCGGCCCGGTGACCGTCTCTGACGAACGACGACGGCGGGTCGTCGCCGGCGCGGTGGATCTCCTCGAGGACCGTCGGGTCCGTCATGCGCCGCTCGAGGTATATCGTCGCCGACCCCCCCTGCGTCGCCGTGAACTTCGACTCGAGGAAGTTCAACTGGCTGACGACCGTGTACTCGCTCGGCTCGATGACGTCCGGGAGGTGCTCGTAGTACGCCGGCGTCTCCTCCGGCGGCAGGAAGTCCTCCTGGGAGAAGCTCGTGTCGACGCCCGTCGCGTACGCGCCGGCGCCCATCGTGAACAGGAGCGCGACGATCAGGAAGATAACGGGCGCTTTCCGGGCGATGACGACGCCGCCGGAGAGGACCGCGCCGAGCTTCGAGTCGCCCGTCCCGAGTGGCTGCTGGCTGCCCGTCGGGACGGAGATGCGGTGGCGGTTGCGGTCGAGGACGACCTTGCAGGCGGGGAGGAAGATCCCGAACAGCAGGAAGGTGAAGAGGATCCCGCCGGCAGCGACGACGCCGAACTCCCGGATCGGCTGGAGGTCGCTCGTCAGGTTCGCGAGGAAGCCGATGACCGTCGTGCCGGTGACGACGAGGAACGCGACCAGCAGCTGGTCGGAGGCCCGCGTCATCGCGTCGTCGATGCCGTACCCCTCCACCCGCTCCTCGCGGTAGCGGTTGACGGAGTGGATCCCGAAGTCGATCCCCACCGCGAGCAACAGCGGTGGCACGGTGATCATGATCTGGCTGAAGGGGATCCCCAGCAACCCGAGGAACCCGAAGGTCCAGACGACGCTCAGGAGCAGCGTCACCGTCCCGAGCAGCAGGTCGAACAGCTCGCGGTACGCGGCGACGAGGAAGAAGACGATGAACAGCACGGAGAAGGGGACGACCACCAGCAGCGAGTCCGTGATGACCGTCGAGAACTCCTGAGCGATGATCCCGCTGCCGAAGACGGTGATGTCCCCGTTCGACGTGCTCGCGATCCGCTGGGCCTCGAGCTGGATGGCGGTAAGGGGACTGGAGCCGCCCTGTCCGGCGCCGCTCCCGAGCCCGCCCGGGACCTCGTGGCGGACGACCCCGATCGCCGCGGTCGCGGCGGCGCTCTCGCGGTTGAAGTCGTTGCTGACGGTGCCCGTGAAGGCCGGATTGTCGGCGTTCTCGCGGACCGCCGCGCGGACCTCCGAGTCCGTCGCGTCCTCCAGCGTCCGGATCTGCGCTTCCGTCGTCGTCGCCGACGGATCGATCGTCCGGGCGACGACCGCGGCGGCGCTGTTGACGCCCTCGACCCGCATGCCCTCCCGCTGCTCCATGCGGTGCTGGGTCCGCAACATCGCGAGCATCGACCCTCGCGAGAGGACGTTGTTGCTCCGCTGGATCAGCTGGGTGCTGCCGACGTCCTCGCCGAAGGTCGGGCTGAACTCCGTCTGGATATCCTCCAGCGCCCGGTTCGAGGGGAGGTCCTCCGCGAACTGCTGGGTCCCCGCCGAGGTCGTGACGGAGCCGAGCCCCGTCCCGAACAGCATCGTCACGAGCAGGAAGGCGACGATGACCGTTTTGGGTCGGTCGACGATCAGCGACTCAACGCGGTCGACGGCGCGCTCGTGGAGGCGGGTTCCGTCGGCGTCGCGGTCGCTCATTGGCGCCAGTACAGCAGGCCACCGCCGGCCAGGAGGACCACCAGCGCCGCCCCGCCGACCAGCGGGAGCGGGGGCCCGTTGGACTCCGTCTCCTCGACCTGAACCGGGACGGAGTACGTGTCGGAGATCCGGGTGTCACCCGACGCCGTCTCGTAGCGGAAGTCGACCTGTGCGGGGTACGTCTTCGGGATCGCGCCCCCACCGACGCTCAGGCCGAACACGACCGTCGTCGATTCGCCCGCGCCGAGCTGGGTGACGAAGGCCTCGTCGTCCGAGCTGGAGAGGGGGGCGTCGGTGAACAGCTTCGCCTCCACGTTGGAAACCGGGTCCTCGAGGTTGTTCGTGATCTGGACCTCCAGCGTGTCGCTGGCGCCCTGCTCGAACGTGACGTCGACGCCGCTCACGGCGAACTCCTCGCGCTCCTCGCCGATGCTCACTAGCGCGTCGAGGTCGTCGCTCCGGCGCTTGTCCCCGTCGCTGTTTCGGTAGGTCGCCCGGAGCGTGAACTGTCGGTCGCCGGCCGTCGCGCTCGAGCTCACGTCGGCGTCGAACGAGAACTCGACCCGCTCGCCGGCCGCGACGTCGCCGAGCGCGACCTCCGGCTCCTGCACGTTCACGTTCGGGTTGTCGGTCTCGAGTCGCAACACGACGTTGCGGGCGGTCGCCTCGCCCGTGTTGTGGAAGACCCCGCGGATCGTGCCGTCCTCGCCGACGCGGAGCGTGCTCTCGACGTCGGTGACGGCGAACTCCTGTTCGGCCGCCGGGACGAAGCCGAAGGTCAGCTCCTCCGAGCGCGCGGACGCGCCGTCGACGTCGTCGTAGTCGAGGCGCGCGGAGAGGCTGTAGTTGCGCCGTTCCGCGCCCGCCGCGACGTCGGCGTCGACGGTGATGGTGCGGGTCTGGCCCGGTGCGAGCGTGCCGATCTGCTCGCGGACGGTGGCTGTACCCGCGAAGGTGACGCTCGGGTTCTCGGAGGTGAGCGTGAGCCGGGCGTTCGAGACGGGCTCCTCGCCGGTGTTGGTGACGTTGAAGGTGACCGGGCCGCTGTCGCCGACGTTCGCGCCGCTCTCGACGTCGGTGACCTCGAAGCGCGGCTCCGGCTCGACGCTCACCGTCTCGGTCACGGTGAACTCCTCGCTGCGCTCCTGGACGACGCCCTCCGACGGGATGTACTGGGTGATGTAGTCGTACTCGATCGTGAGTTCGACCTCGTAGTCGCCGGGCTCGACGTCCTCGCCTACGAAGACGTCGACCGGGGCTCTCGCGAGGCTCCCGTCCCGTATCGACCCGAGCGCGAGCGTGTCCGTGCGCACGTCGAGCGCGTCGTCGGCCCCCGTAACCGAGACCGTCACGCCGCGAGCAGTCAGCACCTTCTCGTCGAGCGAGGGGTTCCGGGTATAGTCGAGCTCGCCGCGGTTGGTGACGTCGAACGTGACGGTCGACTCCGCGCCCGGAGTGAGCGCGTCGTCCGCGACCGTGACGGAGAGGTTGGGCTCGCCACGGACGGCCGCCAGGGCCGGCGCGGCGGAGACGAGCAGCAACAGGACGCCGAACGCGATGAGGAAGCGCCGTCGCATCTGGATACACCGTTCCACGGACGGTTCCCTTATAAGATATCCCGAACCTACAGGAACGGAGAGTACGTTTCGCAGCGAGTAGAACGGTGAGGCGTTAGTGCAGCGGAAATGGGCCAACTATGGTGTTCGACCGATGATACTATATTCATACAATCTACCAGGGGTAATAAACAATGTCCGAAACGCAACGGACCTGGTTTCACGGATACACCAAGTGGTATTTAAGAACACTTATAGTATGTATCCAGGCAATGGTCGTGGGCGCGATCCTCGAATTTGCGCTGGGCTCAATTGGACTCGCCCTCGCTGGACCAATCGCGGCGCTACTGTTTTTCCGGCAGATTCATCATCACGTTCGGCAGGAAATTGAGGAAAGTTAGAACCCCTGTCTATTCGGAACACTCGGCGAGCCAGCTGTCGGCCCAGTCCTCGATCTCGTCGAAGACGGGACACAGCGAGCTCCCCTTCGGGGTCAAGCTGTAGTAGGTCGCGACCGGGGACTCCTCCTCAAGCCTGCGGTCGACGAAACCCATCTCCTGTAAGTCGTCGAGAACGCGCGAGAGCGTTCGGGAGTTGGCGTCTGTCTCTCGTTTCAGTTCGTTGAACCGACTCTCGCCGCCCTGCAGCTCGTGGAGCACGACGAGGCGCCACTTGGAGCCGATCTGCTCCAGCGAGTCGACGACGGGACAGGGACTGTCGTCGCTGGACTCCGACGCGTCGCGGGTGAGGGGTTCCGATGACATCGATGTTACCTGCTTACCCCTATGTCCGGGAATAGATATAACAGTTCGGTTCTTACAGCCAGTTACACGATGTTACCAGCTATCGAAGCGGTTCCGCTCCAGACGTTCGACGCCCCGCTCGCGGGTGAACTGTTCGCCGTCGCCCGGCTGCTGTTCGGGGGACTCCTCGCCTTCATGGGTCTGAACCACTTCCAGAACCTCGACCACATGGCCGGCTACGCCGAGATGAAGGGCATCCCGGCGCCGAAGTTCTCGGTCGCCTTCTCCGGTGGCCTGCTCGTCTTCGGCGGCCTCGGCGTCGCGCTCGGCGTCCTCCCGACGCTTTCCGCCGGCGCCCTGGCGACGTTCCTGCTCGTGTCCGCGGTCAAGATGCACGACTTCTGGAACGCGCCCGAGGAGGACCAGCAGACCGAGATGACGCAGTTCCTGAAGAACGTCACGCTCTCCGCTGCTGCGCTCGGCCTGCTCGCCGTGAGCGGCGCCGAGTGGCCGTACGCCGTCGGCGTCGGCCTCCTCTAAGCCGGTTCCGAACTGCTGCCGCCGCGGCCGACGTTGTCGCTGACGCCGTCGCTGTCGCGGACGGACAGCCAGCGAGGCCCCACACATAACTACCACCACGACGATCCATTCATAATGACTGACTCACCACCCACCACCGGCCTGCACCACGTGACGAACATCTGTACCGACATGGACGAGACCGTCGAGTTCTACGAGGACGTGCTCGACTGGCACACGGTCAAGCGCACCCAGAACTACGACGACCCCGGGACGAAGCACTACTACTTCTCGCCCACGCCGGAGGGCGAGCCCGGGACGAACGTCACCTACTTCGAGTACCCGGACTCCCGCGGCGCCCCCGGCCCGGGCGCGAGCCACCACTTTGCCATCGGCGTCGAGGACGAGGCGACCCTTGAGGAGTGGCGCGAGTACCTCGCCGACCAGGGCGTCCGCGTCTCGCAGGTGAAAGACCGGACCTACTTCAAGAGCATCTACTTCAGCGACCCCGACGGGCTCGTCTTCGAGATCGCGACCGAGGGCCCGGGCTTCACCGTCGACGAGGAGGCGCCGGGCAGCGAGGAGATCGACCCGTTCGCCGACGAGGAGTCGGGCGCCGACGGGGCCGACGACTGATGACGGAGCAGGCGACTGACGACGACCGGCAGGTCCGTGGCGGGGAGCCCGACGAGTTCGGGTCCCCATACCGGCTCCTGTCCGGATCCGTCGTGCCGCGCCCGATTGCGTGGGTGTCCTCCCGTGGCCCGTCCGGGGAGAACCTCGCGCCGTACAGCTTCTTCAACGTCGTCGCCGTCCAGCCCCCCGTCCTGATGTTCGCGCCGGTCGCGACGCCGACGGCGCCGAAGGACACCCTCGCGAACGCGGTGGAGACGGAGGCCTTCGCGGTCAACGTCGTCACGCGCGACCTCGTGGAGGCGATGAACGAGTCCGCGGCGACGCTGCCGCCGGGCGACTCGGAGTTTGAGCGGGCCGGCGTCACGCCGGTCGACGCCGACCGCGTGGACGCGCCGCGCGTCGCGGAAGCGCAGGTGAGCTTCGAGTGCGAGCTCTACGAAGCCACCGAGGTCGGCGGGTCGACGATGGTCCTCGGCGAGGTCGTCTACGCACACGTCGACGACGCCGTTACTACGGACGGCAAGCTCGACACGGAGAAGCTCGACGCCGTCGGGCGTCTCGCCGGCAACAGCTACGCCGACGTGAGCGAGCGGTTCGATATCGAGCGGCCCCCGTAGCGTCGCTCGCTGCGATCCCGAAAGGTCGCGAACTCCCGCCGCACCATTTATATTAGGAACCTAATATGCTATATAGTGTACTGAGAGCCTTCTACAAAGCGTTTATACGCTAATCCACGTGAACACGTATCACAATGGCTGACGACGACGCGGACACCATGAAAGACGTCTCGCACACTGCACCGAACGACACCTCGGCGGACGCCGTCTGGGGACGAGGCCGGGACACGAACGCGTCGGACGACTGAATTCGGCTCTCGACCGACGCACAGCCCGATACCCTCCTCATCTTCTCTCCGAACCACACGCAGAGCGGCCACTCAGTCGCCAAACGCGCCGAGACTCGACTGCAGGTCGCGCTCGGCGGTTCCGTCCTCGAGCTCGTAGCCGACCAGGTCGCGGACGTCGACCGCGTACGTTGAGCCGCCGCGCTCGAGTACCAGGAGTCGCCCCTTCGTGCCGACGACGGTGCCCGTCGCCATCGTCTCGGCGACTGGCCGGCTCGAAAGGTCGAGTCCGTGGTCGAAGTCGAAGGTCTCGATGGGGTCGAACCGGTCGAGCAGCGACTCCCAGCCCGCTTCGTCGACGGCGGCGACGAGGCTCTCTCGTTTGGTGCCCACGCGCACGCGGTCGACGAGGTCGTCGGCGGTCGCGAGCTCGGCCTCGATCTGTCGGGCGACCCGCCCGTTCTCGACGGTCCTGATGTGCGCCCCGCGGTCCGCCCCCTGCTCCCGGAGCCGCGTTTCGAGCCGCCACTTGCGCGTGACGCCGACCTTGAAGCGGTTGGGCGCGAAGGCGGCGAGGTAGATGGCGTGGTCGTCGTAGCAGTCCATCTCGTCTTTGAGACAATCGCCGGTGCATCGCGCACAGACCCAGACGCTGTCGTGGGCGTCACAGTACGGGGCCGCCGGGGCGTCGCAGGCGACGTGGCCGCCCTCGTGAATGGTCCCGGCGCAGTGGCGTTCCCCGAGCGTGTAGGCGAGGTCGGTGCCCGGCGTCAGGTCGACGTACTCGACGCCGCCGTCGCCGTTCCCGCCGCTGTCGCGCTCGTCCTCTCCCGCGGCGTCGCTGTCGCTCACGAGCAGGCCGGCGTCGCCCGTGTCGTACCCCACGATCTGCACGAGTCGGGGTAGGCGACGGGCGGACAAAGGCGTGTCCCTTGCAGCGATGCGGCAGCCGCCTGCCGGCAACGAGGCCGCAGTCGACGCGGCTACTCTTCGCTCTCGCTCTCTTCGTCGCCGGCAGGCGCCTCGTCGTCAGCGGCGTCAGCGTCCTCGGCTTCGGCGTCCTCGGCTTCGGCGTCCTCGGCTTCGGCGTCCTTGGTTTCGGGTTCCTCGGGTGCTTCCTGCGTCCACCGCTTCTCCACGTCCCGATTGGCCACGACGACGAGATCGCCGTCCTCGGTCCGGATACGGGTCTTCCGGAGGTCGATGCCGACGACCGTGCCGGTCGTCGACGCGGTCGTCACGAAGTCGCCCTCGTTGAAGTCGGGGTCCTGCAGGAGGTAGACGCCGGCGACGGTGTCGGAGAGCATCTCCTTCAGCGCGAGAGCGACGCCCAGCGCGATGAAGCCGGTCGCGGTGCCGAGACTCGCGGCGACGCCCTCCATCCCGACGATCTTCAGCAACACCAGCGCCGCGGCGAACCACAGAAACAGCGTCGCCACCGCCACCGCGAGGTCGACGATGAGCTTCTCCTCTTTCGAGTAGATGCGGCTCAGCGTCGACCGTAACACCGTGGTGAGGAGACTGATCGCCAGGTAGGCGATCGTCAGGAAGACGATCCCGTAGATCAGTTTCGGTAACGCGGCGACGATCCCCCCGACGAACTCGGAGACGACCCGCTGGAGGATAGTCCCCTCGGCCTGGAGCGTGTAACCACTCATTACAGTGGCTTCTCACGCGCCCGACACAAGTAGCCTTTCGTGAAAGTAGCCCTGTGTGACCACCAGCCGCCACCGGACCGCGCGGAGGAGGTTTACGTTCGCGGCCCGTACTCCGGCCGTGGTTCACGTCACTCGCGACCTGTTGACGGTCCTGCTCGACCACGCCTCGGAGCGCGAGCCGTCGACGGTCAGCATCCAGCTCACCGCAACGCCGGCCGGTGAGTTCGAATCGCCCCTCGATCTGGACCCCGAAACGCCCGTCCTGACGCACTTTACCCTCCCGGACGTCGGCGGCTCGGTCAACGCGGTGTTCGGGGTCGACCTCGGGACGCCCGCGGGCCGCGGCCGAGCGCGATTCGTCTCCCACCCCGACGGCTCACCCGAGTTGACAAAGACCGACGACCTGGCCGGCGTCGTCCTCGTTGCGATCCCGCCGTGGGAGCCGTCGGACGTCGTCGCCTACGACCGCGCAGGCACCCGGATCGACCTCGCTATCGTCGACGCGGCCCCGCCCGAGGAGACGGTCCCGGAGTGAGTTCGGCTCCCGTGGGGGCGCCTCGTGGCCTCTCCCCGGGGCGAACGCCGTGGATTTTTGAAGGGAGCGACCAAATCGACGCGTAATGGCTGTCAGGCCCCCGAGCGGAGATGCAGACGAGCCGGAGGCTATCGAGTTCGGTATCGCCGCGCTCGACGCTCGTATCGACGAGGCGGACGTCGAGTTCCCCGCGACGGACGAGGAACTGCTCGTCGCCTTGCACGCGACGGAGATCCCGTACGACGCGGCCGGCCACACCCTCGACCTCTCCGAGGCGCTGGATCGCGTCCCCTCCTCGGAGTTCGAATCGGAGACGGAGCTGCTGGACGAGCTATACCCCGTATTCGAGCAACGCCGACGCCGCGGAACGACGTTCGTGGAACGCGTCCGCGGGCTGCTTCCGTTCTGATTCCGGAGCGAGACCCGCCTTCTCGGTTCTTGATGATGGTTTCGCCTTCGTGACTCTTCTGCAACTCCGGATGTCTTCGGCGAGGCGGTTTCGTCGTACGACGACTCCAATACCCTGACATTAAATTTATTGTATCTCGGGAGAGAATAATTTACAGGACGTCGCCTCACCGCTCCCACAGCTCGAATTCTGTTCCGCTAGAGGAATCAGAACCTAAACACTTAGCCTCGCGCCTTATCAGGGTTTCTGGAGTCTGCATTGACGACATGGCTCGGGCAACACTCGCCGTCGTACTTGCAGCCGTACTCGTATTGAGCACCGTGGCGTTCGGGGCGACAGCGTTCACCACCGCGACAGTCGAACGACAGGCATCGATCGACGTCGTCTCCGACGACAGCGGTCCGTTGCAGTTCACTTCGGGCGGAACCGGGATCACCGAGATGGGCTCGAACGGGGAGCTAAACATTGACGTTGGACTCCTGGGCGGTACCTCGGGAATCAATCCGAACGCGAGTTACACGTTCGGGAACGCAAGCGCGGATGGAGCGTCGTCGGTCTCGGCGTCCGACTACGTGTTTACGATCAACAACACTGACAGCGTCAATCACACGGTCCAGCTCACGTACACCCCCGACAACAGCATCGGCGCAAACAACGTCGTCTTCGAGGTCTACCGGCTCGGGAACGGGACTGCGAGCGGGTCGCTCGCGACGGTGAATGCGGGCGGCTCCGATTCGTTCACCGCGGAATCGGACACGACCTACCACATCATCGCGATGTTCGACACGGGCATCGACGGACAGACCGTCGACACGTCGTCGACCCTCTCGGGCACGATGAACGTGAGCGTCTAACCCGGCCGTCGTGAGCAGCTAATCGGCCACCGACGCCGCCCGCGGCGTCGGTTCGACGATCGTTCCGAACGTGAACACGTGGCGCTCAAACCCTGGCACGCTGTCGCCCTCGTCGCCGTCGCGCTCCTTGCGATAGCCGCAGCGCCGGCGACGTCTCCCGTAACCGTCTCGTACGTTTCCTCCGACAGCATGGAGCCGACGATCGCGCAGGGCGACGGCTACATTCTCGTTCCCGCGGGTGAGATCGAAACGGGGGACGTAATCACGTTCTACTCCGAGGATCGGAACGTCTACGTCACCCACCGGGTCGTCCGCGAGACCAGCGACGGGTTCGTGACGCAAGGGGACAACAACCCGACGCCGGACCAGGCGACCGGACTCCCGCCTGTGCAGCGACACCAGATCGTCGGCGAGGTGCTCACGGTCGGCGGCGACCCGGTCACGATCCCGAGTCTCGGACCAGCAGCGGAGTTCGTTCGATCACACCCCCTCGGGGTGCTGCTCGGCGGCATCCTCGCCTGGGCCCTTTCGGCCGTGGTCGCGGAGGGGCGACGTCGACGACCGGACAGGACGGTGCTGCGGGTCCGCGACGTCGCGCTCCCGGTGTTCGGCGTCGCGCTCCCCATCGCCGTCGGCTTCGTGCTGCTGACGGCGACGCACTCGACGTTCACGTATACGGCCGTGCCGGATGGCGGCACGTCGGCGGCAACGCTGCCAGTGAGCGAACCCGTTACGCGGTCGAACACGGTGCGGATCGTCCGGTCCGTCCTGACGACGGTCGTCATCAGCGCCGACGGCGCGGACGTCGCGGCGCTCACGGTCACCGATCGTTCGAGCGTCGGGCTCGTCGCCGAGCGGACGACGATCAACGCAACGATGAGCGTGACGGCGGACGCGGTCGGTCCCCACCGAACGACGCTCCACGTCTACGTGTACCCGGCAACGCTGCCGGAATCGGTACTGCTGTGGCTGCATCACCACCATCCGTTCTGGGCGGCGAGCGCGTCCGTGTCGGCGCTGTTCGCCCCGGTCTGTATCGGCTACGCGCTGTTCGTCGACGGGGAGACCCCGCTCCGCACTCCCCGAAGTCGGACGCTTCGCCGACTGTTCGGCGACGGAAATCCATGAGCAGGCGCCGGAGCCAGCGGCGCGATCGCCGGCGCGGCGGTCGAGCCTGGGTGCGGCTCCTGGTGCTCGTCCTGCTTTGCTCCAGCGTCGTCGGTATTGCGCTCGATGGAACCGCCGCGTTCGACGCGGCGGCCCTCGAACGGGAACCCGGGGCCGACGTCGTCACCGACGAAAACGGCGTGCTCTCGCTGGACGTCGCTGCGGACGTCCACACCGGGACGACCGAGAACCTCGTCGACACGTCGAACAGTCTCGACAGCGACGTCTCCGTTACCGTCAGGGTGACCGGCGCTGCGACGGACTACGGGGACCTCGTCGTCGACGGGACCAACGTAGGCGATTCGACCACGTTTACGCTAACGAGCGGGGACGCCCAGCAGGTCGAGTTTCAGACGGTCTGTGACAGCGGCGTCGTCGGCGAGGCCGTCACGTTCAACGTCTCCGTCGATGGCGACGGGCTCTCGGGAACGGCCGACCGATCGGTCCCCATTGACGACGGCAACTGCGACCTCGCGCGGGGCGTCGTCTACGCGACGCCGAGCGACCGCGACCTCAGGACGGTCCGGAACGGCAGCAGTGCGGCCTACGACGCGACCAGCGTCCAGGTGACCGGGCCGATGACGGCGGACCTCGACGACGACGGCCGCGCGGAGATCCCGTACGTCAACGGAAGCAACGGCGACGTCTTCGCCGTCGACCGCAACAACGAGTCGACCCAGCTGCTCGACGCGAGCGCGCTGTCGGGCGTGCTCGATGCGGGCGCGGAGACGGACAAGACGAAGATGGCAACCGGCGTGTGGAACGAGAGCGGCCACGCGGTCTTCTTCGTCGACGACGGGGAATCGTACGTCTACTACGCGAACGAGACGGACACTGTCGAGATCGTGGAGGCCTCCAACGGCGCGAGCGCCGTCGTCGGCGTGCTGGATTTCGACGGCGACGGCGCGACCGAGATCGTCTTCGTCGACGGGAGCGCCCAGCTCCGGTACGTCGAGGAGGATGGGTCGACGATCCGGAAAGTATCGAACGGGGGGATCGGTTCGAACAACGGCGTCGGAGCCGGTGCGCCCGCGGACTTCGACGGCGACGGGACGCCCCGCGTCCCCTTCGTCGACGGGAGTAACGTCCTCTCAGTCGTTACCGCGGACGGAACCAGGACGAAATTGAGCACCGACGGGAACAGCATCTCGGCGGACAAAGCACCGGTGGCCTCGTTTGACTGGGACGACGACGGGGATCCGGAGATCCTCTTCCGCGATGCCGGAGTGCTCTACGTCGCCGACGACATCGGCGACGGGACGGCGACGGTAACCAGGGTCACCGTGGACGGCTCGGACGTTAGCGTCGCGGCTGAGACGGGGGCGGCCTGATGGCTGGACAGCCGGATTGCTGGGGTGGCTGATTGCTGGACCGTTCGATGCGGGACAGCCCGATGGCTGAACAGCTCGACGCCGGGGATGGCCGTCGTTTTCTTAACACTGTCCGCACGTGGGTAAGACAGAGCATCGTTTCTGAATAATGATTGGAACCGTCGATCTCAAGGCCAGATATCTCCTCGCCAGGCACGGCCTCGCCGTCGCCGCCGTCCTGCTCGTGCTCGCGTACGTGGCCGGTGGCGCCGCGGGCGTCGCCTACGCGAACGCCGACTCGTCGTACACTGTCACCGAGCGCGAGCACGTCCAGACGTTCCGCCAGACGGCGAACGACAGCGCCGTCGTGACCGGAGACACGCCACTCTGGGAGGAGGGGACCGTCCTCCGGGACAAGCCGATCTACCTGACCGACGTGTCGCCGAAACTGACGGTCACCTCTACCACTCGGACGCCGGCCAACACCGAGGTACACCTCTCCCATCGCGTCGACCTCGTCCTCGAGGCGACGGTCAGCGGCGAGGAGCTCTGGAGCGACCGGTTGCCGCTTACTCGGCGGAACGTGACAGTCACGGACGGTCGCTCCGTGACCGAGACGACGATCGACGTTCCGGCGACCATCGACCGGGTTAACGAGATCCGCGGTGACCTGAGCAGTTCGGTGTCGCTGTCGACGCAACTTCGCATCCAGACGCAGTACGAGAGCGACCGCTACGCCGGGTCACTGTCGACGACCGTGCCGCTCTCGCTGGGGACGGAGTCGTACTCCATCGGCGGTTTCCAGCCCGCCGAGCGCACTCACGAGCAGACGACGACGCGTCGACGGACCGCCGAGGACGAGCCGCTCCCGTCGACCACGTTCCTCGGCGGCGGCATGGCGCTGGTCTCCCTGTTCGGCGCGGTCGTCGCGGTCGTCGGCGCGCGCCGGATCGACGACCCCGAGAGGATCTACCGGGAGCTCGAGCGCCAGCGACTCGACGAGTGGATCTCCGCTGGCGCTATTCCGAGCTGGGCACTGGAGGAGTCGATTCGGATGGACACGCTCACCGACCTCGTCGACGTCGCCATCGACGCCAACGAGCGCGTCATCTACGACGAGGCGCGAGACGTGTACGCCGTCGTCGACGGGCCGACGACGTACACGTATCCCGGGACCGAAACTGGCTTTGTCTTCGGCGGGAACGACGAGGAGTTGGCCGCTACCCACTCTGAGTCAGTCGAGGACGACTGACTCCGGCAGGTACGCCGTCACGGTCCAGTTCGGAGCGTCGACGACCTCGCTGATCTTCAGGTCGACGGCGGCCGAGCAGAGCACGTAGGCGTCCGGCCGCGAGAAGCCGCGGTGCTCGTGGAGGTGGTCGATCATGTTCCGGACGGCGTCCTTCGTCGCGTCCATCAGGTCCGGCGCGATGCCCGTCGTCGCGTACATCGGCTCGTCGCGCCCCGTCGGCGTGAACGGGCCGGTCGTCTCGAACTCCGGCGCGTCGACCGACCGGCCCTCGGCGAGGTCGAAGCGCGCGGTCACCGACATCGGCGCCTCGATGCCGGTGATACACACCTCGCCGTCGCCCTGCGCGGCGTGGCAGTCGCCGATCGAGAACAGCGCGCCGGCCGCCTCGACCGGGAGGTAGAGCGTCGACCCCGCCGTCAGGTGTTTCACGTCCATGTTGCCGCCGACGTTACGGGGCGGCATCGTATCGTGCTCGCCGTCCTCGCCGGGCGCGAGGCCGAGGTTCCCGGGGAACGGGTCGAGGGGGACGGCGACCGCCGGCGCGTCGTCGTCGGCGAACCGGGCGACGCGGGTCCCGTCCTCGCGCGTGTCGAGGTCCCAGACGCGGAAGTGCGGGTCCGGGAACTCCTCCGGCAACAGGCCACCGCCAGAGTCACCATCGGGAACGCCGGAGAAGCCCCAGCCCTCGTGTTCGAACGCGAGGAGGTCGACGCGGAGCGTGTCGCCCGGCCCCGCGCCCTCGACGGCGACGGGGCCAGTCAGCGCGTGGCCCTCGGTCTCCACGGCCAGGTACTCCGTGAGGTCCGAGTCCGGTCCGACCTGCCGGTCGGCGGCGTCCCGGCAGTCGAACCTGACGACGTCGCCCGGCGCGACGGTGAGGACCGGGTCGATCCCGTTGTCCCAGGTGTAGTGGACGTTGCTGTCGTCGTCGGTCAGGTGATGGTCCGGCGTCGGCACGTCGCCGGCGGCGAACCGTCGCTCGGTCATGGAAATCGGTTACGGCTCTGCCCGGAAAACGATACTGTCGCCGGCACACGACACTCGCAGTGCTGGGTCGGCCGCCTACTCTACCGGCCACATCCGTTATTCGGCGCGGCGGCGAACGTCGAACTGACATGAGCGCAACCGTGTACATCGACGACCCGATCGGTGGAGAGGAGGCGCGGATCGAGTGTGAGGAAGTACGGATCATCGGCGAGCTCGTCTGGGCGACGCCGGACGGGGACGGACAGGAGACGGTCGTCCCGCTCGGGAACGTGACGGGCGTGAAGGGCGACGTCGTCAAGCAGGACGTCGAGGAGATCGAATCGCCCGGTGGCCTCTTCACGGAGCTCGTCACTGACCTCTCCTGAGGCAGGCGGGCTACCATCCCGGCAGCGGCCCGTTCGATTCAGAGGAGGTCGTCCACGCTCGCCGACTCCTCGTCGTGCCAGCCGTCCGGTTCGACGAGCCGTTCGAACGTCGTCACCTCCTCCTGGAGCGCCTCGTGCTTGAAATAGAGCGTCTCGACGGCGACGAGCGCGAGCGCGATGACGAGAACGGCGTAGAAGGTGTGCCGCTCCGTGCTGTAGAGGTGCCAGAACATGACCACGAAGAAGCCACCGGCCCCGACGGCGCCGATCGCCGGCGGGATCGGGTTCACTTCCGGCTGCTCGCGTTGTTTCAACGCGAGCAGGCTCATCGCGCCGAAGACGACGATGAACGTGAGGGAGGCGAAGGAGGTGATCGCGCTCAGGGACCCGAACGCGGCGAACGCGGCGATGACACCCCCGAGCATGATCAGGATCCGTTGCGGGACGCCGTCCGCGCTCGCGTCGCCGACGCGGTCCGGCACCAGGTCCTCGGAGAGCATTCCCTTCGCGAAGTAGCCGGCCGAAAACAGTGTCGCGTTGAGCGCGCTCCCGGTCGAGAACAGCGCCGCGAGCGAGATGACGACGAAGCCGTAGGGGACGACGGGGTCGGCCGCGACGGCGAGGGCTCGTTCGGGATGCTGCTCGATGACGGACAGCGGCGCCAGACTGAGCGTCGAGATACCGACGAGGACGTAGATCCCGACGGCGGCGACGACGGAGGCGTAGACGGCTTTCCGGATCGTCTCCATCGGGTTCTCGAAGCTCTCCTGGCTGTAGAACAGCAACTGCCAGCCCTGGAAGGCCACGAAGGAGACGCCGGCGGCCATCACCGGCTGGACCGAGGCGATGCGCTCGAGCCCGGCCTCGATCTGTCCGGTGTTCACGCCGTAGTAGATCCCGGCGACCCCGAACGTGAGGAGGATGGCGACTTTTACCCCCACCAGGAGGTTCTCCGTCGCGCCCGTCGCCTGCGCGCCGAGCAGGTTGAGCCCGACGAACCCGGCGACCATCAGCACGGAGACGACCGGCCGCATCGGGACCCCGGCGACGGCGTCCGGGACGACGGCGAACCCGACGGTGTAGCTCCCGAACGCGTACGCGTACATCGCCATCGATCCGACGTAGCCGAACAGCAGCGTCCAGCCGGCCATCCCGGCGAGGTCCGGGTTCTCGAGGAAGCACTGGATGAACGTGACCGAACCGCCCTGGCCCTCGCTCAGCTCGTTGAGCTTGACGTACGAGTACGCCGCACAGAGTGCGACCACTCCGGCGACGACGAACGCGAACCACGCCGCGGCCCGGGTGATCTGGGCGACGACGCCCAGCACAGCGAAGATGCCGCCGCCGATCATTCCACCGAGTGCGATCGAGACTCCCTCGGTCAGTCCGAGCGACTCTCCATCCATACCCGGCGAAAGGAGAGGGAGACTGATATGCGTGTTCGCCGTCGTCGCCGAAGCGACAGTACATTTATATACACGCCCGCCCCCGAGACGGGTATCATGCTGAACCGCGTTCGCCGTCCCCTGCTGTTGGGTCTCCACCAGGTCGTCGTCGCCGTCGGTATCCTGCTGTTCCCGCTCGAGCTCGCCGCCCACCGTGCTGGCCTCCGCCTTCCCGTGCCCATCGCGCGCCTCGTCGACGCGACGGGCCGGGCCCTCGAGAACGCAACGAACTGAGCGGGTTTGGTCCCAGTTCGCGGCGAACTCACGACCAGGAACGAATGGGGCAACGAAAGGCGGAAGGGTTGCCTTTATCAGCGCGCCGAGCTAACGATGGCGTAATGCGAACTCCGCAAGCTGATCTCTCCAGCGAGATGTCTCACGACGACCAGCCGGTGTTCGGTCCCGAGCTCGGCGAGTTCGAGCAGAGCGAACAGCGCGCTGCCGCCGCTGAGGACCAGGACGGCATGAAGACGGGGACGACCACCGTCGGTCTCACGACCGAGGAGGGCGTCGTGCTCGCGACGGACATGCGCGCGTCGCTCGGCCGAATGGTCTCCTCGAAGGACGTCCAGAAGGTGGAGCAGATCCACCCGCGCGGCGCGCTGACCATCGCCGGCTCCGTCTCGGCGGCCCAGTCGCTGATCTCCACGCTGCAGGCGGAGACGAACCTCTACGAGGCCCGCCGCGGCAAGGACATGTCGATGGAAGCGCTCTCGACGCTGACGGGCAACCTGCTCCGCTCGGGCGCCTTCTACATCGTCCAGCCGATCCTGGGCGGCGTCGACGAGGACGGTGCACACATCTACTCCATCGACGCCCTCGGCGGCACGACCGAGGAGAAGTACACGGTTACCGGCTCGGGCTCCCAGTACGCCCTCGGTGTCCTCGAGCAGGACTACGACGAGGACCTCTCGATCGAGGAGGCCAAGCAGCTGGCCGGCCGCGCCATCGAGTCCGCCGTCGAACGTGACCTCGCGTCCGGGAACGGGATCAACGTCGCCGTCGTCACCGACGAGGGCGTCGAGATCACCCGTCACAAGGACTTCGCGGAAGTCCTCGGCGACGAGGAGTAAGGTCGTCGCCGTCGAGTTCGCGCTCGACGACGCCGACGCAGACCACATCACCGAACTGGCCCGTCGAACGCGGTCGCTGACTCTCTTCCGTTTCTCGTGACGGCCAACTCGGCCGTCCGTTCTCCAGCGACACCAGCAACAGCGTCGCTGTCGACAGCGACGACTGTCCTCAAAACGGTTTGACCGCCGACTACCAGCCGGCGAGGCTTCCGTTTATAAGCGTCTCCGTCTGGTTCCCGACGTACTCCCGCTGGGTGTCCTCCACGGCGTCGGCGAAGGCCGCTCCGTCGTCGAGCCGTTCGCGGACGCGGTCTTGCTTCCAGCTCGCCGGCGTCGTCCACTCCTCGACGCGCCAGCGGAGGGGCGCGAGCCAGCGCTCCGCCTCGGCCTCCGAGCAGCCGGCTGACTCCAGTCCCGCGCCGGCGTAGTCGAGGATTTCCTCGTAGATCTCGTCCGTCTCGGTCGTCAGCGTGCCGTCCGTCCCGATCCACGAGAGCTCGGCGTCGATCCCGTCGGCAACCGCGGCGTAGAAGTTGTCGACCGCGCGCTCGTGCGAGAGGCTGATCACCGGGTGCTCGTGCTGTGGCAGCGCCTCCATCAGGCCGGCGAAGGCGGCCTGGAACGCGACTGAATCCCGGACCGTCGGCTGACCGGGGACGGGCCGGAACTCGATCCGGGCGTTCGCGGCCGACCGGCTTGCGCCCTCGAACACCGGCCGGACCCACCGCCAGTACGTGCCGTGCTTCAGCCGGAAGGTCGCGAAGTCGTCGTCGAACCGGTCGCTGCCGGCCTCGACCGGCATCGGGACCAGCGTTTCGTCGGACGCGATGCGGTCGACTGCCTCCTCCGCGGTTTCGAGGTCCCGGGGGAACCGGACCTTGTTCTCGTCCGTGCGGCTGTTCAGCACCGACTCGAAGACGTGGATCCGGTTCTCCTGGGCGCCCTCGGCGAGGACGCGCTCCGCGTCCCAGTCGTCGTCGTACAGCTCGGGTGGGAAGAACGGCGAGTTGACGCCGAGCGCGAGGAGGGGGCCGGCGATCCGCAGCGCGTAGTTGAAGTGGACCGGCAGCGTCGCCGCCTGCGCGACCTGGTAGTGGGGCTGGATGGAGGTGATGAGGCTCTCCGGCATCACCGTGTCGGCCTCGAGGGTAATGCCGGGCGCCTCCAGTGTCGTCGTCGCCGGTTTCCCGGGTGCGTCGTCGCCGCCGTCCTCGCCAGTGTCGTCCCCATCGTCGGCGTCCTCGTCAATGTCCTCGTCGTCGCCGGTTTCGTCGCTGCCGACGTCGACGGCCCCGAAGTTTGCCATCGCGTGATACCGGGCGGCGTCGCTCATATTCGTCGCGACGCGGATCCCGTCGATCTCGACGCTGTCGGTCAGGTACTCCCGCGCGCTCTCCCCGACCGGCGGGATCGTCCAGACGCCGTCCGAGACGAGCCGCATCCCTTCCGCCGCGGCCGTGTCGAGCGCGGCGGCCAGCCGGGCCCGGATCTCCGACTCCTGCGCCTGGAGCCCGTGCTCCGAGAGGGGCTGCGGACTCGTGCGCATCTCCGCGTTGTGGAGCCCGAGCTCCTTCTCGAAGCCCATGTGCTCGAGCAGGCGACGGGGCACCCGCATCAGCGCGTAGTCCTCCGCGCGCGACTCCTCGCTCCAGCGCCCGTCGGCGACCGCGTAGAACTCGTACTCGAACCCGACGATGGACTGGTGGTTATCGAACGCGCCGTCCCGTAGCGCTTCCTTGACGACCTCAGCGTCGGCCTCGGCGCGGGCCGAGAACTCCTCGGCGTCGACGTCGAGGGCTTCCCGGACGCGCGCCGCAAGGTCCGACTCCGTGCTCATGCCAACTGCGACGGGCGGCCACATAAAAAAGCCCGGCGACCGATCCGACGTTCGCGGACGACTGCCGTGCACCGCCGAATCCCGGCGCCAGACGGCCTGAACGAGCCGGGCCAGAAGTTGAGACCGCTAATCCCGATGCAGACGACGGTAGTTTGGCCAGTGATGGCAAAACACTTTCTGGGACTACCACCTATCGGTTGAGCATCGTGTTATCGGGGGTGTTACGCGAAGGACTCCTCCAGTATGTCGTGTTCGGGGCCACTCCCGAAGCCGTCGGCCAGCGATCTCAGATACCGCCATCATGACGAACCGTGATCTCGGAGTCACGTCACGCATGACTCGGTGGTTCAAATGCCGCCGTCGTAGTCGGGCTCGTTGGGAGCAGTCGAATAAGCACTCAGTCGTCAGATTCGACGGGGATGTCGACGCCGCCTGTCCCGCTGCCGGATCCGTCCGTCTCCGCCGCCTGGGCCAGGTCCTCCAGTGCGAGCGCGACGTTGCGTTTGTTCGCCTTCCAGAGCGCATCGAACACGGTACCGGCGTAGGGAATGGACCCACCCGTCAGGTCGATGGTGATGTTGGCGATCATCTCCAGCAGCGTGGTGAAGGAGACTCCGAGGTACGCCGACTCGGCGACGATGTACAGGGAGAAGGCGCCACTCACCACGTCGCCAGCGACAGGGAGTGCACCCAGAACCGGGTCGATACCGATGCGGACGCCGATGCCGGGGACGCGCACGCTCTCGTCGAGCACGTACGCGACCGTCTCCATCCGCTTGAGCGCGGCTTCGTCGACGCTCCCCGGTAGTTCACCGTCGTAGTCGACGTCGAAGCGAGATTCGAAGTCCGCGGGCATGGGGGTAGCGTTTCGTGTTGGTGACGGAAAGTCTGTGTGGCGGGTGTCGTCCCGACGCCAGTCTCGGCCCTTCATTCGCGAGTCAACGCGTGATCGAACGCCCTTCGGGCACGGTCATCGCGACCAGATACGTGAGATCCCTGTCGAGCAAACTCGCGAGATGTACCGACAGGGGGGCCAGCAACTCATCGACGAGCTCGCGGAGATGGAGGCGTTCTTCCGGGCGGGTATTGTCGCGATCGACCCCGTCGACGCCCACCGCCGGTCCGGGGGCCTTTTGAATGCCGCCGGATCACCCACTGTATGGAGTTTGCCGAGTTCGCCGCCCGGGCCGAGACGATCGAAGCGGAGCCCGGGGACCTCGAGACGACGGCGCTCGTCGCCGCGCTGTTCGACGACGCCGACGAGGCCCTCCCGACGGTCGTCCGCTTCCTGCTGGGGCGTGTCTTCCCCGCGCACGACACTCGAACGCTCGACATCGGTCCCTCGCTGTGTCAGGAGGCCATCGCCCGCGCAGCCGGACAGAACGTCGACGCCGACGACGTCGAGGACCGGCTCGCCGAGCGGGGGGAGATCGGCGCCGTCGCGGCCGGCTACGAGTTCGGCGGGCAGCAGGGGCTCGGCGCGTTCGCCGGCGGCACCGACGCCCTCACCGTCGCCGAGGTGGACGAAACGCTGCGCGAGCTCGCAGCTGCGTCCGGCGCGGGCAGCGAGAGTACCAAGCTCGACACGCTGTTCGGCCTGTTCAACCGGAGTGAGCCGACCGAAGCGAAGCTGCTCGCACGGCTCGTCCTCGGCGAGATGCGCCTCGGCGTCGGCGAGGGCGCCGTGCGCGACGCCATCGCCGAGGCGTTTCTCGCCGACGCCAAACAGGCTGGGGAAGGCGACCCAGCGACTGAGGCGGCCGAAGCCGCGGAGGCGACGCTCGAACAGTTCGCCGTCGAGGGGGAAGATGCCGACGCCGATGACGCCGTCGACGCCGATGCCGCCGCGGATGCCGATGCCGACGCGGACGCTGGTGCCGTCGCGGATGCCGCTGCCGACGCGGAGGCCGATGCCGAAGTCACCCTCCACGCGTCGGACGCCGACGTCGCCGCCGTCGAGCGCGCGCTCCAGGTGACGAACGACTACGGGCACGTCGCCATCCTGGCGCGCGACGAGGGACGGGAGGGCCTCGACTCGGAGGGGCTTCAGGTCGGGCGACCGGTCCAGGCGATGCTCGCGCAGGCCGGAACCGCGAGCGACGCGATGGACGAGTGGGACGCCGCGGGCGTCGAGACGAAGTTCGATGGCGCGCGCGTCCAGATCCACTACGCTCCCGGGGACCAGGCCAGCTCCGTGTCCGAGGCTGGCCGCAACCCCCTCGAACCCCGGATCTACTCGCGGAACATGGACGACGTGACCGCCGCGCTTCCCGAGATCGGCGAGTTCGTCGCCGACGCGGTCGACGTCCCGGTCATCCTCGACGGGGAGGTTGTCGCCGTCGACGACGCGGGCGACCCGCTACCCTTCCAGGAGGTGCTCCGTCGCTTCCGCCGGAAGCACGACGTCGAGCGCATGCGCGATGAGGTCGAGCTCCGGCTCCACGCGTTCGACTGCCTCCACGTCGCCGGCGACGACCTGCTCGACGCGCCGCTCGTCGAGCGTCACGACCGCCTCGCCGACGTCGTCCCCGACGCCGCGGCCGACCTCGACGTCGTGGAGACGGTCGACGCCATCGCGGAACGGGAAACCGCCGCGCTCGAGGCCGGTCACGAGGGGATCATGCTAAAGGACCCCCACGCGGCCTACACCCCCGGTGACCGCGGGCGCAACTGGCTCAAGCGGAAGCCGGACGTCGAGACGCTGGACCTGGTCGTCACGGGCGCGGAGTGGGGCGAGGGCCGCCGGGCGAACTTGCTCGGCACGTTCCTCCTCGGCGTGCGCGACGACGAGGGGGACGGCTACGAGACCATCGGCAAGGTTGCCACCGGGATCACGGACGAGGAACTGGAGGACCTGACCGAATTGCTGGAGCCGTACATCGCGAGCGAGGACGGCACGGAGGTCGACCTCCAGCCCGAGGTCGTCTTCGAGGTCGGCTACGAGGAGATACAGCGATCGCCGACCTACTCGTCAGGCTACGCGCTCCGCTTCCCGCGATACGTCGAGCGCCGCGAGGACAAGGACCCGTCTGACGCCGACACGCTCGCGCGCGTGGAGCGGCTGGCCGACCAGCAGTAAGCGGTCACGGGCGGGGCAGTAAGCGGTCACGGACGGGGGCAGTCGCCGGGGGCCGTTCACGGCGGCGTCGAACCGAACCGATCTCCGTCGCGTTTCTCAGCTAAGTCCTTCCGTAGACAGGCCGCCGTCTCCGGACAGAGGTCGGTGAACTCGTTCGTTTGCCGAATCGACTCGGGCACTGCGGTTCGCTCCGCGGGTTCGTAGCCGCGCTCGCGGAAGAACTCCGTCGCCGTCGTCGTCAGCAGAAACAGCGTCTCGACGCCCGTGGATCGTGCCTGTGCCTCGAGCGCGTCACAGATCGCCGTCCCGTAGCCCTCGCCGCGGTTCGCTTCCGTGACGACGACCGACCGGAGGAGGCCGACCGTCCCGTACCGCTCGACGCCGCCGAGGCCGACGAGATCGCCCTCGTCGATGACTCGATATATCGAATCGGCGTTCGCGCCGACGTCCGCCGCTGGCAGATCGTTCGCTCGCAGCAAGGATCTCACGTCGTCGAGGTCGCTCCCAGCTGCGGGTTCCAGCTGGACGGATCTCCCCGTCATTGCGGTCGTCCCGCCCCGGATGCGGAGCCGAATTTGGTGGTTCCAGGCAGCGGTCGGCGCGACCGATTCAGCATGGCTCCTCCGCGGGTCGCCGGCAGACCGTCACTCGGGCGTCGCCGACGTCGAACGCGAGCCGTCCGCACTGGTAGAAACACCGGATCAGCCCGGCGGCCTTGCGTGCGCCGAGGCCGAGGCTAGCGATCATGCCGACCGCCACGAGGCCGGTCACTGGGTTGGCGGCCATCCAGAGGACAGCTGGAATCGCCGCTATCATGACGTAGCTGAGGAGCACGCTGTCCCAGGTGGGCTGGTCGGGAGCGGAGCGTCGTCGTGGGTCACGGGTTGGGTCTCGCATTGGGGTGAGCGATGTGGGCTTCGAATGGTTCGATCGGTTCGGCCGGTTCGGCCGGTTCGGCCGGTTCGGAGCTCGCTATCTCGTTTCGTCGAGGACGCGCAGGAGCCGCTCCGCGCGCGGCGTGGCGCTGTAGTACCGCCAGCGCCCCTCCTTGCGACGGTCAACGAGGCCGCTGGTGAAGAGCCGGGAAAGCGCCTGGCTGACTGCGCCCTGACTCACGCCGAGTTCCGGCTCCAGGTCACAGACACAGACGCCGTCCTCTGCCTCGGCGATGAGCCGGAGCGCCTCGTATCGGGTGTCGTTGCCAAGCGTCGCAAGCGTTTCGACGTCCTCGGCGATCTCCGCGTTCGACAGCGAATGGTCGACCGAACAGCAGCGCTCGGACCGGGCGGCCTCCCCGTTCCCGGCGGTGTTCTCGGAAGACATCTTAGTATATGCTAATATAAGCAGTAGCTAATATAAAACTACCGCCGGGTGAGCACTTCGTGGTCGACGGTCGACGGGTTGGCCGATCCCATCCGCGACGAGTTCTCGCGGTCTCGCCGCGATGGCCACGCTCAAGAGCCAGCGGGAACCACACGCAGGTATGACCGTCCGACACCACAACCTCACTGTCGAGTGGCTCGGCTACGCGACGGCGCGCCTCGAGACGACCGACGGCACCGTCGCCTACACCGACCCCGGCCGCTACGGTGTCCTCGAGGACTACTGGGGGAAGGACGCGGACCTCGTCGTCGTCACGCACAACCACCACTACAGCACCGACGGCATCCGCTCGGTCGCCGGAAACGACGCGACGATCGTCGTCTACGAGGGGGTCGACGCGAGCGAGATCGACCGTGACGTCGACCCGGTTGACGAGCTCGCGCAGGAGTTCGAGGTCGTCCGCATCGGCGAGGAGGACCGCGTCACCGTCGGCGACGTGACCGTCTGGTCCGTCCCCGCGTACAACGACCCCGAGGGCCCGAACGCGCAGGACGGCGAGGTCGCGCACCCGCCCGGGCTCGGCGTCGGCTACCTGCTGTCGCTGTCGGGCACGACCGTCTTCTGGCAGGGTGACTCGGACGCGCTCGACGGCTTCGCGGAGCTGGACGTCTCGCTGTACCTCGCCAACATCGGCAACGGCGGCATCGTCTCCGACCGTCATCAGGCGGCCGACCTCGCGGAGAAGCTGGACCCCGACCTGGTCGTTCCGATCCATTACGACACCTTCGAGCAGCTCGAAGCGGACGACGACGCGTTCGCGGCCGACGTGGCCTCGCGGTCGATCCCCGTCGCGCTCGACCGGCGCTCGGCGAACCAGTAGCGGCGGCCTCCAACCTCCACGCTCAGCCGCCCCGTACCCCCGCCCTCCCACTTTATTTAAAAGGCGTCCAGCCGCGACTGCGATCCCTCGCCGCGCTCGAACGCGAGCAGCCGCCGCTTCGCCGCCGTCCCGCCCTGCGCCGAGAACCCGCCGAGCGAGTCGGCAGCGACGACGCGGTGACAGGGCACGACGACCGGCACGGGGTTCGCGCCGCACGCCTGCCCGACGGCCTGGCCCGCGCTGTCGAGGTCGGCGGCGAGGTCGCCGTAGGTGCGGGTTTCGCCGTACGGGATCGCCGTCATCGCCCGCATGATGTCGCCGCGGAAGCCGTCCGGGAAGTCCACGGCGACGTCGAACTCGCGTCGCTCGCCGGCCTCGTACTCGGCGAGCTGGCGACGGAGCTCCGGCTCGTCGACGTCGAGGAGGGCGCCGTCGATCACGTAGGCGTCGCCGAGGACGGTCGCCTGCACAGGTCGAGGGAGGCGGTCGTATTTTAAAGGGTTTGCGCGCGGCGCCGCCGGATGTCCGCAGAGTTACTCCGCGTCCGGCTGCTGCCCGTACGTCTCGAACTTCGCCTCGACGGTCGCGAGCTGCTCGTCGGTGAGCTCGTTCGGCTCGCCGAACCACGAGCTCTGGAGGTAGAGCCGGCAGAGGTCCTCGACGTGCCGCGTGTTCTCGATGGCCGTCTCCAGGTCGGGGCCGGTGACGACGAGCCCGTGGTTCTGGATGATCGCGGCGTCCGAATCGGCGTCCTCCATCGCGGCGACGACGTTGGCGGCGAGCTCCTCCGTGCCGAAGGGGGCGTAGTCGGCGACGGGAACCCGCCGGCCGACGGCGACGATCATGTAGTGGATCGGCGGGAGCGGCTGGTCGAGCACGCTCAGCGTCGTCGCCCACGGCGAGTGCGTGTGGACGATCGCGCCCGGTTCGTCGTGGCGGTAGATGCCGGTGTGCATCGGCACCTCGCTCGACGGGGCCATCTTCCCGGCCCGCTGCTCGCCGTGGAAGTCGACGACGGGGACGTCCTCGACGTCGAAGGCGTCGTAGGCGACGCCGGTGGGGGTGACGGCGAAGGCGTCGCCGCTGCGGACGCTCAGGTTCCCGGTTCGTCCCGGCGTGAGCGCGGCCAGCTCGGGTGCGTGCTCGACGACGGCTTCGCGTTCGGGGGTGAGAGTCACAGTACCACCTCCGTCAGGTCGCCGAACGTTTCTATCCGGTGGTCCGGTCGCTCGTGGCCCGCGAGCTCGCGGTCGGTGTCCGCGTTGAAGAGGACGGTGTCCATCCCGGCGGCGTTGCCGCCCTCGACGTCGCTCGTGACGGAGTTACCGACCATGATCGCCTCGCTCGGGCGCAGGTCGAGCTCGGCCAGCGGCGTCGTGAACATGATAGTGCTCGGCTTCTCCCGCCCCGTCTCCTCGGAGGTGAGCAGCAGGTCCACACGGTCGTCGATCCCGAGTGCCTCGAGCTTCCGGAGCTGTATCCGGGTCGTCAGGTTGGTGACGACGACGACGTCGAGCCCGGCGTCCTGGAACGCGTTGAGCGTCCCGCGGACGCCGTCGAACAGCTCCATCTCCGCGACGTAGCGGTCCCAGTAGGCCTCCCCGAGCGCGAGTGCGTCCCCGGCGTCGTGGACGTCGGCGTACAGGCGGAGTGCGCGCTTGAAGTAGAGGAACCGCCCGTGCGCGGACGCGGTGCCGGCGAGCTCGCGTTTGGTCTCCCGGCGGCTCTCCTGGTAGAGGGCCGCGAACTCCTCGCGGGAGAGGTCGTAGCCTAAGTCGAGAAACGTCTCGTAGGCGGCCCGCTTGCCGGCCTCGTTGCAGCGGTCGTAAGGGTACAGCGTGTCGTCGAGATCGAGGAAGACGGCCTCGTAGTCCATGCCGACACACTCTCCGCGACCGCTGAAACCTCTTTGGCCTTCAGTCGAGGAACCGTCGTGTCGGGCGGAGTGCTATTTCGGACGGCTGCCGCGACGGCGGGCTCGCTGTCACTACTCGTCGCTGGACAGGCTGTTTTGGAGTATGACGAAGCTTCCCTTTTAAATGGGGCAGTGCAGGCGTCAATCGGTCACGGACTCCGTCCGATACTCCGAAGTGTGCGTTTCCAGAACCGAGATCGCCTGGTCGACGAATGACGCCAATTTTTGTGCTGCATCGCGGTCGAGAGAAATCAGCACCCCTTCGCGGTCCTTTTCGGGAAAGTGGATGATGACGCCGTTCTCGTGGACTTCGGTCGTCGCCGTCGTGTCACCGAGCGGCGGATATTCTTCCCCGCGAAGGAACGCGCGTTTTTCTCGTGCGCGTTCGACCGCCTTCGGAACCGATTCCTCCAGTTGTTCCGTGGCCACGTCCTCCCGCACGTGGAGCGTTTCCCACCCATCGGCGTGATAATAGAACGCCGTCCGGTACGAGTCACCCGCTCGCTCCATCACGAACTGGTGTAAGGCCCGATGCCGATTCTCGACCATGTACAATCGAGCGAAGCGCTCCCACTTCCGATTTGGGGCAGTAGTTGGTTCTCGGGCCTGTAATGGTCGTTTTAACCGGTCTCTAACTGGAAACCAGCCGCGTCGCCAACGGCAGCTGCGACGGCGACGCCAACGACGTCGGTACTACCGGGTTACTCCTCGTCGAAGTCGATGGCGACCGAGTTGATACAGAACCGCTTGCCGGTCGGCTCGGGGCCGTCGTCGAAGATGTGGCCGAGGTGGGAGTCGCAGTTCGCGCACTTCACCTCGGTGCGGGTCATCCCGTGGCTCTTGTCGACCTCGCGGGTGATCGACTCCTCCTCGGCGGCGTAGAAGGCGGGCCAGCCGCAGCTGGAGTCGTACTTCGTCTCCGACTCGAAGAGGACGGTCCCGCAGGCGCCACAGCGGTAGACGCCCTCCTCGTCGTGGTCGACGTAGTCGCCGGAGAAGCGCGCCTCCGTGCCGCTCTCGCGCAGCACGCGGTACTCCTCGTCGGTCAGCTCCTCGCGCCACTCCGCGTCGGACTTCTCCGCCGGGCTCTCGACGGGTTCGCTGTCGCTCATACGCGTACTGGGGGTTGCGCGCGGAAACCGTTTCCGCCGGAAAAGGGGGTCGCTGGGTGCTGTCTCTTCCGCTACAGCACGCCCATGTCGTCGAGCCGCTCGGGCAGGTACGTGTCGGTCACGAAGTCGAGACCGCGGCTCGCGAGCGCCTGCTGTTCGGACTTCTTCCCGATGTCGAGCTGGAGCTCGATCTGCTCCTCCCAGTAGTCCGTCTGGAAGCGCGGGTCCTCTAGCTCGGATTCGAGGGCGTTGATGTCCGAGTCCCCGAGGGGGTCGCTCGGCAGGTCGTACTCCACGATGTCCTTCGGCTGGATGCCGACGAAGTCGGCTTTCGGCGTCGCGAGGTACTCGGACAGGTGGGCCGACTTGATCGACCCGTAGGCGACGGAGCCGTAGATCCGGTACGACCACGGGTCACCGTCTGTGAAGACCACCACGGGCAGGTCGAGCTCGTCGTGGAGGCGCTTCGTGATGCGGCGGGTCGCCCGCGCCGGCTGGCCTTTTAAGTGGACGACGAGGCAGTTGTACTCCTCGTCGAAGCCGTTCTCGACGAGGCGGTCGCGCATACCACCGGTCTCCACGGCCAGGACGAAGTCGATGTCGTGGTCGAGGAAGTCGATCATGTCCGGGTTGTTCGGGATCTGATAGCCGCCCTCCCCGACGTCCTCCTGGCAGTGGATCTCGCGCTCGCCGCGGCGGGTCTGCTCGCGCAGTTCGAGCGGGCCCATCAGCGTCGCGCCGGACTCCTCGGGTCGCATGTGGAAGTCCTCGCGGGTGACCCCGGAGACGATCTCGAGGTCCTCGACGAGCTGGTTCGACTCGTCCTGGCTGTTGAACTGGGCCTCCTCGTTGTCCCATGACTCCGAGAGGTAGTACAGCTCTCGCAGCGTCGACGAGCGCCCCTCCTCCAGCTGGTCGGAGAGGAACTCGATGGTGTAGACGGCCTTCAGCAGCTTCCGCGCGCCGCTGACGGAGTTGGCCGAGCGCTTGGAGGTGCGGTCGCCGTACACCCAGACGTTGCTGTCCTCGTCGAAGACGATGTTGCTCTTCGTCCGCGTCGGCAGTTCCATCTCGGGGATTTCGCCGCCGGCGAACTGGTCGTAAAAGTCCGCCGCCAGGTCGATCAGCTCCTCTCGGGCTTGGGCTTCGTTCTTGCTCATGTTAGGCGTCCACCGTGAGTCGTTCGTCCTCGACGCCGCTGACGCTCACGTCGCAGTCGGCGTCGGTCGATACCTCGTAGCTGAGTTCCGCCTCGTCGCCGGCGGAAACCGTCGGTTTCCACTGGATGAACCACTCGTCGTCCATGTCGACGACGGTGGCGCCGTCGCCGAGGCCGGTCGGCTCCTCGCTGACGATCTCGGTGACCTCGAGGTCAGCCGAGCGGTCCGAGTGGTTCTCGACGACCAGCTCGACCGCGTCGCCGTCGCGCTCGCGTTCGACGGTGACGTTGTTCATGATCCGGGCCATCGCGGAGTCGATGTTCGGGCGCTCCTCGCCGGCGACCTCGGCGACCTTGTCGGCCATCTCCGGAAGGATCCGGCCGAGTACGTCCTGCTTCTCCCGGCGCTTCTGCATCGACCGCCGCTTGTTGAGGAACGACTTCAGCTCGCGGGCCGCCTCCCGGATCGCGAGCTCGATCTCGTCTTCGATCTCCGGGATATTCGCGAGGGCGTCCTTCGACTCGCTCGTGAAGGGCACGTTCGTGGAGGCGACGTGGATGCTGATGACGACCGGCCCGTTCGGCGTGCCGCTCCCGCCGGGCTGGTCGAGCCCGTAGTTCCGCCAGCCGATCTGTTTGACCACGTCGGTCGTCGCACAGGCGCCGCGCTGGTAGACGAGCGGCACGCGGTTGGCGAACCGCAGGATCTCTGCTTTCCCGTCCTCGATCTCGCCGCCGTAGGCGATGCCGGCTTCGACGATGAAGGGGTCGCCGCCGTGGACCTCGGCGTCGCGCGTCGCGGCCGCGTAGAAGTCCGCGTCGTACTCCTTCTTCAGGCCGGCCTCGACGAGATCCTCGGTGATCGGCGCGAGACAGTCCGTCGGCGGCGCGAGGATGTCCGTCCGGCGCATGGCCTCCAGCAGGTCGGCTGCGGCGTCGCGGTCGGTTGCGACGTCGGCGACCTTCGGGACCTCGTCCGGGACGGTCTCCATCGTCGACCAGAGCGTCTCGACGACGTTCTCCTGGGCCGTATCGCCGAAGGTCGCGTCGTGCTGCTCGGCGACGTAGTCCGCGGCGTCGGCGACGAGTCGCTCCAGGTCGTCGTGAGAGATCCGGAACGCGACGCCCTCGAGCGCGGCGAAGCGGAACGCCAGCGCGTCGGCGACGGCCTGGACCGTCTCGTCGTCCTTCCGCGTGCTCGTCGCGTCGTCGACGACCGCGTACAGGTCGGGCGCGAGGCGCTCCTCGTCGACGTCGGGGACGTCGTCGCCGGCGGGATCGGCGGGCGCCTCGAAGCCGGCGATCTCGGCCCAGGCGGCCGCGGTCGCGTTCTCACGGACCGTCGCGCCGAACGTCTTGCCGGTGTCGTCCTCGACGGAGTCGGCGACGTTGTCGACGATCTCGCGCAGTTCGTGGTGGCTGACGTCCTCGTTGTTGCCGACGGTGTCGGCGACGTCGGTCGCGAACGCGTCCGTCGCGTCTGCGCCCTTGTTCGAGACGGCGCCGCGGATGGCCTCGGCGACGTCGGCGTCCTCGTGGGCCGCGGGCGGCGACCAGGCCATCTCGCGGCCGTAGTAGCGGTCGCGGAAGTGGTCGATGACGGAGTCCGCGGTCTTCCGACCGACGCGCGTGAACTCCTCCTGCATGAAGCCGGAGACGGAGTACGACTCCGTCGACTCCAGCATCTTGATCAGCGTCCCCAGCTCGACGCCGTGGGGGTGCGGCCGGATCTCCTCGGTCTCGTCCGGGAGCTGGTCGGTGGCGCGCTCGAACTTCATCGGCTCGTCGAGCCCCGGCTCGCGCAGCTCCAGGCGCGCGTGCGGGTTGACGACGGCCGTGCTCCGGATGTAGTCGTGGAGCTGGCTCCGGGCGCGCATGTTCCCCTCCATCTCGAGCTCGATGCGCGTGCCGTGGGGCCGGTCCCACGTCGTCTCCTCCTCGTACTTGATCTCCGGCTCGTTCTCGTCGGTGTCGATGATCAGCTCGAAGTACTGCGCCCGGTCCTGGCCGCGGGGCCGCGAGGTAACCTTCGCGGGCTGCCCGGAGGTGAGCTGCGAGTAGAGGACGGCCGCGGAGATCCCGATCCCCTGCTGCCCGCGCGACTGTTCGCGGGCGTGGAAGCGCGAGCCGTAGAGGAGCTTTCCGAACACTTTCGGCAGCTGTTCCTTGGTGATGCCCGGCCCGTTGTCCTCGATGGTGACCTGGTAGTAGTCCCCGGCCTCCTCGATCTCGACGTAGATGTCGGGGAGGACGCCGGCTTCCTCGGCCGCGTCGAGGGCGTTGTCCACCGCCTCCTTGACGGCGGTGACCATTCCTCGGGCGCCCGAGTCGAACCCGAGCATGTGCTTGTTTTTCTCGAAGAACTCGGCGATGGAGATCTGTCGCTGGCTCTCGGCCAGCTCCTCGGCGATCCCCTCCTCGTCGCCGATCGTCGACTGGAAGGACGTCATTCAGTGGGAGAACGTTACCCGTTATGGGCTTAAAACCCCTCCGCCAGCGGGGTGGAAGTGAAACGCCCGACGGCGTCGCCCCGTGGAGACGGCTGGAAGCGGTCGAAAACGGGCGATTTCGTCCATTCATTCGGACCGGGCCCCGGCCCGCAGCCACCATCGATAGCCCACAAACGCTGCCGCGATCGCGTGGTCGCCCCGCTGCGCGTTTCCGGCGTTGCGTCGCGATGAATTCGCTGGACAGCGAACGGTCAGTGTCGCTGTCGGCGGGACGACCCGGAATTGGCCGTGATTTTTACCCGTCAACCGGGTGTCGGTTGGGCTGAACCGCACGACGGACACCGAGCCGTCGCGGGAGACACACTATGAATTTCAAGGAATTCACTGGTCAGGTGCAGCACCGACTCGAAGCCGATTCGCAGGGACGGGCAGTCCGTGCGACCCGGGCCGTTCTCACCACGCTCGGTGACCGACTCGATGCGGGCGGCGCGTCCGACGTGGCGAGCCCGCTCCCGATGGAGATCGACCGCTACGTGGTCGAGGGCGACCACGGACAGCGCTTCGACTACCAGGAGTTCCTGGAACGGGTCGTCGAGCGAGCGAACAACGAGGACATCCCGTACAACTTCGGGAAATCGGGCGAGATGGAGATGGCCGACGCCGACTTCGCGTCCAAGGCTATCGTTGCGCTCGTCGTCGACCAGCTCCCCGCCGGGCAGGAGTCTCACCTCGAGGGCCAGCTCCCGGACGACTACGACGACCTCTTCGAGTTCGTCCACGCCGATCAGACTCCCTGGGAAGAGATCGAGTAGGGAGGCCGACACCGCGCCCATCGTCCCGCCATCCACCTCGCGTCCTTTTCGCTGGCAGACGTGGGTCGAGAGCCATCGACCGTCGGAAACGTGCTTTTAAGAACTGAGTCACTCAACGGGAAGCAATGAGTTCTCTGGGGACGATGTTGCTGGTGACGACCGTCGCCGGCGCGGCGACCGGTCTCGGCGCCCTGCCGGTCTTCTTCACCAGCCAGGTGACGCCCCGGGTGTACGACAGCGCGCTCGGGCTCGCCGCTGGGATGATGATCGCCGCGAGCGTCTTCGGGCTGATCATTCCGGGGATGGAGGACGGGACGCTGACCGCGGTCATGATCGGCGTCTTCATCGGCGGCTTCATGCTGCTCGTCGGCAACAGGGTGATCCCGCACGTCCACGCGCACGTCAAGGAGTGGCGCGCCGAGGGTGGCGCCGAGGGCGACGCCGATGCCAACACTGAAGCCGAAGCCGAATCGCCGGAGCTCGCGACCCGCGCACGGCGCGCCCTCCTCATCGGCGGGGCGATCACCCTCCACAACGCGCCCGAGGGCCTCGCCATCGGCGTCGCGTTCGCCGCCGGTATCGACGAGGTCGCGATGCTGCTCGCGGTGATCATCGGGCTCCAGAACGTCCCGGACGGCTTCGCCTTCGCGGTCCCGATGTCGGAGACCGGCATGTCGAGTCCGCGAGTCCTCCTCTACACGACCCTGTCCGGGCTTGTCCCCCAGGTGCTCGCCTCGCTGTTCGGGTTCTCGCTCGTCGCCGTCGCGACCGGCCTCTTCCCCGTCGCCGCCGGGTTCGCGGCCGGCGCGATGCTGGCGGTCGTCTTCCGGGAGATGATCCCCTCCGCCGTCGACCACCCGGACGCCGCGACCGCCTCGTTCCTCGTCGGGTTCGTCGTCCTGATCGTCGTCGACACCGTCGTGGTCGTCTGAGGCTCTCACGGTGCGCTCCCCACGCGTTCGACCGTCGGCATCCGCCGACCTCTCACCGTAGTCAGCAGATACCCTTTTCGCCCGGGGCGTCGTATGGTCCGCTATGCCTGAAAAAGTGCTCTTCAACTCGGAAAGCGACCAGTCTCGTGCGGAGATCGCCTCGTATCTCCGGACCGTTGCCGACAAGCTCGACGATGGCGGCGAGGTTACCCTGAAGGCTGGCAGCGAGTCCGTGACGCTAACCCCGCCATCCCGACCGACCTTCGAGGTGAAGGCCGAACGGGAAGGTCCGGCGGACGGGCCCGGGGAACTGAGCATAGAGTTCGAGCTCGAATGGGACGAGAACGCCGGCGAGGAGGCCGGCGAAAGCGGGACGCTGGAGATCGAGTAACTAGTCGAACGCTGCCCGTCGACCGCAGCGACGTTGATACCGGCTCCCGACCGCAGCGACGCTGATGCCGTTTTTTCACCGCGCTATGGCGACGCCGGCTCGATGACCCAGTGGTCCTCGCCCTGGTCGACGAGGACGGCGGGCTCGCGCAGTTTCGCGACGTAGCCCGTCGGCGACTGCTCCAGCGCGTGGTCGGCCTTCACCCGGACGAGATGGCCGTTGAACTGCGCGGATGGGGGCTTCTGGGCCGCACCGCAGTCGTAGATCGTGACGTGTTCGCCGCCGTCTTTGGCCTCGTAGACGATGACGTGGGCGTGTCGGGCGAGTTCGTACCGCCCCTCCGCGACCTCCGGGAGCTTCAGGGTCATCAGTCGGTTCCGTCTGAGTCGACGAACACGGCGTCGTCGTCCGGATCGATGATGTGGGAGAACTCGTCGTCACCGTTGTCGCCGTCGTCGCTGGCGTCGCTGGCGTCGCTGGCGTCGTCAGATCCGCTCGCATCGCTGGCGTCGGTCGCGTCGTTCGCCGTGGCCGTCCCGGCCGTGGTATCGACGTCTCCCGCGGGCGTCGATTCCGCTCCATCGTCCGAGTACGGGTCCCGCCCGGTCGCGGCCCTGGCGAACTTCTTGGCGGTCTCGCTGAGCCCGTGGCCGGCGAACTCGTCGACCTCGATACTGTCGCGGTCGACCCCCTCGAGGGGGTCGTCGCCGCCGTCGCTGCTGTCTCCGCCCTCGCCGCCGTCGCCGTCGCTCTCGCTCCCGTCGTCGTTCGCGGCAGCCTCGGCGGCCATCGACGCCCCGGACGCAGCGTCGGTCGGCGGTGCGGGCTCGCCGTTCCGCGTGATCATCGGATCCTCGTCCGGGTAGTCCAGTTCGCCCGGCGGGACGAACGCCTCCTCGACCTCGGCGACCATCTGGGCCACCTCGGGTTCCCCGAGTCGGTCGGCGTACGCCTCGCGGATGAGGGCCGGGATGGCGTACTCGTACTGCCCGCGGTCGGCGTGCCGGATGAGCCCCGACTTTCGAATCGGTCGGTGGCGCGCGTACGCGTGTTCCGCGTCGCCGTCGCCGCCGGCGTCAATGTGGGCCGCGATGGGCTCGCTGGCACCCTGGCGTCGATAGTGGCGGAGCATCGCGGTCGACATCTCCGGCAGTTCGGCCACGCGTTCCCGGAGTTCCTCGATGACGGCCGCTCGCGTCCCGAGCTCCATCTCGGCGTCGAAGCGGAGCGCCTCCTCGGCGACGTCCGCGCGCGTGACGGGGTCGACGTCGTCGCGGTCGGTGTCGGCGGCGTCGGAATCAGCGTCCGGAACATCCGGCGCGTCTTCGGCGCCGGACTCGTCGTCGGCACCGACGTCGACCGCGTCGTCAACATCGGCGTTGCCGGCGTCCGCGTCGGCCTCGGCATCGGCGTCGGCTGCGTCGCCGGTCCCGTCCGGGCTCGTGCCGTCCTCCGCACCGTCGTCGTACTGGTCCAGCGCGGCCTGGTCCTGTGAGGCGGGGCTCGCGGGCTGGCCGCCACTCCCGCCGCGATAGGGGGCCTCGGCGCGGCCGAGCAGGGCCTGCGCGAACTGGTCGGCCATGTTGCTCAGGTCGCGCGCGTCCTCCAGCTCCTGCTCGAGCTGGTTGATCCTCGCGCGCTTCTTGTCGAGTTCCTGCCGGAGGTCCGCCATCTCCGACTCGTGGCGTTCTTGCTCCTCGGAGATGGTCTCGAGCTCGTCGACGAGGTTGCCGGAGACGGACTTGAGCTCCGGGCGCTCGAAGTCGTCGAGGCCGGGCGTCGCGCCCGCGTCGAACGTCTGCTTGCGGTGGAACTGGATCCGGCGGATCGACTCGTCCCAGTCGGTCATCAGGAACGCCTCGCCGTCGTCCATGTCCTCGATGGCGTCGGCGTAGTCGGAGCCGAGGATGCGGCTGACGACCTTCGTGTCGTTGTCCCAGGTGAGCCGGTGCCAGCAGAGCCAGTCGCACTGGGTGATGAAGTCCTTCTTCACGTCGGCCGGGCGCTGGCTGATGCCGACGATGCCGAGCCCGTGTTTCCGCCCGCGCTTGCCGACCTTGATCAGCATCTTGCCCGTCTCGTCCATCCCGCCGCCCTCGGGGATGTACTCGTGACACTCCTCTAAGACGAGCAGGAACGGCTTCTTCATCTTCTTCTCCTTCGCGAAGAGGTGTTTCACCACCTCCAGCAGGAGCTCGTTGGCCGTGTCTTCCTCGAGGTACCCCGAGACGTCGAGAATGATCGGGACGTTCTGGTCCAGGGCGAGCGTCGCGATCTTCTCGGCGTGCTCGGGCGAGACGACGATGTCGCACTCCTCGTCGGCGCCGGCGTGGAGGATCTCGTACTCCTCCTTCAGCCCGTAGTACTCGCCGTCGGTGTCGACGATGAGCACCGGGAAGTTGTTGTCCAGCAGGTTCTCGATGATCACCGACGCCGTGTTCGACTTGCCCGAGCCCGACTTCCCCGTGACGAAGCCGCGGCCGGTGAGCAGCTCGACGACCGGCACGTCGACCGGATCGCCGGGCTCGGTGTCGGGGTCGCCGCCGACCCCCTCGCTCACGTCCGCGACGTGGATCGTCTCGTCGTCGCTCATCTACCCCAATCGTGCCGCCGGTGCCTCAAAGAGTTTCGCCCTGGGGTCCGGGCCGTCGGGCCGTCCGGCTGGAAGGGTTTAAACCCGAGACCGCACAAGCCACGCGCAGTGACGACCGACGCCGAGTGGATGGACTTCTTCGGCCATCCGGAGCCGTACCCCGAGCAGGCGGACGGCATCGACGCCGCCATCGACGCCGCCGCGGACGGCGGCTTCCTCGCGCTCGAAGGGGCCTGCGGGACGGGGAAGACGATGCTCGCGCTCACAGCCGGGCTCGACCGGGTCCGCGACCCTGACTCCGACTTCGAGCGCGTCCTGGTGCTCACGAGCGTCAAGCAGCAGCTCCGCCAGTTCGAGACCGATCTTGAAACGATCAACGCGAACCTGCCGGAGAACTACGAGCCGATCTCCGGCCTCACGCTCGTCGGCAAGGCCGACGTCTGCCCGTACGCCCGGGAGAACCGGGGCGGGGTCGACCGTGAGAACGTCTACGAGCGCTGCGAGGGCCTCCGCGAGCGCACCCGGAACCTCACGGGCGAGGACGGCCCGGCGACCGCCAGCCAGCTCGCCAGCGAGGCCCGGAGCCAGCAGGTCGGCATCGCTGATTCAGGCGCGGACGGCGGTGCCGATGGGGGCGGCGCGGCCGCCGCCAGCTACCTGAGCGTCGACGGCGAGCCGACGCCTTATAAACCCGACACCGAGGAGTACGGCGACACCGAGTACTGCCCGTTTTACGCCGGCTTCCTCGAGGACGTGCCCGACGAAGGCGACGCGACGGAGGCGGTCCCGTTCGACGTGACCGAACTCGGCCACGTCGACGACGACGAACTCGTCCAGCTCGCCGCCAGCCACGGCTCCTGCCCGCACTCCGTGATGGGCGCGCTGGTCCCGGAAGTCGAGGTCGTCATCGGGAACTACTACCACGCCTTCGATCCCGTGACGACCGGCTCGATGACCGGCGCGCTGCTGGACGACGCGACCTACGTCGTCTGCGACGAGGCACACATGCTCGAACCGCGCGTCCGCGACCTCGTCAGCGACGCCGTCGCCGACGCGAGCCTCCGCGACGCCGAGGCCGAACTGACGCGCGTCATCCAGCCGCTCAAGTTCGACGACGAGGGGAGCTACACGGACGACGCCGACCTCGTCCGGGGCGAGCTGGAGGACAGCAATGTGACGCTCGCCCAGCTCGAGGCCGTTCGCGACTTCTACGGCGACCTCCGCGAGGAGCTCGACCGCCGCGTGAAGGCTCACCTCAACCGCGAGCGCCCCGACTGGCGCGCCAACCTCGCCGACCTCGACGACGCCGAGCTCCCGCTCCGCGACCCCGACACCCCCCAGGAGGACGAGATCACCGAGTGGGCGATGGAGGCGGGCCACGGCGACGAGGTCTGGGCCCGCGCGGAGGCAGCCGGCGCCGTCGTCGAACGCGTGCTTAACGAGCTGGAGGGCGAGGACACCCAGCGCGCCGCGCCCGGCGTCGGGCGCACGATCAACGCCTGGTACCGCGAGGACCACGAGACGTTCTTCCGCTCCATCGAGCTCGACCGGACCTGGGACGAGACCGAACCCCCGGAGAGCTGGCGGCGCGCGTTCAACGCCCGCTTCTCGCTGGTCAACTGTCTGCCAAGCGAGGCTATCGGCCGCCGACTCGCCGAGTTCGGCGGCGGCGTCCTGATGAGCGCGACGCTCGAACCGATGGACGTCTTCCGCGAGGTGACTGGGCTCGACCACCTCGAGGACCAGGGCCGCCCGGTCGTGGACCGGACCTACGGGCTCGGGTTCCCGGAGGAGAACCGCGCGAGCTTCGCCGTCGACGCGCCGAAGTTCACCCACAGCAACCGCGGGCCGCCCGGGGAGTCGAACGAGACGCGGCTCGTCTACGTCGACTCGACGGCGGAGGTCGCGAAGCGGGACGGCAACGTCCTCGTGGGTATGCCCAACTACGCGGAGGCGGAATGGATGGCCGGCGAGCTCGACGACCGGCTCGACAAGCCGGTCCTCCTCGACGAGTCCAGCGGCGACCGCGAGACGCAGTCGCTGAAGGACGACTTCTTCGCGGGCGCGGACAAGGTGCTCGTGACGAGCCTCCGCGGCACGCTCACCGAGGGCGTCGACTACCGCGGCGACCGCCTCGCCGCCGCCGTCGTCTGCGGGGTCCCCATCATCAACACGGCCCAGCCCCGAACGCAGGCGGTCGTCGCGGCCTACGACCGCCAGTTCGGCGACGGCTTCGAGACGGCGCTAACGGTGCCCGCAGTCCGAAAAGCGCGGCAGGCGATTGGGCGCGTGATCCGCGGGCCGGAGGAACGCGGCGTCCGGGTGTTCCTCGACGGGCGCTACGCCCGCGACTCGTGGAACTCGGTGCGCTCACACCTCCCGGCACACGAGCGCGAGGAGTTCCAGCCGGTGAGCCCGGACATGCTCTCGTTCGCGCTCGACCGCTTTTAAAAGGCGACTAGCGATTCAGTCGATAACGTCGTACGACAGCACGATCCCGTCGTCCAGCTGTTCCGTCCCCGTCAGCTCCAGCTCCGAAAACTCGTCGACGAAGCCGTCGCCGTCGGCGAGCGTCGGCGCGTCGCGACCGCCGATGACCATCGAGCCGACGTACACCGAGAGCTCGTCGACGAGCCCGGCGTCGAACAGCGAGAAGATGAGTTCGCCGCCGCCCTCGACCATGAGCCGGTCGATCCCCCGGTCACTGAGCGCGTCCAGCCCGGCCGCGAGGTCGACGCGCTCCTCGCCGGCGACGATAACGTCAGCACCGGCGTCCGCGAGCGCCTCGCGGCGGTCCTCGTCGGTAGCCTCACTTATAAGCAGGAACGTCTCCGCGGCGTCGTCGAGGATGCGCGCGTCCGTCGGCGTCCGCCCCGTCGAGTCGGCGACGACGCGAGCGGGGTTGCCCGGGCGACCGTTCCGGAGCCGCTCGACGCGGCGGTCCTCCTCGTCGAGGGTGAGGTGCGGGTCGTCGGCGACGACGGTGCCGACGCCGACCATGATCGCGTCGACCGACGCCCGGAGGCGGTCGACCCGGTCGAAGTCCTCGGGCCCGGAGATGCGGAGTTGCTCGCGGCGGTGCGTCGCCAGCTTCCCGTCGACGCTCTGTGCCGCGTTGACGACGACGTGCATACGTCCACCTCCGCCGCCGCGGGGTTGGGCGTTTCGGTGCTCGAGGCTACCGCTCTCCGGGACGCCCGACGCCGGATCTCCCGCGCGACCGGCAGCGAGCAACCCTTTTGTGGAATGACGCCGAAACCCTGGTCGATGGAAATCGACAAGCATGCCGAGGAGCTTGCCTCCGCCCTCGGTGTTGACAAATCGGAGGTCAAAGCCGACCTGGAGAACCTGCTGGAGTACAGCGTGCCGCTGGACGAGGCCAAACAGAGCGTCCGCCGGAAACACGGCGGCGGTTCGGGCGGCTCGTCGCCGGAACCCGACTCCGTCGACGTCGCCGACGTGACGACCGAGCACAGCAACGTCACGGTCACCGTGAAGGCGCTCACGGTCGGGACGCGCACGATCCGGTACCAGGGTGAGGACATCCAGATCCGCGAGGGTGAACTCGCCGACGAGACCGGGCGCATCTCCTACACCGCCTGGCAGGACTTCGGCTTCGAGCCGGGCGACTCGCTCACCATCGGCAACGCGGGCGTCCGCGAGTGGGACGGCGAGCCGGAACTCAACCTCAACGAGTCGACGACCGTCGCCATCGCGGACGAGGACGTCGAGGTCCCCTACGACGTTGGCGGCGACCGCTCGCTCATCGACGTGAACGCGGGCGACCGCGGCCGCAACGTCGAGGTGCGTGTCCTCGAGACGGAGTCGAAGACGATCTCCGGTCGCGATGGTGAGACGGACATCGTCGAGGGCATCCTCGGCGACGAGACGGGCCGACTCCCCTTCACCGACTGGGATCCCCGCCCCGAACTCGAGGTCGGCGCCGACCTGCGGATCGAGGACGTTTACGTCCGCGAGTTCCGCGGCGTCCCCTCGATCAACCTCACGGAGTTCACGGAGGTTACCGCACTCGCGGAACCGGTTGACGTGAAGGAGGAGGCACCCGAGCTCTCCGTCGCCGAGGCGGTCGGCTCCGGGGGCAAGTTCGACGTCCAGGTCGAGGGCAACGTGCTGGAGGTCCGGGACGGCTCCGGGCTCATCGAGCGCTGTCCGGAGTGCGGGCGCGTCGTCCAGAACGGCCAGTGCCGGAGTCACGGCGAGGTCGACGGCGAGGACGACCTCCGCGTGAAGGCCATCCTCGACGACGGCACCGACACCGTCACCGTCGTCCTCGACGACGAGCTCACCGCCGAGATCTACGGCGGCGACGTCGACGACGCGCTCGACGCGGCGAAGGAAGCGATGGACAAGGAAGTCGTCGCCGACGCCATCCGTGAGAAACTCGTCGGCCACGCGTTCCGTGTGCGCGGGAACCTCTCCGTCGACGACTACGGTGCGAACCTCGACGCCGAGGAGTTCGAGCGCGCGACCAGCGACCCGACCGAGCAGGCTCGCGAGGTGCTCTCGACGATCGAAAAGGGCGACGGCGTCGACGTCGCCGCCGACGGTGGCGTTGCGGTCGACGACGACGGCGAGCCGCTCGCTGACAATGGCAAGCCGCTCGCTGACGACGGCGGGCCGCTCGCTGACAATGCTGCGGCCGAGGAGGTGGACCGATGAGCGACGACGGGCCCGGCACGCGGGAGGTCGCGTACCGCCTCTTCGCGTCCGAGTTCGACGACGCGACGCTGTCCTACTCCGAGAGCGACGAGGAGCGCGCGCCGAACTACGTCGTCACCCCGACCGGCCTCCGCGTGAACCGGCTGTTCGCGGTCGGCGTGCTCACCGAAGTCGAACGCGTCAACGACGACACGCGCCGCGGGCGCGTGGTCGACCCCACGGGCGCGTTCGTCACCTACGCGGGGCAGTACCAGCCCGACGAGCAGACGTTCCTCGAGCGGGCCGACCCTCCGATGTTCGTCTCGATCACGGGGAAGGCGCGCACCTTCGAACCCGAGGACTCGGACCGCGTGTTTACCTCCGTGCGCCCGGAGAGCCTCAACGAGGTCGACGCCGAGACCCGCGACCGCTGGACGGTCACGGCGGCCGAGGCGACGCTCGACCGCCTCGCGGTGTTCGCGAGGGCGCTCGATTCGGACCTCCGCGGCGACGACCTGCGTGCCGCGCTCGAAACCGGGGGTGCCCCCGCCGCGCTCGCGGCCGGCATCCCGAAGGCGCTCGACCACTACCGCACGTCGCCGGCGTACCTCGAAGCGATCCGGCGGATGGCCGTCGACGCGCTGGAGGTCGTCGCCGGCGACCGCGACGACGTGCGGACGCCGGACCTCGCGCCCGACGAGGGCGGGACCGCGGAACTCGGGCCGCTCCCCGAGACGGACGTCGTCGTCGACGAGACGGCCGTCGCCGAGTCCGAGCCGACAGTCGCCGGTGAGACGCCAGCGGCCGAGGCTGACGAAGCCGAGGACTCGAGTGGGAAGGGAGCAGAACCCGCGACGGCAACGGCCGAGACTGCAACCGAATCTGAGCCCGCATCGACGGAAGCGTCGCCAACGGAGCCGTCGTCGGCGGAAACTGCTGCGGAAAGCGCGGACGAGGGAACGTCGGCGACGGCATCCGCGGATACGACTTCGGCTGCGACGTCCCAGGCAACGTCGGAAGCGACGACCGAAACCGAATCGGGGGAAACGGAGGATCTTGAAGAGTTCGACGACGAGCTCGAAACCGATACCCAGGCCGACGAGACCGCGGAACCGGCGGGAACCTCAACCGACACCGCCGACGACCTCGGATCGTTCGACGACGAGTCCGAAACCGTCGACGAGAGCCCGTCGTCCGCCGAGTCGGTCGCCGAACCGGACGCCGAGAGCGGCTCGGAGATGGGCGCGGCGACGAATGAGGACGGTCCCGTCGCCGGCGACACCGCCGGCAGTGGGGGCACCGACGGCACCGACGGCACCGACACCGGCGGCATCGGTGCCGGGGCCGGCGACGACGAGGACATGTACGAACTGGACGAGGAGGAACGCGAGGAGATCGAGTCCGAGTTCGGCACGGACTTCTCGACCGGGACGGAGGTCGAGGAGCCCGGTGAGGCCGACATCGACGTGCCCGACCCCGAGGAGCTGGAGGAGCTGGAAGCCGACGAGGGCGCCGGGGCCGCTGACGGGGTCGAACCGGAGCCCGCGACGGGCGACGCCGAGGCCGCCGAGGAACCGGGGGCCGAGGAGCCGGAGGTCGAGGAATCCGAAGCCGAGACCGACGACGAGGCCGCGGCCGGAGACGTCGACCTGGAGGCCGCGGTCGTCGACACGATGAACGACCTCGACGACGGCGACGGGGCCGACCGTGAGGCCGTCGTCGCCGCGGTCGTCGACGAGTACGGCGTCGATCCGGGCGCGGTCGAGGACGCCATCCAGGACGCGCTGATGGGCGGGCAGTGTTACGAGCCCGGCGAGGGCACGCTGAAGGCCATCTGATGGCGCTGGTCGAGCCCGTCCCGGACGCCCCGGCGGCGGTCGCCGACCTCCCGGACGAACGCGCGCTCGTCGTCGCGGACTACCACGCCGGCATCGAGGTCGGCCTCCGCTACCAGCGCGGCGTCGAACTCGAGAGCAACGCGTCCGTCCGTCGCGAGCGACTGCTCTCGCTGCTTGAGGACACAGATGCGGACCGGCTGGTCGTTCTCGGCGACCTCGCGCACCGCATCGCTGCACCGGAGGGCGAGGAGCGCGACGAGCTGGAGGCCCTGATCGACGCCGTCACCGAGCGCGTTCCGTTCACGCTCGTCGTCGGGAACCACGACCCGGGCGTCGCGGAGGCGTTCGCCGACGACCTCGACGTCATCGGCTCCGGCGGCGGGCGTATTGGCGACGTCGGGTTCGTGCACGGCCACACCTGGCCGGACGCCGAGGTGCTGGGCGCCGACGTGGTCTGCATGGGCCACGAGCATCCCCAGGTCAAACTGGAGGACGCGGTCGGCGGCAGTCGGACGGAGCGCGCGTGGCTGCGCGGCCCCTTAAAAAGAGAGCCGTTCGTCGCCGAGGTCGGCCCGGACGTGAACGAGACGTGGAACGACCCGGAACTCGTCGTCTTCCCGGCGTTCAACGACCGCTCCGGCGGCACGTGGATCAACGTCGAGGGGCAGGAGTTCCTCGCGCCGTTCCTCCCGGATGCGCTCGCGGACGGCGACGCGTACCTGCTCGACGGGACGCGACTCGGGAACTATCGGCGCGTCTGAGCGGCCCGTTTTAAAAACTAGTCCGCGGCGCCGTCGCCGTCGTCCGCGCCCGCAGGCCTGTTGACGTCCTCGCCCGCGACGTCGACGACCTTTTTCCCGGTCGCCTTCGGGATCACGTCGCGCTCGGCGCCCTCCCACTCCTGGTCGAGCTCCTCGCCGTCAAAGAGGCGGTCGAGGAACACGGCGAGCCCGGCGACCTCGGAGTGCGGCTGGTTCGTGACGCCGACGTTGAAGTCGGCCTCCTCGTAGAGGTCCCACGGCACCTTCTCGCCGCCGACGACGATCAGGACCGGCTCCTCGGTGCTTGCCTCGCGCACGTCGCCCTCGACGTCCTGGACCGGGAGGCCGTACATCGTGAGGTGGACGACGGTGCCCTCCCAGTCGCGGACGATCGCCGACTGGTCCTCGCGGAGTTCGACCGCGAACGGCCCGCCGAAGCGGCCGGTGATGTCGCGAACGGTCTCGGCAGGCTGGGTCGCGTTGTCCGGGAAAATAGCCCGGTCAGCGCCCAGCGCGCGCGCCGTCAGGCCGACGTGGGTCGTCATGCGGTCGTCGCGGCCCGGTCGGTGTCCGTACCGGAGCACGGCGACCTCGTGGTCAGTTTGCATACGCTCCCTACGGCCAGCGCGGGTTAGGAGCTTTCGACACGGTAGTCGCGGTGATCGCGTCCGGTACACGAGTATCGGCCCGCTCGCCCGACACCAGAACGCACTTGCGACCCCGCGGAAAGTGGTGCACATGGAACTCTCCGACGCACGCGTGCTGATCACCGGCGGGGCGGGGCTCGTCGGGAGCCACCTCGCAGCCGAACTGGTCGAGGACGCCGAGCTCGTCCGCGTCGCCGACGACCTCTCGAAGGGCGACCGCGAGCGAGTGCCCGACGGCGCCGAGTTCGTCGAGGCCGACATGACCGATCCCGCCGACGTCGCCGACGCGATCACCGGAGACCTCGACGTCGTCTTCCACTTCGCGGCGTACACCGACACGAACTACGACGACGACCGCGAGCTGTTCGAGGAGAACACGGAGATGACGTACAACGTCCTCGAGCGGATGGACGAGGTCGGCGTCGACAACCTCGCGTTCACCTCCTCCTCGACGGTGTACGGCGAGGCTCCGCGCCCGACGCCGGAGGATTACGCCCCCCTCGAGCCGATCAGCATCTACGGCTCCTCGAAGCTCGCCGACGAGGCGCTGCTGTCGACGTACGCGCACTCGTACGAATTCACCGTCTGGTGCTTCCGCTTCGCCAATATCGTCGGCCCGCACCAGCGCGGCAACGTCGTCCCGGACTTCATCGAGAAGCTCGTCGACGACCCGGCGACGCTGACGATCCTCGGCGACGGGCGCCAGGAGAAGTCGTACATGCACGTCACGGACTGCGTCGATGCCATCCGCCACGTCGTCGAGCACGCCGAAGACGACCTCAACACCTACAACCTCGGCACGCGCACGACCACGTCGGTCACGGCCATCGCCGACATCGTGAGCGACGAGCTCGGGCTCGATCCCGAGTACGAGTACACCGGCGGCGACCGCGGCTGGACCGGCGACGTGCCGAAGATGCGGCTCTCCATCGAGAAGCTCTCGGCGCTCGGCTGGGAGCCGTCGCGCTCGAGCCACGAGGCCGTCGAGCGCGCGACGCGGCAGCTCATTGCCGAGATCGCGCCCGAGTACGCGGACTGATCCGACTCGTTGAGGAGTGGGACGACCTTCGCCGTCACGTCAGTCCAGCTCGACGACCATCTCGGCGCTCGGTCGGTGTTCGTCGTCGACGACCTCGCCACGCACGCGATAGGCACCGCTCGGCGGATCCGGCCACTCGACCTCGTACTCGAGCCGGTCGCCGGGGTCGAGCACTTCGGTGCCGAGTACCTGCCCGAACATCCGGCCCTCGCTCCAGCGCCACACCTCGTTGCCCGAGTCGACCTCGGCGGCGACGAACTCGGCTCGCTGTGCGTCGCTGAAGTTCAGTTCGACCGCTTCCTCGCCCTCGTTCTCGACCGCGAGCGTCAGCTCCAGGGCGTCCTCGCCGGGCGTGACGGACAGCGTCGCTTCGAGCATATCTCCTCTCTCGACGCAGACGCTCTTAATTCCTCGCCATACTGAGCGGCAGAAAACGAACGGGGACTGGTCGGCGGGATCGTCAGCAGTTCGGGCCGTCGCCGGTGCCGTCGTCGCTGGAGTCGAGCCCGAGCGCGGCGGCGACGTCGAGCAGGCCGGCGCCCTGGTCGTTGGACGGGAGTCCGAGGTCCTCGGCGGAGTCCTTGAGCTGCTGTCGCGCCTCCGTGTTCGTGTAGCCGTTCGCCATCAGCTGGGCGCCGGCACCGGAGACGTGCGGACAGGCCATCGACGTGCCGTCGTAGGTGTCGTAGCCGCCGATGATCGTCGAGTAGACGTTCTCGCCAGGCGCGGCGATCTCGATCTCCGGGCCGGTCGAGGAGAAGCTCGCCAGCGTGTCGTCACAGGACGTCGCCGAGACGGCCATCACCGTGCTGTACTTCGCCGGGTAGCCGACGCAGTCCGAACAGGGCCCGTCGTTGCCGGCGGCGGCGACGAGGAGGACCCCGTTGTCGTACGCGTACTGGCAGGCATCCTTGAGCGTCTGGGAGCTGGAGCTCCCGCCGAGCGACATCGACGCGACGTCCCAGCCCTGGTCGGCCGTGTACTCGACGGCCGCCGCGATGTTCGAGTAGGTCCCGCTGCCGCGCTTGTCGAGCGCCTTCAGCGCGTGGAGGTTAGCCTGCGTGGAGACGCCGATGACGCCCTCGGTATTGTCGACGCCGTCGGCCGTCCCGGAGCAGTGGGTGCCGTGGTCGTTGTCGTCGGACCAGTCGTAGTTGCAGTTCGGGCCCTTGCACCGCTCGTACGCCTTGTGGTTCCCACTTACGCTCGGGTCGGCGATGTTGCCCTGCAGGTCCGGGTGGTCGTCGTCGATGCCGGTGTCGACGATCGCGACGTCGGCGCCCTTGCCGGTTTCGCCGTTGGCGTGGGCGACGTCCGCGTCCGTGCGGTCGATCCCCCACGGCGTCGTCTCGCCGAGCGCCTCGTAGGTCCCGTTCTCCTCGACGTACCGCACGTCGTCGCGGGCGGCGAGGCCGGCGATCGCTTCCTCGGCGACCGTGATCGTGAGGGCGTCGAAGTTGAACTCCCGTTCGACGTCCATCGCGGCGTTGAGGGCCGCCTGGCGACCGCTCTCCGCGTCGTACCCGACGTTGACCTCGACCGTCCCGTCAGCAGCCGACGCGGCGCCCGAGATCCCGGCGACGCCGACCGCTCCGCCAATCGTCTGTAACACTGTGCGCCGATTGGTGCCATGGGAATTATCCAACATGGTGTCTGCGAAATATACTGTATTATACTTAAATTTACCCTGTATAGTGAAAGATGAATGGCTCAGGAGGGACAGCTATATTGGGTATCAAACCTCGTGTCGGACTCAGGTTTGGGTCTCTCGACCGTCTCCGCCGCCCAGAGGGGTCCCCGACTCGGCGTCCGACACCAACGACTGCGAACGAACCCGCCACGTGTTCGTACAGTACGACCGGAACCCGACTGCAGACGCCGAGGCTGTTGCTTCGGTTGGGCCGGATCCAGTGCCGTTGCTTCCGTTGAGTTGATCCCAACCAACTTCGAGGCTGCTGATATCGCGGACTCATTATAAGGCGTCCCGTGCGATCCGAGCGACCTCACGAAGCGTTACTTTCCGACGAACGATCGCAGCGCCTTCGTGAACGCGGCGGGTGCGCGCCGACGAGATCCGCTCAGTGCGTCCGCCAGCGCGTCGCCGGCGCCCTCGTGGATCCCGCTCCCGTGCCCGACGAGGATCCGTTCGGGATCGAGCCCGCCGAGCGCCTCCCGCGGCGGGACCAGCCGCAGCATCGGGTGGACGCCCAGCCGCTCGTCGCCGGCGCGGAAGAAGTCGGCGGTCCCGACGGCCTCGGGGACGACGAGCGTCTCGCCGTCGTAGAGCCCGACCTCCTGCCACGGCGGAATCGTGGAGTTCCGGACCTCGAGCGCGCGGAAGCCGGTGTCGGCCAGCTCCCCGCTGAACCGCGCCGTCGTCGCGGCGAACTCCGACGCGACGCCGTCCATCCAGTCGGGCACGAAGACCGGCGCGTCGTGCCGCTGGGCGATGGCGTCCGCATCTCGCTTGTGTCGGTCGAGCCCGACGACGACACCGGCGACGGTTCCGAGCGAGTCGAGCAGGTCGTCGACGCCGGGGGTGTCTACCGGGTCGACCACCCAGACGTCGGCGTCGCCGTCCGCCGACGGCACGGCGAGCGCGTGGCTCGCGCGCTCCATCCCCTCGTCAGGATAGGCCATCCAGCCGACGCCGTGCTCGAACCGGTCGATCTCCGTCAGGTTGCCCTCGCCGGAACCCTTGATCGGCATGCCCAAAATGGGGGCTATCGCTACTTAAAAGCGGACGCTATCCCGCCGCGGAAGGGAGGCCGCTCCGTCGTCGGCCCACAGCGTTACAGGCTCTTCGGGTGGAGTCTCTCACGATGTCCGACGACAGTGACCGCTTCGAGAGCGTGGACAGAGCACTGGACGAGGTTCGCGAGGAACTCGACGAGGCAGTCGAGGGGACGAAGGAAGCCGGCAGCAAGGCCTCGAAGGAGGTCCGCGAGGCGCTCGACAGCGTCGAGAAGCGCCTCGGGAAGCTCCGGGACCGAAACGAGGAGTAATCGCCGTCGACCCGCTCTCCGGGTCGTCGCCGCCAGCCCTTTTTAAGCCCGCTTCCCGTCTGTCCCGTTCACCGGACCGTTCGACGCCCGCTCGCATCCTCGCTGCCACTCGAGCGACGGCGCCGCGGGTGCCACCGGTTCCCGAACGACCCCAACACACTTGCCGGACAGCGGCTATCGTGGTGGCATGTCCGACGAGACCGACCGGCGAACGGCGATCCGGCGAGGATACGACGACCTCGCGGACGCCTACGCCGCCGAGCGGGAACCGAGCGAGGGGGAAGTAGCGGCGTTTCAGGTCCTTCGGGACCGACTCGCGGCTGCCTCGTCCGGGTCGCCCACTGTCGTCGACGCCGGCTGTGGGGCGGGAACGCCGGTGCTCGAGGCGTTTGACGGGTCGCCGGTCGAGGCAGTCGGGATCGACTTCTCGTCGGCCCAGCTGGCCAGGGCAAACGAGAGAGGGTCGGTCCTGCAGGGCGACGTGACGGCGCTTCCGATCCGCTCGGCTACAGCCGACGCGGTCACCGCGTTCCACTCGACGATACACGTCCCGACGGAGCAGCACGAGGCCCTCTATCGGGAGTTCGCTCGCGTGCTCAGGGCCGAGGGCTGGCTGCTCGCCTCGGTCGGCGAGGAGGGCTGGACCGGGTCGAATCCGGACTGGCTCGACGCCGGCGCCGCGATGCACTGGAGCTTCCCTCCGCTCGAGACGACAAAGGAGTATCTCCGCGACGCCGGCTTCTCGGTCGTCGAAACGTGGCGCTCCGAGGATAGCATCGGGGACGGTTCGTGGGCGTTCCTGCTCTGTCGACTGACGGATCCGGAAAAGGGCTCGACCGACGCCAGCGACGCCGAGGGCGAGGCTGGCTCTTTGTAGTTAGGCGGACGCGCCCACGTACGGACGGACCGATCGGACGATGGCGTCGACGTCGAACTCGTCCTCGGTCTTGTCGAACACCGTCTCACCGTCGGCACGGACGACAAAGACGCCATTGTCGCCGGTCACCAGCGACACCTCGTCTATCTCCTCGCCGAACTGCTGCAGGACGGCGCCGGCGACGTCCTGAGCGCGGTTCAACATGCCACACGGCACGCAGTACTCGACTTCGACGCGTGTCATATTCCTGTGTAGCCGTTTTCACCGGTTAAAAGGTCGGCTAGCGGAAGCCGGGCCGCCAGTAGAGCAGCACGACCGTCAAGAGGAACACCAGCGTCGAGAGGTCGTAGGAGCCGTCCAGCGCGGAGGCGGTCAGGATGGTGCCGCCACCGAGGATCGTCGACGCGACGCCGGCGACGATCGGCCAGGTGCAGGAGACGCAGGAGAAGAGTCCGAGCACGCCGGCGACGGCCGAGCGCGACGTGGCGAGCACCGTGTCGTAGACGAGGTACGACAGCGCGACGTAGCCGAAGAGATACGCCGGCATGACGATGATGCGGATCGTCGGGCTGGCGAACGCGAATGCCGGGCCCCAGCCCGGGGGCAGCATGGCGATCCGGTAGCCGACCTCGTACTCGGGCGAGCCGGGATTGATCATCCCCCCCGCGATCGCGAGCAGGCCGAAGTACGCCGTCGCGACGGCGACTGCCCGCCGTCGCTCCCGGAACGACGCGTTCGGCGGGTCGACGTGCCAGAGCACGAGCCCGGCGACGTTCAGCCAGACCAGTCCGTAGACGACGTACCGCGGTTCGGTAATCGACGCGTCGGTGAACAGGAAGTAGGAGACGACGGTGAGCAGCTGGAGGTTCAGGAGGACTGCGACCCAGCCGATGGTCGTCCGATCGACCGACGTGCGTCGAAGCCTGTCGAAGCTGGCGGTGAGCTGGGTCATAGGAGGACGGAGTCGAAGACGACGGCGAGCAGCAGCAGGCCCAGGTACGCGTTCGACGCGTGGAAGGCCCTGAACGCCGCGGATTCGGTGCGCTCGTAGTGGAGCTGCACGACGGCCCAGAGGAACACGGCCCCGAGCCCGACGCCGACGACGACGTAGAGGACGCCCAGTGCGTCCGAGACCGCTGCCAGCACGGCGGCGGCCACCAGCGTGGCGCCGAGGTACCAGAGGATATGGCGTCGCGTCGTCGTCTCACCGCGTACGACCGGCATCATCGGGAAGCCGCCGCGCTCGTAGTCGTCCTGGTACGCCAACGCGAGGTTGTAGAAGTGCGCGGGCGTCCACAGGAAGATCAGCGTCGCGAGCAGCAGGCCGCCGACGCCGACGTCGCCGGTCACGGCCGCCCAGCCGATCAGCGCCGGCAACGCGCCAGCAGCACCGCCCAGCACCGTGTTCTGGACCGTGTTCGGCTTCAACACGAGCGTGTAGATGATGCTGTAGAAGGCGATCGCCGTCGCACCGAGTACCGCGGCGAGCACGTTGATCGACCAGAAGAGGCCGACCGAAATCGCCGTCAGCAGGAGGCCGAACGCGACGGCGTTCCGGACGGGAACGAGGTCGACCGCGAGCGGGCGGTCGCTGGTCCGGTTCATGCGACGGTCGACGTCGCGTTCGAGGACGTGATTGAACGTGCCGGACGCGCCGATCGACAGGCAGCCGGCGAGCAGCGTCGTCCCGACGGTCTCGACGGTAAAACCCGGCCCGCCTGCGAGGGCCATCGCCGCGGCGGCGACGAGACAGAGCAGCCACATCAGTCGCGGCTTCATCATCCGCCAGTACGCGGCAATAGTCGCTTTCACTCGCGGGACGAAGGCGTCGGGTACCGTTCCGGTGGCCGTCGCCGGCGGGAGATCCTCGTCCATCGTCGGCTCGCCCTCCGGCGTGTCGTCGGGGGACCCCGTTTCGGCTTCCAGCCACCACCCGAGCGCCGCGAGTTCGGCGGCGAAGATCGCGATCCCGACCGCGAGGTGAACCGCGGAGATCCGCGGGGAAGCACCTGCCGTCGCGACGAACGCGCCGAGGCCGGCCTGTGCGGGATACAGCAGCATCGCAGCGAGGAGCGCGTAGCGAACCCGACGCGATTCACCGCGCCGCCACGCCAGGACGGTCGTCGCGACGACGAGCAGCCCGACCGCGACGGCGGCGATCCGGTGGCCGAAGGCGACCCACCCGAGCGTGCTCGTCGGGAGCGCGGAGCCGTTCCCACAGGCGGGCCACGCGGTACACGCCGCGGCGGCGTCGGTGACGGCCGTCGTCGCCCCGACGATGAGGAGGAGGTAGACACCCATCGCGGTGGCGGCGAGATAGCCGGGGAAGCGATCGGGAACGTTCACGCGTCAGGATTTGGGTTACCCGCATATAGGTTCCGCGTTTCGTTTTCGAGCAATGGGAATTCACTGAAAAGCGCGCTACAGCCGACGGGGTTTCACTCCGACGGGTCGCACCGTTCATCGAGCACGCGGTCGACGATGGCGCCGGTCGAAAGGAGTTCGTCCTCGTACCGCTTCTCGCGTCCGCTAGCGCGTTCCACGCGACAGTCGATGCCGCGCTCGGCGAGCGCGCCAGCGATTGCCTCCTCGTCGTGGTGCTGGTCGTAGCCGAGGACGATCACGTCGGGGCCGATCTGCTCGATCGGGACGAAGATGTCCGACTCGTGGCCGAGTCGCGCCTCGTCGACGACGTCGAGCGCGGCGACCATGTCGCGTCGCTGGCGATCACAGAGGATCGGCGGGTCCTTGTGCGTGACGTTCCCCGACCGAGCGACGATGACGTGCAGCTCGTCGCCGTACGTCGCGGCGTCCGAGAGGTAGTGCACGTGGCCGGGATGGAGGAGGTCGAACGTCCCCTGCGCGACGACCCGTGTCATCTGAGCCACGAGAGGAAGCCGCCCCGTTCGTCGTCCGCTGCCTCCGCTTCCTCGGCCGCGAGCTCGGCGTCGATGTCCGCCTGCGTGAAGTCGAAGAAGTGGTCGTCGGGGACCTCGACGTCGAGGACCTCGAGGGTCGTCTGCTCGCCCGCGTTGTCGAACACCTTCCAGTCGCCCCAGCCGTACGGGGCCCCGACGATGATGTGCACTTCTCCCTGGCCGAAGGTGTCCAGGTCGGCGTCGCTGGGACGGAGCACCCCGTTCGGGTGGGAGTGGACCGACCCCACCGACCGCATGTCGTTCGGCTTCATGTCGGAGCGGACCGTCGCGCTCGTCGGGTCCGAGACGGTCCCCGGAATGACGAGGACGTCCGTGATGACCTGTCCGGTCCGGTCGAGTCCGAGTTTCCGTGCGTCCTCGGCCCGGAGGAAGCCCATGTACTCGTCGGGATGGGTCTCCTCGGCGGCCTCGAGGACGAACTCCATCGTCTCCCGGGCGATGCCCAGGAGGTCGTTCGACCGGAACAGTCGCATACCTAGAATTCGAACGCCGCTCCTTCTAAGGGTTCCGGGTGACATCCTCCTCGCCGTAAACGGCGAGGCTTCCCGTACCGCACGTTGGGATATTTACCGGTCTACGATACGACCTGTTCTCTCGTGCGAAACATCCCGCTTTCGCGGTCGAACAGGTGTACCGATGGCTGTGCCACACAGCCGTTACTCCTATCCTCGCCGTGAGGACTCGGAGTTATCTTCTGCCGCATGTTTTCCGCTCCGTTACAATCCGCATTCGCAACCAACTCGCACGACGAGCAAACGTACAGGCCACGTTCGACACGGTTCGACTTCGTGTTGTCACCACACCGTGAGCAGGTCTTACTGGTGTCCCACTCGTTCTCCTTCAGCACCTCAACACCGCGTATCTCGCCCTTGTATTCGAGGTACTGGTAGATGCGGTCGAACGCCCACGAGTGTAACTTCTTGTTCCCGGTCTTGCCCCAATTCGACTCTCGCACGTCTTCGGGCCAACTCACCGCGAGCGTGCCAACACCGCGTTCGACACACTCGGTGATGATGGCGTCTGTGAGAACGTGGTAGAAGTGGCTTTCACGGTCTGCAAGTTTTCGACGTGCCCACATCGACGTCTCCGAGGGGCCGTTCTCGCCTTCCGTGTCGTACTCTGTGCGGGTGAAGTAGTGCTTGTCCTGCTTGAGCGAGTTGCCGGAGTACAGAAGGTATTCGTCAGGAAAGGCAACCGTGGCGATGTTCGTGATACCGAGGTCGATGCCTGCAACTTCCTCACCTGCTGACTCTGTGGGTTTGAGTTCGACTTTGCAGATGAAGTGCAGTTCCCATTTGTCCCCGTTCCAAACCGTACGAATGTTCTGCACCTCGTTGACCTCACCGAGGTCAACGTCCGGACGCGTCTGATACTCGCAGAGGATGAAGTCCGACCACGATTCTTTGAGGTTCGAGCCTTTACTGAGTCGGACGCGGTTGTTGTCTGGGTCGTGTTTGAAGCCGTCTGCTTTGAACGTCACCGTGCTTCGTGGTCGGGTGTCGCCGTGTTTGCGGTAGCCGGGCGGATTCGCCTCTGGAACTTTCTGTCGCAGATCGAACCACGACTGGAAAGCGTCAGAAAGTTCTTCGATGACTTTCTGACTGGATTGCGCGTTCAAGTCTTTCCAGCACGACTGGTTCTTCATATACGCTTTCAGCGGGCTTTCATCTGGGATTTCGCCGGTTGCGTCCCAGATGCGGTCGGCTGTCCAGCGTGCAACGTTCCAGAGTTTCGAGGCGGATTCTCCGAGCGAATCGAGGCCATCGCAAACCTGTCGATGGTTCTGGATGGAACCAATGTAGGTGCGTGTGACCTCAATCGCCATGCATAGCCTATGTATATAAGACTAGTTAATGGTGTGGATTGGCGTGGAATATCCAGCCTGCCGGGTGGTAGATTGTGGAGGAAGTGTTGGATTCACTCCCGCCGTAAACGGCGGGATTCTCTCCTCGCAGAAAGATAGGCCACCGTCCGGTCCCGTACCTCGGTACGTATAACAAGCTTAACACCCGTCGACGGCGAAGCACTTCCCATGAGTGATCAACACGCCGGGGATTCCGGCGAGCGGGACGATTCGAGTTCCGCACCCGCCGCCGAATCGGCGGCCGCCGCACGCGACGAACGGCCGGTCGTCTACGACCTGGCCCCCGACTGCACCCTCTCGGACGTCGAACCCGACGCCTACTACCACGCCGAAGTGAACGGCGTCGTCGAGTACGGTATCTTCGTCGACGTCTCCGACGCCGTGAGCGGCCTGGTCCACGAGTCGAACCTCTCCGACGACTACGACGTCGGCGACAAGCTCGTCGTCCACTTAAAGGAGATCAAGGAGAACGGCGACATCGCGTTCGACGACGTCGACCTCGCGGACTACGACACCGAAACCGTCGATCACGAGCCCGAGATCACGCGCGTCCACGGGCTCGAACCGGGCGACACCGTCACCGTCGAGGGCGAGATCGTCCAGACCAAACAGACCGGCGGGCCGACCATCTTCGGCGTCGCCGACGCGACGGGCATCGTCTCCTGTGCCGCCTTCGAGGAGGCCGGCGTCCGCGCCTACCCCGAGATCGAGGTCGGCGACGTGGTCCACCTCTCCGGCGACGTGGAGACCCGCGAGAACGCCCTCCAGATCGAGGTCGACTCGCTCACGAAGCTCGAGGGTGACCGCGAGGCCGACGCCCGCGAGGCGTTCGAGGACGCCATCGACGAGCGCGCCACGCCCGAGGACGTCGACCCCCTCGTCGAGTGGGAAGCGTTCGAGGAGATCCACGAGGAGCTGAAGGAGGTCGCTACGCTGCTCCGCCGGACCGTCCTGGAAGGGCGCCCGCTCCGCGTGCGCCACCACGCGGACGGCGACGGCATGTGCGCCGCGATCCCGGTCCAGCACGCCCTCGAGAACCTCATCCAGGAGGTCCACGAGGACGTCGACGCCCCGCGCCACCTCTTCAAACGCCTGCCGAGCAAGGCCCCCTTCTACGAGATGGAGGACGTCACGCGCGACCTCAACTTCGCGCTCGAGGGGCAGGCCCGCCACGGCCAGAAGCTCCCCTTCCTCCTCATGCTGGACAACGGCTCCACCGAGGAGGACGTCCCCGCCTACGAGAACCTGGCGCACTACGACATCCCCATCGCCGTCGTCGACCACCACCACCCGGACCCGGAGGCCGTCGACCCGCTGCTCGACGCCCACGTCAACCCGTACACGCACGGCGAGGACTACCGGATCACGACCGGCATGATGTGCGTCGAGCTGGCCCGGCTCATCGACCCGAGCATCTCCGAAGAGCTGGAGCACGTCCCCGCCGTCGCCGGGCTCTCGGACCGCTCGAAGGCCGAGGCGATGGACGACTACGTCGAGCTCGCCAGCGAGGCCGGCTACGAGCGCGACGACCTGCTGGACATCGGCGAGGCGCTCGACTACGCGGCCCACTGGCTCCGCTACAGCGAGGGGAAGACCCTCGTCAACGACGTGCTCAACGTCGGCTGCGAGGACGAGGCGCGCCACGAGGAGCTCGTCGAGTTCCTCGCGGAGCGCGCCGAGCGCGACGTGGACCGCCAGCTCTCCGCCGTCGAGGACCACGTGGAACACGAGCGGCTCGCCTCCGGCGCGCGCCTCTACCGCATCGACCTCGACGAGTTCGCCCACCGGTTCACCTACCCTGCACCGGGGAAGACCACGGGCGAGCTCCACGACAAGAAGGTCAAGGAGACGGGCGACCCCGTCATCACCATCGGCTACGGGCCGGACTTCGCCGTCCTGCGCTCTGACGGCGTCCGGCTCGACATCCCGAACATGGTCACCGAGCTCAACGAGGAGCTGCCGGAGGCCGGCGTCTCCGGCGGCGGGCACCTCGTCGTCGGCTCGATCAAGTACGTGAAGGGCGTCCGCGGTCCAGTCATCGAGTCCCTCGTCGAGAAGATGGCCGACGCCGAGATCGACGAGGCGCTCTCGTCGACGATCCAGCTCGAGGACTGATTCGACGCCTCGGGCAGTTCCGGCTCCCCCCTCATCGAACGAAGCTCACTTTTCGTCGCCCGAGCCAGCCGGCGCCGAGCAGCGCGGCCGCGACCGCCCCGACGAGCGTGAACGGGAGGAAGACGCTCCCGCCGCGCCAGTCCGCCGCGAAGACGCGCGCGAAGTAGTCCGCGAGTCGCGGGCTCTCGATCGCGAGTAACACCTCCCGGTTCTCGGTCGCGGCCTGTCGGTTCCAGTTGAGACTCCCGACGACCACCGTGTCGTCGGCGACGACGCCCTTCGCGTGAACCTTCCCGTAGCGACTCCGGGGCTCGGCGATGCTGACGGTGAGCGGCACGTCCCGGGCCACGGCGCGGGCGTTTAACTTCGCCGTCAGGTTCTCGTTCTCGCGCTCGTCGTACCAGGCGTTCGACAGCAGTATCCGCGTCCGGACCCCGCGGTCCGCGGCCCGGAGGACCGCCGCGAGCAGCTCGCTGTCGTCGCCGGCGCGCGGGACGACGACGAACACGCGCTCGTCCGCGTCGTCGACGATCGAAATCATCCGGCTCCGGCCGCCCTCGGGCGTGACGAGGAGCTCGACCCGCTCCGGTTCGGCGCTGAGGGGCCCGAACCTGTCCGGGAAGCCGGCGGCAGCGCGCGAGTCGTTCTGCAGGGTCACGTTCGCCCGCGCCGTGGGCCAGGGCTGTGCGTCGACCGCCGTCGCATCCAGTTCGAACAGCCGGGCGAGGTCGCTCGCGAGCGACGCGTTCGCGACGGTGACGCCCCATCCCCGGCTCCCCGCGCCACCGGTTCCGGCCGGCTTCCAGTTCTCGGTCATGACGACGACCCGGTCGTCAGCGACGGCGTACTTGGCGTGATGGAAGGCGAACCGACTCCGCGGGCCGGCGAGCACGCGGACCTCGATACCGGCGCGATGGAGTCGGTCGAGGACGCGTGCCATCGGTCGCGGGAACCCGCCCACTGGCGTTCCCTCGACGAGAACGCTCACCACGACGCCGCGCTGATGGGCGTCGACGAGCGCGTCCGCGACGCGCTCGGAAGCGAGCGTGTAGCCCGCCAGCCGGATCCGGTCGTCGGCCTCGCGGAGCGGGGCGAGTGGCGCGTTCGGCTCGTCCGGGAGGACGAAGGCTGTCGCGGTCGCGTTCCTGACGACGTTTCTCGTTCCCGGGTCGAACGCCTCGTAGCCGTAGGGGCGCCAGCCCGACCCGCGCCGCCATACCGTCGCCTCCTCGGCGTCGGCGTACTCGACGACGTCGACGGGAGTACCCTCGTACCGGAGTTCGATGCGGTCGCCGCTGGCGGAGAGCGGGAAATGGTCGACCCGGTAGATCCGGCCGTCGACGTGCCGGCTCGCGTATTCGGGGTCCATGGCGACGACCACAGCACCGACTGCGTGCTCCGGCAGTCGCGCGCGGTGGTGACCGTCCCAGAGCGACCAGTTCCCGGGCCGTGGGAGGTCGACGACGAGGTACTCCCCCCGGTTCCCGTCGGCGACGGGGTTCGGATAGTGCTCGAGGATGGCCGCGGTGCTCGGCGCCGTCGCGTTGCCGTCCTGAACGGCGTCGGCGTCTCGCTCGGGGGCCGTGGCGGCCGGGGCAGCGCTGGTCACCCCGACGGCTGGACACAGTGTGGCGAGTAGTAGCGCCGTTGCAAGCAGGCAAGCCCTTCGCACACGGCGTCTGGTTCGTAATGGGATAAAAACGTCCGTGCGGGTAGCGTGCCGGCGACGGATCCGTCGATGCGAGCCGATCCTCCGGGAAGCTATTTAAAAAGGTCCAGCGTTGGGTCGACCCCCGGGATTTCCGTGAACCTCCGATTCAGGCCGGCTGTGCGGCCGCGTCGAGCGCTTCGCTGGCCTTCTGCGCTTCCGTCTGGACGATGAAGACGCGCTCGTCCGTGTACTCGGCGACGATTTCGAGCGCTTCCTGGGTCCCGATCTGGCGGAGGGCCCAGGCGGCGGCCGCGCGGACCTCGTCGGATTCGTCGGAGTCGAGGGTTTCGGCGAGCGGGTCGACGGCGCGCGTGTCGCCGATGAGGCCGAGCGCGCGCGCCGCGAGCGGGCGGACGTGCTCGTTGTCCATCTCGAGCTTGTTCGCGAGCGGCTGGACCGCGTCCTCGGCGCCGATCTCGCCGAGCGCCTTGAACGTCACCTTCTGCAGGCCGGGGTCGGAGTCCTCGTCGACGTACTCGAGGAGGGTCTCCGTCGCCTCGTCGGCGGCCATCTTGCCGAGGATACGGATACCGTCCTCGTCGCGCTTGCCCGCGCGGTCGAGCATCGTCTGGATGGCCTCCTCGGTGGCGGCCTTCTTGCCCATGCGCTCCAGCGCTTCGAGGCAGCGACGCTCCATGAAGTCCGAGCCCATCATGTCGAGCGCGAGCAGGACCATGTCCGTGTTGCCCTCGCGTTCGTGAGCCTTCAGCGCGGCCCATTCGACCGGGTAGTCCTTGTAGTGGCCGAGCACGTCGAAGTAGCCCTGCGCCTGGAGCTTCTCGCGTGATTCGAGGTCGTCCCACTCCTCCGCGGCGTCGAGGTCGGCGGAGAGCGTGTCGACGGCGTCGACGAGGGACGCGATCGTCTCGGCGTCCTCGTCGGGATCGAGGTCGGCGTCCTCGACGGCGTCCGCGAGCGATTCGAGCGCGACGACCAGCGACTCCTCGTCGGCGGATTCCGGATGGACGTCGACGTCGATCGTCTCCGCGAGCGTGTTCGCGAAGGTGTCGACGGCGGCTTCGATCTCCGACGCGCCAGTTTCGGTCCACTCGCTCTCCTCGATCGTCGAGACCGCTGCCTCGACGTCGGCCACGACGTCCTCGGCGTAGGGGCCGCGAGCGTCCTCGACGTCACTGCGGAGGTCCTCGATGCGTGATTCGAGCGCTTCCTGGGGGTCTTCCTCTTCTTCGTCCTCGGGTTCCGGGAGGTCGGCGTCAGCGAGCGCGCTCTCGGCGTCGTCGATCAGCGCGTCAACGTCGTCGAGGTCGGCCTCCGTCTCGGCCGCCTCGAGTTCGTCGGCGACCGCGTCGAGGTACTCGTTCAGCGACTCCGCCGTGGTCTCTTCGGGGAGCGATGGGGCCTCCGTGTCCGCGGCCTCCGATGCCGCGTCGTCGGTCTCGCCCTCGTCGTCGCCGTTGCTCATATGGGTCGAACTGCGCGCGTGTTGCATTAAGGCGTTTCCCTTCGCGCGCACGAGGCGCTGTGCTCGTACCGAGTTGGGGTCGTCAGTCGCGTAATCTGCCCCCCGCGGTGGCGTGTTGCGCTCACGGTCTGTCACAAAGTGGAACGCATATCGAAAATATTTATTTTCAAAAAACAAATTTGGATTACCACAGTGTGAACCTTTAAGTACTGAGCTGCCGAAATGGGGAACGTAATGAGTACCCAGAAGACCGTCCGCGACGAATACGGCGAAGTCCACGAAAGCGAAGCCCTCCGCATCCCGGAGGACAAAGCGGAGCAGCTGGTCGACGCGCTCAACAGCGACCTCGCGGCGACGTACGTCCTGTATCACCAGGTGAAGAAGCACCACTGGATCGTCGAGGGGGCCGAGTTCCACGACATCCACGAGTACCTCGGTGAGGTCGCGGCCGACCTCGAAGAGGGCGCGGACATTATCGCCGAGCGCGCGCAGGCGCTCGGCGGCGTCCCGCTCTCCGGCGGCGCCAACTACGAGGAGGTCGCCCCCGTCTCGCCCGAGGGCAAGGACGCCTACGACATCCGGACCTCCCTGGAACACGACCTCGAGATATTCGGCGACGTCACCGAGCAGCTCCGCGAGCACATCCGCCTCGCCAACGAGCTCGGCGACTACAACACCGAGGAGGAGCTCCGTGGCGTGCTGGCCGACGTCGAGGAACACGGCCATCACATCGAGCACTACCTCGAGGACGACACGCTCGTCGAAGCCGCCGAGTAACCGTCGCCGTCGGTCGCGTCGCTTTTTATAAACGGCGCCGCAGAACGTCGAGTAGCAACCCCTGCAGACAGCAACGGTAGAAACGGAAGAACCAGTGACCTCGGCTGCTTATCGCGGCAGCTCCACGGTGTAGTCGATCGCGATCCAGCCGTCGGTATTGTCCTCCTCGGAGAACACTGTTCGGTCGTCGGAGTGCCGAATGGCGCGAACCAGCGGGTGGTCGTCCTCGGGCACGTCCTCCGCAGCCGGTGCGTCAGCAGCTTCCATACCGGTCCATGAGAGCCACCCACTAATATGGATTTTGGTCAGCCTAAATCCCGGTAGTGGCTCGACGGGCAGTTCCTACTCGCGACCGATGCCGCAGCCGGAGATGGCCGTGCAGTCGACGCCGCGGGCCTCCAGCTCGTCGATGAGGACGTTCAGCCCGATTGCGTCCGAGGCGATGTGGCCCGTCACGACGAGGTTCTTCTCGTCGCCGTACGCCTCCGTGAGCCCCTCGGTGTCGCCCGCGCCGACGTGGATGTAGAGTACCGTGTCGACGCCGTGGTCGAAGTACGCGCTGGCGACGTCCTCGCCGCCGTTGGTGCCGGCGGCGTGGTGGACGGCAACCTCGCCCAGCTCGTTTGCCTCGTCGCCGACGCGGAGCTGAATGTCGGTCATCGCGTCCGCGAACTCCGGGAGGTCGCCGAGCGCGTCGATGAAGTCCCCGACCGCGTCGTCGCCGTCGAACTCGTCGGCGACGTCGGCCATCTTCCGGCGACCGATCTCGTCGGGCGCCAGGTGGATGTTCATGTACGGCTGGTCGAGCAGCTCAGCGACGGAGGGGTCGTGGCGGTAGTTCATCGAGTGCGCGCCGTGGTCCATGCGGTCGACGATACCACTCGCGGCGTCGCGGGCGACCTCCTCCGGGACCCCGTGGTTCGTCATGAACTCGACCTGCTTCTCGAGCACGTCGGTGAACTCGAGCCGCGCCTCGTCGCCGGTCGGGTGGTGCGCGAGCACGAGGTCGTAGCCCTCGCGGTCAGCGAGCTGGATCTCCGGGCTCTCGAGGTCGATGCCGACGAGGGTGGATTCGACGTCGTCGCCCTCGACGTAGGTGGTCGAGTCGCCGGGCACCTCGTCCCAGCCGACGAGTTCGAGACTCAGGTCCATGATCTCCGCAGTGGATAGGCCCATACCCCTCCCTGACCGTGCGGGGACCCAAAACCCGCGGAATCGGCAAGCCGGACGCGACGCGGCGACCGCGGGACCGGCGCCACGCATGCTGGCTCCGCGATACGGGCAAGTCCCACGGCGTATCGCAGGGGCTTACCCGTCCCAGTTCCTCGCTGCGGATATGACGGATACGCTATTCACCCCACTGACGCTCCGGGACACGACGTTCCGAAACCGCGTGATGGTCTCGCCGATGTGTCAGTACTCCGCGGAGGACGGCTTCGCGAACGACTGGCACCGGATCCACCTCGGCTCCCGCGCGGTCGGCGGCGCGGGCCTCGTCATGTCGGAGGCGACGGCGGTCGAGGCCCGCGGCCGCATCACGCCGCAGGACCTCGGGATCTGGACGGACGAGCACGCCGAGAAGCTCGAACCGATCACGGAGTTCGTCAAGTCGCAAGGCGCGACGCCGGGGATCCAGCTCGCCCACGCCGGCCGGAAGGCGTCGAACACCCGGCCCTGGGAGGGTAGCGAGCCGATCCAGCCCGAGGCGGGCGGCTGGGAGACGATCTCCCCGTCCGGAATTCCGTACCCGTCCGACGAGCCGCCGGAGACGGCCGCGATGGACCACGGCGACATCGCCGCCGTGATCGACTCCTTCCGCGCCGCGGCCGAGCGCGCGCTCGACGCCGGCTTCGAGGTCGCGGAGGTCCATGCGGCCCACGGCTACCTCATCCACCAGTTCCTCTCGCCCGTCGCGAACGACCGCGACGACGAGTACGGCGGGAGCTTCGAGAACCGCACGCGGTTCGCCCGAGAGGTCACCGAGGCCGTCCGCGAGGTCTGGCCCGACGACAAGCCGGTGTTCGTCCGCATCTCCGCGACCGACTGGCTCGACGACCGCGAGTCGTGGGACCTCGAGCAGTCCGCGCGCCTCGCACCGATGCTCGAGGCGGCCGGCGCCGACCTCATCGACATCTCCGGCGGCGGGATCCACCCGGACCAGGACGTCCCCCATGCCGGGCCGGGCTACCAGGTGCCGTACGCCGAGGTCGTCCGCGAGGACGCCGAGGTTCCGGTCGCCGCCGTCGGCAAGATCACGGACCCGACCCACGCCGACTCGCTCGTCCGCAACGAGCGGACGGACCTCGTCGCGCTCGGCCGGGAGATGCTCCGGCATCCCTACTGGGCGCTCGAGGCCGCCCACGAGCTCGACGCCGACGTCGAGTGGCCGCCGCAGTACCGACGCGGTCGGTTCGATTGAGGTCGCCCGCGCGGGCAGGCGGTCGACTGACAGTGCTTCGCACACGACGGCAACCCTTTTGCTCCGTCCCGCCGGCTCTCGGTTATGGTCGAGTATCGCCCCTTCCCCGAGGACCGCAAGGCCGAGTTTCACAAGCTGGCGAACTACGCGTTCTCGCCGGAGGACGGGCAGTTCGACCCCGAGGAGGTCGACGAGCGTCCGTCGCTGGAGCAGCCGCGAGGGCTGTTCAGGGACGACGAACCGCTGGTCATCTGTGCCCACCGGGACTTCGACCTTCGGATCCGCGGCGTCGACCGCGACGTTGCCGGGCTGAGCGTCGTCGCGTCCGCGCCCGAACACCGGCGGCAGGGGTACACGAAACGGCTGCTCGAGGAGTCGCTGGCGGAGTACCGCGAGAACGGGACCGCCTTCTCGGTGCTATGGCCCTTCGAGTACTCCTTCTATCGGAAGTACGGCTGGGGCACGGTGAGTCAGTACGTCTACGTGAAGACCCCGCCGGAGCAGCTCGCGTTCGTCGCCGACGCGGACGCGACCCGGGACGCGCCCGGGACGTTCGTCGAGCTCGGCGCGGACGACTTCGCGGCGACGGAGCCGGTGCTGGACGCGATGGCCGAGCAGTACGACTTCACGCTGGACTGGACCCAGGACTGGTGGGAGCGGCTGATCCTCCAGACCTGGAACGACGACCCGTTCGTCTACGGCTGGGAGCGCGACGGCGAACTCCGGGGAATCGTCAGGTACACCTTCTCCGACTCCGGCGAGGACCGGGTCCTCGAGGTGAGCAACGTCGCCTTCGCGGACGAGACGGCCTGGCTGAACCTCCTGCGCTTCTGTCGCAACCACGATTCGCAGGTGTCGGAGGTCCGGATCCGCGCCCCGCCGGACGTCGAGCTACTGGACCGCGTTGACGACCCGCGGGCGATCACCTGTGAGCAGCGCACGGGGCCGATGTTCCGACTCATCGACGTCGCGGTCGCGTTCGAACGGCTCTCTCCCACCGTCGCCAGCGACGACGAGGGTCGAGTCGACCTCGTCGTCTCCGACCCGCTGGTCGACTGGAACGACGGTCGGTTCGCGGTCGAGGTGCGTGACGGGACCGTTTCCGTCGATCGGACCGATTTAAAAGCGGAATCGGCGAAAGCGACGGAAACCGTCCCGACGGTCGAGGTCGGTATCGGGACGCTCTCGCAGCTCTACGCCGGGTATCACGGCGTCGACGAGGCCGAGCGGATAGGGGATTTAAAAGTTACCGAGGGAAGCAGTGACGCAGCTCGGTCGACCCTGGGGGCGCTGTGCCCGCCGCGCAGGACGCACCTGCGGGAGGGCTTTTAACCCGGCGTGCGAAGGGTCGGCAATGACCGATCGAGATACCGACCGCGACCACACTCCCGACCGCGATCGAGATCCGGGCGATCGAGACCCGGGTACCGGCCGGGCCACCGACTCGGGGCCGAACCCGAGCCGCGAGGACCTCGAAGCACGCCTCGCGGAGCTCGAGACGACGCTGGAGGAGCTCCGCGGGGAGTTACGGGACGAACGAGCCGGTCCGCCGCGGCCGCCGAGCCTCTCCGAACTGCTCCGATTCACCGAGCAGTATACGATCCCGTCGCTCATCGCGCTGCTGGAGACCACGATCAAGTCGCTGGAGCTGCTCCAGGGCACGCTCCGCCTCGCCGACCCGGGACGCGAGCTGTCGCCGGAGGACGACCGGCGACGGCGCAGGGGTACCGGCGCTGGATCCGAACGGCTCGCCGGCGTGCGCGAGAACGCCGAGGCGCAGCTGGCGTCGACGCTCTCGGACCTCCGTGAAGCGCTCTCGGCGGCCGACCTCCCGGAAGAGAGCGCGCCGCGGTCGATACTGCAGGACGCTCGCGAACTCACCGCCGAGATCGAGGCGGAACTCGAGCGGTCGACGCGGCCGGAGGAACGGGGACCGCCGCCGGCGACGGAGCCGACCGAGCCGGGGTCGACGGACCCGGGCGATGGCGATGCGACCGCTAGCGACGCCGACCCCGAATCCCGGCACGACGGGGCGGTCCACATCGACGTCCACGACCCGGCTTCCGAGGGGGAATCGCGCCGGGAGTCGAGCGAGACGGTCGACGGCGACGGGCCCGTTGCCGGCGAGCCCGAGCGCGCGTCAGTTGACGTCGACTCCGAACTCGAGTCGATCAAGCGCGAGCTGGGCGACGAGGGGGATGCGACGGACGAAGCTGAGGAGGCGGTTGAAAGCGGAGGCGAGCAGGCAGCCGAGGGCAACGAGGACGCGAACGCCGAGGGAGACGGCGACGCGAACGCCGAGGGAGACGGCGACGCGAACGCCGATAGAGACGGCGACGCGGACGCCGACGGCGAGGATGGTGCCTCGTCCGAGTCGTAGCGGAAGTATCGAGCGACCGCCGCTCCGGCTGACTCCTTATTCGACGGGCCGGAATCGGAAGCCGTCCCAGTCCTGGCTGTCGGGCTCGCGGATGCCGGCTTCGGGGTCGCGGAGCTCCTCGGCGTACACCGGTTCGACGGTGTCGCCGATCTCGACGTCCTCGTCCGCGACGATCTGCCCGAGCGCGCGCACCGGCGGGCCGTCGTAGTCGTCGCCGAGGTCGAAGTCGACGATGGCGAGCGTGTTCGGTTCGCGGACGCCCGGCGGCGTCGCCGTCGACTCCGTCCAGGTGAAGACCTCGGCCTCGTACTCGGCGAGGTTGACGGTGCCGACGCGGTCGGCACCGCCCGGTCCGAGTCGGTGCGGTGGATAGGCGATCGCGCCGTTCTCGTATTTCGCTGCCTCGAGGACCGGGTCGTCGGTGTCGTGGTCGGTGGTTTCGTCGCTCATTGTTCCGCCTCCATGATGGTGGTCGTGACACAGTTCCCGAACCCGCCGACGTTGCAGGCGAGTCCGACCTCGGCGTCGACCTGGCGGTCGCCCGCCTCGCCGAGCAGCTGTTGATAAATCTCGTACGCCTGCGCGACGCCCGAGGCGCCGAGCGGGTGGCCCTTCGACTTCAATCCGCCGGAGGTGTTGATGGGGAGCTCGCCGTCGCGGTCGGTGACGCCCTCCTCGACGGCCTTCCAGCCCTCGCCCTTCTCGAAGAAGCCGAGGTCCTCGCTCTGGAGGAACTCGAGGATGGTGAACATGTCGTGGAGCTCGGCCACGTCGACGTCGTCCGGGCCGAGGCCGGCCATCTCGTAGGCCTCGTCGGAGGAGTCGACGACGCCGCCCATCGTCGTTGGGTCCTCGCGCTCGTGGACGACGTGGGTGTCCGTCGCGCCGCCGATGCCGGAGATGACGACGTACTCGTCCGTGTACTCCTTCGCGACGGACTCGGGACAGAGCATGAGCGCCGCGGAGCCGTCCGTGATCGGACAGAAGTCGTAGAGCCGGAGCGGGTCCGCGACGATCGGCGAGTCGAGCACGGTGTCGAGGTCTACCTCCTTCCGGAACTGCGCGTGCGGGTTATCGAGGCCGTTCCGGTGGTTCTTGACCGCGACCTTCCCGAGACTCTCGCGCGGCGCGTCGTACTCGTCGAGGTAGAGCCGCGCCGTGAGGCCCGCAAAGGACGGCAGGGTCACGCCGTGTTTGTACTCGACCGGGTGCGTCAGCGACGCGATGACGTCCGTCGCCTCCGTGGTGCTCCGGTGGGTCATCTTCTCGCCGCCGACGAGCAGCGTCATGTCCGAGGCGCCGGAGGCGACCGACTGCCAGGCGGCGTAGATCCCCGCGCCGCCCGACGACGACGTCTGGTCGATACGCTGGGTGTACGCCGGCATCGCGTCGAGGTCGTGCGCGAGCGCGTTCGGGACGCCCGTCTGGCCCTCGAACTCGCCGCTTGCCATGTTCGAGACGTAGAGGTGGTCGACGGCATCCGGTTCGACGTCCGCGTCGTCGAGGCAGGCCGCACCCGCCTCCGCGAGCAGCTCGCGGACCCACGCGTCCCGTTCCCCGAACTGGGTCATCGACGCTCCGAGTATTGCTACGCGTTCCATACTCGTCGCTTCTGGGCCAGCCGCCTATACGTTATCGTTCCGGCGGAGGATTCGACCGACCGTCACTCGGACCGAACCCGCGCGTCCGAAGGGTCAAACCGGATGCCGCCCAAGCCATCCCCATGTCAAACGGATCGGCCGACTGCCCGGTGGCGGACTGCGGCTTCAGCGACATCCCCTCCCTCGTCGCCGCGCACGTCAACGGGACGTCGGACGCAGACCACGACTGGGACGAGCTGCCGTTCGACGGGCCCGGCGCGTTCCTCTCGGCGGCACGCGCCGACGGGCCCACGATGCCGACCGATGCCGGCGCCGACCGGGGCGTGGAGAGCGAGGATAGCAACGACGCGCGCGACGAAGCTGCCCACGCAAACGACGAGACTGACCACACGAGCGACGAAGCCGACGACGCGCCCGACAACGCCGGTGAATCGGGGACGAAGGCGGCGGAGTCGGACGCCGAGTCGCGCTCGAACAGGGGGAGCCGGGCCATCGCCGGCGACCCGGAGCCGCTCCCCGTTCGGTGTCCGGTCGACGGCTGTAGCTACACGGGGCCGCCGAAGTCGGTCGCCGCGCACGTCAGCGGGAAGCGCGACCCGCCCCACGACATGCGAAAGATCGACTACCCGAACGCCGAGGCGTTCCCGCCGGCGCCGAGGGAAGCCGACGAAACGGGCGAGGATAGCCAGCCGGTCGATCCCGACCATCCGTTCGACGTGAGCGACGTAGAGCGTGCGGCCGAGGTCGCCGTCGACGAGGCCGAGGACGTCGACGCGCTCGACGACCTCCCGCTCTCGAAGCTCGTCGACCTCCACGTCGCGTTCTCGGTGCTGGCGAGCGAGGCAAGCAGCCTGCGACGCGATCTTAAAAGCGCCATCGTCGACCGCGTCGAGGAGGACGGCGAGATCGAGGGCCGTCTGGGCGCCGTCGAGCGGTCGACCGGGACGCGGAGGTCCCTCCGCGACGAGGCCGTCGTCCAGAGTCGGCTGCTCGGAGCCGGGATCGACCCGGCGGACGTACAGTCGTTCGACCCCGACCTCGTCGACGACGCGATCGAGGACGCCGACCTCGACGAATCGGCCTTCTTCGAGACGCGAGAAACGGACCGGCTCCGACGGGCGGACGTGAACGAGGACCAGTTCTCGCCGGAGTCGTAGGTCTCGGAGGGTCGAACCGACGGGTTCGCGGAGCTCAGTAGTCGTCCCGCTCCCGGCGCTCGGCCGCGAGCTCGGTTTGCTCGAAGCCGCGGTGCAGCGACGGCGACGCGAACCCGGCGATGGTCGCGACGAAGGTCAGGATCCCGATCGCGGCCAGGATCGGTGACGGGGAGGCGAGCATCCGCCAGAACGTCCCCAGCGAGACCAGCATGGCGGTGTACACCCCGGCGACCCCGACCGAGACGAGCGCGTGGCCGCCTTCGAGTCGTCTTACGGCGAAGCCGAGCGTCGCGGCGACGAACACGTACGGAACCGGCGCGAACGGAACTACCGTGAGCGCGCTTCCCGCGATGGCGACGGACGCCAGCACCGCGAGGAGCACGATGGGGGACACCTTCAGCAGCCGACTCCAGAACGACCAGTAGGTCACCGGTTGCTGGAGCGTCAGCCAGGCGTCGAGTCGTTCGACCAGCCGGCTCCGGTCCATCGTGGGTATAGGATAGAACTCGGTGGCTACCGAAAAAGCGTTGCGACTGCCTGTACCCCGGTTCTCGACGTTTCCGCACCATTCCCCTCGTCTCGGGCGTCGACTGCTAATTCAGGCGCGCTGGAACGTGGTGGAGGTCGGTGGCGATGGTTTCATGCGCGTTCGCGGTGAATCGAGGGTACGTTGCTCCCCGAACTACGCGCGAGGATCCGCCGGGACGTCGACCGGACCAGGGGGGTCCTCCACCAGGCGTTTACACACGACCACTCCCCGAAGGAGGTGGCGGGCAGCTTCGCGCTCGGTGTGTTCATCACGATGCTGCCGACCCTCGGGGTCGGGTTCCTGGCGTTCGTGGCACTCGCGTTTGTTTTTAAGCGACTGAGCAAGCTGGCGCTGTTCGCCTCCGTGATCGTCTTCAACCCCGTCGTTAAGTGGGGCGTCTACGGGGCGAGCTATGGACTCGGCGTGTTTCTACTCGGGCCGGTCGAAGGAATCAGCGTCTCGGAGGTGTCGCTGACGGCGGCGCCCGCGGTGGTCTACCGGCTCGTCCTCGGCAACACGATCCTGGCGATCGTCGCCGCCGTTCCCAGCTACTTCGTCGCGCTCCGGACGATCGAGCGCTATCGCGAAAGCGACGTGAGCGTCCTCGTCTAGGCCGCGAGAGCGTCCTCGTCTGACGGAATTCGGTGCGGCCGACGCGACAGCCAACCCGGGATCCGACGCGACAGCCAACCCGGGATCCGACGCGACAACCCGGCCGACGGCGTCGCTCACGTCGTGAACAGCTCGGTGTCCTCCGGGATCGAGAACAGCCCCATCCGGACGCCGGCGTCGAGCCAGCCGTAACCGTACGAGAAGGACGCGAGCGCGTTCACGAGGTCGCCCTTGTGGCGGAAGTGGCGCCCGTCCTCGAGGTACGCTTCCGCCATCTCCGCGCAGTCTGCGGCCGATTCGCCCAGCGGGGTCCCGTCCGGCGGGCGCGGTTCCGCCTCCGCGAGCGCGTCCGCCAGCATGCGTTCGTATCGATCCGTCTTCTCCTCGAGATCAGCGGCCATAGCGGCACCTCGTGGCCCCGCCACGAAAACGTTCGCTCACGAGGCGGACGGCCAGCGGTGGACGTCGGGCGACGGGCTCAACAGACCGGCTTCGGGTTGACGCCGAGCGACTCCAGCGCCTCGACCTGCGCCTCGTAGGCGGCGTCGATGGCGTCGAGCGCGGCCGATTCCGCCCGCTCCCAGTCGCCGTCGTCGTCACAGACCGTCTCCAGGAGGTCGAGGGCGCGCTCCTGCTGACCGTCGAGGTCACCACGGAGGTCGCGGAAGACGGACGCCGTCTGGGGATCGGCGTCGCCGACGAAGTAGCCGATGTACTGGGACTTCGACTCGTCGGCGACGAGGATCCGGCCGAGGAGCGCGCCGGCGCGGGCGACGGTGTCGTCGATGCCCCGCAGGTGGGCGGCGAGCGCCGGGAGATCCTCGCCATCCTCGTCGGCCGGTTCCTCGTCCCCGTCCTCGTCCAGTTCCTCCCGGACGCGCTCGAAGTGGTCGTGCTCCTCCTCGGCCGTGGCGCGGAACGCCGCGGCGGCGGCCTCGTTCGCCTCGTCGTCGGCCCAGGCGTCGAACGTCTCCGCGGCGGCGCGCTCGGCGGTCGCGGCGGCCTGCAGCACGCGGTCGGCCTCGATCTCGCCCGCGGTGGCCGCGTAGAGCGCCTTGGAGGAGCCGAGCCGGGAGAGCTCCGTCGCCTTTGCCTCGCGAACCGCCTCGAGCAGGTCGTCAGGGGTCATATGAGTGAAAAAGTGGATGGTGACCCTAACGCTTCGGGGTTACGGCTCGTCGCCTGTCGCGATGGGCGCGTCGACGAGGTTCCCCCACTCGGTCCAGGAGCCGTCGTAGTTGACGGTGTCGTCGTAGCCGAGCAGCTCGTGGAGCGCGAACCAGGCGACGGAGGAGCGCTCGCCGATGCGGCAGTAGGCGACGGTCGTCTCGTCGCCGTCGATGTCCTCCTCGGCGTACAGCTCCTGCAGCTCGTCGAAGGACTTGAACGTCCCGTCGTCGTTGGTGACGGCCGCCCAGGAGATGTTCTTCGCGCCCGGGATGTGACCGCCACGCTGGGCGGTCTCGTTGAGGCCCGGCGGAGCGAGGACCTCGCCGCGGTACTCCTCGGGCGAGCGAACGTCGACGAGCGGCACGTCGTGCTCGATGGCCTTCTCGACGTCCTCCTTGTACGCGCGGATGGTCTCGTGGGGACCGGCGGCGTCGTACTCGACCTCGGGGAACTCCGGAACCTCGTCGGTCGTCGGGTAGTCGTTCTCGACCCAGAACTCGCGGCCGCCGTCGAGCAGCTTCACGTCGTCGTGGCCGTAGTACTTGAACTGCCAGTAGGCGTAGGCGGCGAACCAGTTGCTGTTGTCGCCGTAGAGGACGACCGTCGTGTCCTCCGTGATGCCGTGGGTGCCGAGCAGGTCCTCGAAGTCCCCCTTGTCGAGGATGTCGCGCTGGACCTGGTCCTGGAGCTGGCTCTCCCAGTTGAAGCCGATGGCGCCGGGCGCGTGGGCCGAGTCGTACGACTCGGTGTCGACGTCGACCTCGACGAGGCGGAGGTCCGCGTCGTCGCTCTGGAACTCGTCCAGTCGGTCTTCGGCCCAGTCGGCCGAGACCAGTACGTCGTTTGCGTATGAGTTGTCTGCCATACACGCACACATTAGGAAGACGGGGTTATAGTAGTATGACCGCCGGAGACATCGGCCAATCGTTCGATAAAGCCACAATATTTGCACGTACTCGATCCCTGCCCGACGCCGCCCTTTTAGGAGGCCGACGACAGCCCGTCGTTCACGCGAGCTGACGTTTTGTGACCCCGGGCCACCCAGCGATCGACGGCAACAGCTGCCGCTTCCCACGAGCTGGATCAGGCGTTGGCGACGGCGGGACACTAAACCGGCCCGCTGCCCAAGTCGGACGCAATGGACGAGATCATCGTGGACGCCTCGGCGCTCGCGGCCCGCCTCGACGACCCGGGCGTCCACGCCGTCGACGTGCGCGAGGAGTGGGAGTACGACGCCATGGGGCACGTGCCCGGGGCCGTGAACGTCCCCTTCGAGACGTTCCGGGGCCAGGGCGACGCGGACGTCGGCCACCTGCCGGGTGCCGAGGCGTTCGCGAACGTGATGGGCGAGGCCGGCCTCTCGCGGTCGGACACCCTCGTCGCCTACGACGACACCAACGGCGTGTTCGCCGCGCGGTTCCTCGTCACGGCGCTGGTGTACGGCTTCACCGAGGTCCATCTTTTAAATGGTGATTTCAGCGCCTGGCAGCGCGAACACCCGGTCGACTCGGCACCCGTCGAGCTCCCGGCAGTGGAGGTCGAACCGCTCCGGCTCCCCGACGACGAGACGCCCATCGTCGATGCGGACTACGTTCGCGAACGGATCGACGCCGCCGAGAGCAACGACGAGGACGTCGCCATCGTCGACACGCGCGACGCGAACGAGTACGCGGCCGGCCACCTCCCCGGCGCCGTCCGGTTCGACTGGCAGGAGGCCGTCGACCCGGAAACGCGCGGCGTGAAGCCGAAGACCAGGATCCGCGAGTTGTTCGCCGAGCGCGGCATCACGCCGGACGACACCGTGATCCTCTACTGCAACACTGCGCGCCGGCTCAGCCACACCTACGTCGCGCTCCGGTGGGCCGGTTTCACGGACGTCGCCATCTACGAGGGGAGCCTGACCGAGTGGCGCGAGATCGGCGGCGAACTCGTCTCGGAGTCCGACTGACAGACGCTGCCGAGAGCGCGCTCCCGGCATCGTCGGCTTCCGGCTTCACCCGTTCACCGTCACCCGCCTACCGTCTCCCGTCCACCGTCACCCGTCCACCGTCACCCGTTCACATCGCAGTTGCCGGTGTGAATCTCGAACCGCGCGCCGCCGGCCTCGGCCTCCGTGATGGAGATGTTCCACCCGTGAGCGTGCACGATCTCGCGGACGCTCGCCAGGCCGACGCCGGTCCCGTGCTCCTTCGTCGAGAAGCCCGGCGTGAAGACGTCCTCCCGGTTCTCGGGAGGGATCCCCGGCCCGTCGTCGGCGACGTAGAAGCCGTCCTCGAGCTCGCCGACCCGAACGCTCACGTCGTCCCCGCCGTGTTCGACGGCGTTCGACAGGAGGTTCTCGATCAGTCGTTTCACGGCTCCCCGGTCCCCGTCGACCGCTGGCTCGCCCTCGAGAGCGACGGACGTTCCTTCGGCCGCAGTAACGCTCGACTGGACGCTGTCGACCGCGGCCGCCACGTCGACGCGCTCCGTCTCCGAAACCAGCTCCTGGGTCCGGAGGACGTCGACCAGGTCGGTCCTGAGCGTGTCCGTCCGCCGGATCGCCGCGAGCGCTTTCTCCATCTGTTCGACGTCCCCGTTCTCGATCGCGAGTTCGGCACGGGCAATGGCCGTCGACAGCGGCGTCTGGAGGTCGTGGGAGATAACGTTCGCCAGTTCGTCGAACCGCTCGCTCTGGCGTTCGAGCGACTCCTCGCGTCGCTTCCGGTCGGTGATGTCGCTGGCGACGCCGAAGATCGCCTGCGGCCGGTCCGAGTCGGGCCTGAACCCGGGGTCGTCGATGGGCGTCTTCGAGCTCAGGAAGACGCGCTCCTCGCCGTCGACGACGATCCGTTCCTCGAACTCCCGGGACGCTCCGCTCTCGAGGGCCGCACGATCCGTGCGGCGCACCTCCTCGGCCATTCGATCCGGAAACAGTTCCTCGTCCGCGCGGCCGATCACGTCCGTTTCCTCGAGGCCGAACAGCCGCTTGAACGCGCTATTGATCAGGAGGTACTCGCCGTCCCGGTTCTTGATGAACATCGGCGTGGTCGTGTTTTCCAGGACCGTCTCGAGCAGCTGTTCGCGCTCCTTCCGCGCGGTGACGTCCTCCTGGAAGCCGACCCAGTTCGTGACGGTGCCGTCCTCCTCGTCGTGAACCGGCGCGAGACTCACCCTGTTCCAGAACTCCTCGCCGTCGCGACGGTAGTTCCGCAGCTCCACCGACGTCGGTTCGTCGGCGTCTATCGCGCGTCGCATCTCGTCGACTGACGCCTCGCTCGTGCCGGGGCCCTGGAGGAACCGATGGTTCTCCCCGAGGACCTCGTCGCGCTCATAGCCGGTGATCTCGCAGAACTCGCGTTCACGTAGGTGATCGGATTGTCCGGCCGCTGATAGTCGGTGATCGTGATCCCGACGGGGGCCTCGTCGATGGCCCGCTCCCTGAGTTCCAGTTCGCGCTCGCGCTGTCTGGTCCGCTGGTTCCGGTGGGCCCGGTCGACGATGTCCGCGATGTCGGAGACGAACTCCACCTCGTCCTCGGTCCACTCGCGCGTGCTTCCGACGTTCTCCACGCAGACGACACCGGCCACCTCACCTTCCGACCGGAGCGTCGCGTCCAGCAGGGCTTCCACGTCGTTCGGCCGGAGGTAGTCGTCCGTCAGCTCGCTGGTCCGCGGGTCGCGTCGCGCCGAGGCGGCCTCGATGGTCCGATTGGTTCGTAACGCCTCGAAGTACTCCGGAAACGCCTCGGTGTGTAACGTCGCGCCCCGGTCGTGCGTGCCCGACGACTCGTCGAAGTTGTCCACGCAGCGGAGCGTCGTCTCGTCCTCCTCGAAGAGCCAGACGTTGACGCGGGGGACGTCGAGCACGCTCGCGGCCGTTTCCGTGATGCGCTCGACGGCCGACTCGAAGTCGCCGTCCGTCACAGTCGGGTCAGTCGTCAACTCGAGGAGCGCGTCCCGCTGCCGCTGGAGGCGCCGCTGCCGCTTTTCGGTGATGTCGCGGGCGATCACGACGACGTAGTCGCGGTCGTTGACGGTGACGTAGTCCGCCTGGACCTCGACCGGGAACGTCGAGCCGTCGGCTGCCTCGTGGACGCCCTCCATGAGGACGGAACCCTCGTCCCGGATCCGGTCGACCACCTCCCGGAACGCCGCCAGGTCGTCGATGGCCTGCTCGACGTCGACGACCGACCTGTTCAATAACGCCTCACGGTCGTAGCCAAGTCGTTGGCGAGCGCGTTCGTTGAACTCGAGGAACTGCCCGGATTCCGGGTCCAGCATGTGGATAGCGTCGTCGGCGCTGTCCAGCAGGGCACGGAACTCCTCGAGGTCGCTCCGGACCTGCCGAGCGTGGACGGCGTGGGCCACGTCGGCGGCGAGCTCCGCTAACAGTTCCTGTTCCGCATCGTCGAACACGTCGGTACGCGACGCGTAGACGACGAGGACGCCGTAGTGGTGGTCGTCGTAAACGAGCGGGGCGGCGGCAACGGATCGGAAGCCGCGGGCGAGCGCCGCCTCGCGCCACGGCTCGAAGGTGGGGTCGTGTTCGACGTCCTGGGAGGCCACGACCCGACGTTCCTGAACGGCCTTCGCGGCGGGACCCATCGGCGCGTCGTCCTCGCCGCTTGGGATCGAGACCGCCTCCAGGTAGCCGTCGTCGTCGCCGGCCATCGTTCGCGGCACGATCCCGGCCGAGTCCGGCTCGGCCGACCCGATCCACGCGAATCGGTACGGCTCGGTCCCGCTGATCGTCTCACAGACCGCGGTTTCGACGGCTTCCCGGGTCTCCGCCCGCACGAGTTCGTGGTTCACCTCGGCGGAGAGGGTCCGGAGCCGCTCGAGGTTCTCGGCCCGATGCGTCGACCGGTACTGTTCGACGGCGTTCCCGATCCGGTTCGCCAGGATCCCGTATTGCTCCGTCCCGGAGTCCTTCTGGAGGTAATCCGTCGCGCCCGCCGAGATCGCCTCGCTCGCGACCTCCTCGCTCCCCTTGCCGGTGAACAGCACGAACGGGAGCTCCGGAAACGCCGTGCGGACCTCCTCGAGGAACTCTATCCCGTTCTGTTCCGGCATGTCGTAGTCGCTGACGACGCAGTCGAACTCCTCGGGATCCGCTTGCAGTCTGTCCAGTCCTTCCTCGGCGTTTCGCGCCGAGGTCACGTCCAGTTGATCGTCCGTTTGCTCGAGGAACTCGGCCACGAGGTCGCCGAACCCGGGGTCGTCCTCGACGTGGAGGACACGGATCGAGCTGTCCATACCAGGAAGAACCGGTCCACCGATAAAATCGTTACCCAGCCGCACCCGCCCGATAGTGGCTTCGCTGACCGATCTGGCCGGATCGCCGTCGACGTGCGTCGCAGTGCTGCCAGCTCCCGCGGAGACACGCCCGGTCAGGTCCCGACGCGACACGACAGCGCAACCTACAAACCCGACCGCGGCGAAGTACGGGTATATGAGTGACGAGGTAGTCGAGCATCGCCGTCTGATCATTACTGGCACGGGTATTGCCGGGCTGACGGCGGGGATTTACGCTGCGCGGGCGAACAACGACCCCCTCATCATCGAGGGCGACGAGCCGGGCGGTCAGCTGACGCTGACGACCGAGGTCGAGAACTATCCGGGCTTCCCGGAGGGCATCTCCGGTCCCGAGCTGATCAACAACATGAAAGAGCAGGCCACGCAGTTCGGCGCCGACACGGTCAACGGCATCGTGGCCGACGTCGACGACTCGGAGCGTCCCTTCCGCGTCGAGCTGACGAACGGCGACGTGTACACGGCCGACGCCGTCATCGTCGCCTCCGGAGCGTCCGCGCGGACGCTGGGCGTCCCCGGCGAGGACGAGCTGATGGGCTACGGCCTCTCCACCTGTGCGACGTGTGACGGCGCGTTCTTCCGCGGCGAGGACATGCTCGTCGTCGGCGGCGGTGACGCGGCCATGGAGGAGGCGAACTTCCTGACGAAGTTCGCGGACACCGTCTACATCGCCCACCGTCGCGAGGAGTTCCGCGCGGAGGACGTCTGGGTCGACCGCATCGAGGACAAGGTCGAGTCGGGCGACGTCGAGGTCCTCACCAACACCGAGCTGATCGAGCTGCACGGCAGCCCCGAGGAGGGCGTCGACCACGCCACGCTCGTCGAGCACCCGGACGGCCACCCGAAGCAGAAACTCGACGACCCCGAGACGGCAAAGGAGGTCAAGGAGTACGAGTTCGACGTCGGCGCCGTCTTCTACGCCATCGGCCACACCCCGAACACGGCGTACCTCGAGGACACGGGCGTCGAACTCGACGAGGACGGCTACCTGAAGACAGAGGGCGGCTTCGGCGGCGAGCAGACCGCGACCGACGTCGAGGGCATCTTCGGCGCGGGCGACGTCGTCGACTACCACTACCAGCAGGCCGTCACCGCGGCCGGCATGGGCAGCAAGGCCGCGCTCGACGTCGACGAGTACCTCTCCGACCTCGAACGTGCGGGCGAACTGACGGAACAGCAGGACGCGGGTGCGGCCGCGGCGGACGACTGATCCGGCGTCTCACGCTTTTTCACCTCTTTTCTTGTCGGGAGAAAACACTTATCGGGGCGACCAGTAGCGCTCGCTATGGTCTCCGACCGCACGCTCGTCGTCCTCCTCCTCGTAGTCGGTACCCTTCTGCTCGTTTCACCCTGGTGGGCGGGGACCATCGGTCTCGGCGAGTACGAAGGCGACGTCACGGTGGTCGAGTCACCGGATGCGGCCGCGGAGGACGTTCCTGTGACGGATCGCGAGAATCTCACACCCCGTGGTGAACGAATTTTGGTATCCATTCTCGACGACGGAGAGGCCAGCGTTTACGCCCGGAGCCACGGTCGCGACCGAAGTGGGATCCCGCCGGAATACTCCGGGTGGCTGGATGATTACCGGATTGGTGGCTACGTCGTAGATGCCGATACGGTCTACCGGGTCGAACTCGAGGTCCCGCCGGAGCCGCTGTTGCTCGCCGTCGTCCTCCCGGCCGTCCAGGTAGTTGGTCTCCTCGCTCTCGTTACTGCCGTCGCATACCGACGCGGCCGCGCGTCGACCGCGACCGGCGAGGTCGTCCTGGCCCTGGCGTTCGCCGCACTGACGCTGGTCGCATGGGTCGTTAACCTGCACGGGTATCTGGTTCCGGTGCGCTAACTCACATTGTGGGTATCGAGCCCGTGGACGTACTCCTGTGGACGAGCCTGCACGATTCCCACAGACCCTTAAGTACTCGTGCCCACCTGCACGTATGGCAGACACCGAGACGTACACCGTGACCGGTCCCGACGGCGACGAAGACACAGTCGAGCTCCCCGCGGGGCTCGTCGACACGATGGCCGAGGAGGGCGAGGACCCGACGAAGGTCGTCACCGACGTCGTGCTGCAGGCGCTGGCCCAGCAGGCGCACATGCTCGTCCACCACAGCGAGGGCGAGGTGCCCGAGGACATCGAGCAGATGAACGAGACGGCCGCGGAGCTGTTCGAGGACCGCTTCGGCGTCCCGCTCGAAGAAGCGATCGGCCACTCGCACTAACGACCCGGCCGCACCCGACTGACCCCGCAGTTTTTACGCAGCCCGCAACCCATAGCGACGCCCCTGCCGTAGTCAGCGCACTTTTAAAGGTCGTTCACGCAGTCGACCTCATGCACGAGCGAGCCGCCGAGTTCGTCGACCGCGCGGTGGCGAGATACGACGTCGCCGTCGACGTGACGGAGTTCCCGGAGGGAACGAAGACCGCCGCCGAGGCCGCCGACGCCGTCGACTGCGACGTCGCGCAGATCGCCTCGAGCATCGTGATCGGGCTGTCAGGTACAGGACCGACGTCGACGGCGGACGACGGACCGCCCGCCGACCTCGTCGTCGCCGTTACCAGCGGCGCGAACCGCGTCGACCTGGACGCGGTCGCCGACTACTTCGACGCATCCAGCGCGTCGATGGCGGACGCCGACCGGATCCGCGAGGTCGTCGGCTGGAGCATCGGCGGGGTGCCGCCGATCTGCCACGAGACGGCGCTGCCGACCGTTCTGGACCCGACGCTGACCGAGTACGACACCGTCTGGGCCGCCGCGGGGACGCCGAGTGCGATGTGGTCCGTCGCCCCCGAGCGACTCCGAGAGCTGGCGGACTCGACGGTCGTCGACCTGACGGAGTAGGTTTCGAGCCGCTCCGCCGCGGACGTCCGCGTTCGGCGTTCCGAAACCCTTACTCCCGCGCCGTCGCTCCTGCCGGTATGAGCGATTCGTCCGACGACCCAGCCGAACCCGACGAGCCGTCGGCCGGCGTCGACGCCGCGGAGGTCGAGCACGTCGCCGACCTCGCCCGCGTCGACCTCGACGACGAGGAGATCGCGGCGTTCACCGACCAGTTCGGGGACATCCTCGAGTACTTCGAGACCCTCGACGAGGTCCCGGAGGTCGAACGCGAGGCCGAACTGGTGAACGTCATGCGCCCCGACGAGGTCGAGGAGGGCCTCAGTCAGGAGGAAGCGCTGCAGAACGCTCCGGAGTCCGAGGACGGCTTCTTTAAAGGGCCGAAGGTGTCGTAGATGAGCGCCGACCTCAACATCTTCATCACGGAGACGGAGATCGCCGGCGCCGACGACGGCCCCCTCGCGGGCAAGACCGTCGCCGTCAAGGACAACATCTCCACCGAAGGCGTCCGGACGACCTGCGGCTCCGCGATGCTCGACGACTACGTCCCGCCGTACGACGCCACCGTCGTCGAACGCCTCGCGGACGCGGGCGCCGACGTCGTCGGCAAGGCGAACATGGACGAGTTCGGGATGGGCACGACGACGGAGACCTCCGCGTTCGGCGCGACGAGGAACCCGGTCGACCCCGAGCGCGTGCCCGGTGGTTCCTCCGGCGGCTCCGCCGCAGCCGTCGCGGCTGGCGAGGCCGACCTCGCGCTCGGCTCGGACACGGGCGGCTCCGTGCGCTGTCCGGCCGCGTTCTGCGGCGTCGTCGGCATCAAGCCGACCTACGGGCTCGTCTCGCGGTACGGCCTCGTCGCGTACGCGAACTCCCTCGAACAGATCGGCCCGATCGGCAACACCGTCGAGGATGCCGCCGCGCTGCTCGACGCCATCGCCGGCCCCGACCCGAACGACGCGACGACGCGAGACGAAGGCGCGGACTCGAACTACGCCGCGGCCGCCGACGGCGACGTCGACGGGATGACCATCGGCGTCCCGACGGAGCTCTTCGAGGGCGCCGACGAGGGCGTCGTCGAGACGGTCGAGGCCGCCATCGACGACCTCGAGGCGCAGGGCGCGGAGACGGTCGAGGTCTCGCTCCCGTCCGTCGAGCACGCGGTGGAGGCGTACTACGTCATCGCGATGTCGGAGGCGTCCTCGAACCTCGCGCGCTTCGACGGTGTGCGCTACGGTCACTCCGCCGGCCACGAGGGCAACTGGAACGAGACGTTCGCCGGGACGCGCGAGGAGGGCTTCGGTGCGGAGGTCAAGCGCCGCATCCTCCTCGGCACCTACGCGCTCTCGGCCGGCTACCACGACAAGTACTACAAGAAGGCCCAGGACGCCCGCGCCTGGATCCGCCAGGACTTCGAGGAGACCTTCGCGGACGTCGACGTCATCGCGTCGCCGACGATGCCCGTGAAGCCCTTCGAACTCGGCGAGGGACTGGAGGACCCCCTCAAGCTCTACCTCGCCGACGCGAACACGACGCCGGTCAACCTCGCGAACTTGCCCGCGATCTCCGTGCCGGCGGGCGAGTCCGAGGGGCTCCCGGTCGGGCTCCAGCTCATCGGGCCGCAGTTCGGCGAGGAGAGGATCGTTCGCGCCGCGAGCGCGGTCGAGGAGTAAGGCGTCGCTGGGGCGGTATTATACTTTTAAACAAACCCTTGCACAGCGGCGTCCCTGTCGATGGTGTAGTGGCAGAGAATGCGTGGGACCGGATTTGAACCTCGGTCGCTCGACCGCAACGCATCGCTCCCTGATTCAAATCGCGGTCCAACTCCTTCGCTCACTGCGTTCGCTCATGCGTGGGACCGGATTTGAACCGGCGGACCCCTACGGGATAGCGTCCTAAGCGCTACGCCGTTTCCTGGCTTGGCTACCCACGCGCAACTCCCTGTAATCGAAAACCACTCAAAAACCCTCCGGACTCACGCCCGCGGTCGATTTTTAAGCCTCCGCCTCCAACGGCGGCGCATGTACCGCGCGAGCGACCGGGTCGCCAACGAGGACTGGATCGAGCGACTGACGGAGGCGGGGCAGTCGCTCGACCTCGACGACGACGCGGTGTCGACGGCGACGGACCTCTTCTTGACGCACGCGCCGGACGCCGCCCGGGAGAAGTCGACGATCGCGGCGGCCAGCCTCTACGCCGCCGCACTCATTCGCGGCCAGGAGCGCTCGCAGATCGACGTCGCCGAGGCGATGGACGTGACGCGGCTGAGCGTGCAACAGCACTGGAAACCGATCCTCGAGGAAGCCGGGTTTCAGCCACCCTCGTGGTGAGAGAGAGCAGCGCAGCCGCGACGGCTCACCGACGCTGGTCGGCCAGCAACCGCAGCGAGCGGCCGACGAGATACGCGGCGGTCCCGAGCGCGACGGCTCCGACCGCCGCGACGAGCAGTTGTTCGACGTAGGGCACGGGAACGTAAATCGGCGTCACGATCTGCAGGAGGGCGGCGGCAAAGGGACCGTAGACGAGAACGATCGACGGGACCAGTGCCCGCCGATCCTCGGCGATGGCGACGGCGCCGATAGTCGGTAGCGTCACCGCGAGGAGGGCGATCCATTCGGTCGCCGCGATGCCGAGCAGCTCAGCGAGCGGGAACGCGTAGAACGTGAGCAGGAAGCCGACGACGCTCCAGGCGAACGCGCGCTCCGCCGTGCGACTGCCGAGGAGGGGCGCGCGCTCGTCGGTCATTCCGACCTGGTGGCTTCGCGACCGGTCCGGTCCGGCGTCACGTTACCGTGTTCGTCGATCTCACCCTGCACGATCCGCGTCGACGAGATGCGCTCGCCGTCCTCGGCCTCGACGTGGTCCACGACCTCCAGTTCGAGGGGGTCGTGGCCGCGTTCCGCCCGTATCTCGTTGATCTGCTCGCCGCCCTCCTTCGTCTCGGGGGAGACGATGAGCGCGTCGAACTCCGGCTCGGTGGCGATACCCGTCGGTTCGTCGAGTTCGCGGACCTCGAACTCGCGGTCGTACTTGTCGGCGTACGTCGAGAGCTCCGCTTCCAGGTCGTCTTTTCGCTCCTCGAACGGCCGGACGTACCGGGGGACGTGCCGCGTCTCCTCGGCGAGTTCGTCCGACGTGAGCCCGACGGTGACGTCACCGAGTTCGAACGCCCGTTCGAACAGTTTCCGGTGACCGTCGTGGATGGGATCGAACGTCCCACCCAACGCGACGTTCATACTCGCCACTGTCGTCGTCACACCTTAAAAGGTCCCGAACCCGGATAGAACGGCGGTCGGCTGGGCCTACTTGACCGCGTCGTCGCCGTCGCCTTCGTCGGCTTAGGCTTCGTCAGTGCCGTCTTCGTCAGCGTCGGCTTCCTCGGCCCCGTCCTCGCTGTCGGCGTCGGCCTCGCCGTCGACCTCGTCGCCCTCGACGGAGATAGTCACCGGCTCACTGTCGCCCTCGGCCGATTCGCCACCCAGGCGACTGTCGAGGTTGAAGACGGTGTTCAGTTCCGCCTGCACCTCGCCGACGACGCCCTGGACGAGCTCGCTCGGCGCGATGGCCTCGTACTCGTAGGGGTTGTTGCCGGCACCGGCGCTCTCGCGCTTCCGCCGTTCGACCTTCCCCTCCTCGTGCAGCTCCGCGAGCGCCTCGCGGACCGTGCTCGGGTAGAGGCCGGTGCCGTCGGCGACCTCCTCGCTGGTGCTGTTCGGATGCTCGCGCAGGTAGACGAAGATCCGTGCGCGCGTTTCGGTGTCGAGCAGCCAGGAGAGGAGGTCGACCACGCTCTCGTCGAACTCCTCGACGGCTTTGCCGGCACCCTCGCCGAGCCGTTCCTTCGTCTTTCGAAGCTCCTCCCGCGTTCGGTCCGTCGGTGACCCCTCACCCTCGTCCGTGACGTCCTCGTCGGTACCCATTGTACGCGATAGTCGGCTCTCCGCCGGGAAAAGCGTTTCTCGTCGTTTGGAATCCGACGGAACTCCGACCTTCCCGTCGGCCACGACTCCCCTGCAACCGCCCCAGTCGGACTCTACAGCCGCAGATCGGCACACAGCGCGTCGACACCCTGTTCGTCGAGGATCCGACGCTGCCGTGCGGCCCCGCTCTCGCGGTCGTACACGTCCTGGAGCGACTCCACGCCCAGCCGGTCGACCTCGCGCTCGACGAACTCGCCGAGACTGACGGTGCCCTCGCCGTCCCGGGCGAGGAAGGCGGCGTCGTGGCCCCGGCGCGTCGCGCGCCACTTGTTCTCGTCCAGCAGCTCCCGCCGGAGGGTCGGGATCGACTCGCCGTCCTCGTACCGCTCCGCGAGGTCGACGACGAGCGCGTGGACGTACTCGGCGAACGCCAGCGTGACCTCGGGGTCGGCCTGCCCGTCCGGCGCGCGCACCTCGACGCTCCCGTGCTGGGTGTGCGGCCGGACGTCGAACCAGAGTTCGCCGCGGTCCTCGATGGAGCCGTCTTCCACCATCCGTCGCTCGTAGCGCTGGAACGCCTCGAAGTCCTCGAACGTCGTCGGCATCCCGGTGTTCGGCAGGTTCTCGAAGACCTTCGCGCGGGCGGAGGCCAGCCCCGTATCGAAGCCGTTCCAGCACGGCGAGTTCGCCGAGAGCGCGAGGAGCACGGGCATGTACCAGCGCAGCCGGTTGGCGACCCACACCGCCTTGTCGGCGTCGTCGACGCCGACGTGGACGTGCAGCCCCGCGGTCGTGTTTCGATGCTGAGGGTACTGGATCCGGTCGAGCTGCGACCGATAGCGCGGCTTTTCGGCGTGGTCGAGCTCGCGCCACTTCGCCTCGGGATGGAGGCCGGCGGCGGCGATCCCGAAGCCGTGTGCCTCCGCGTGCTCGACGAGGGCCTCGCGAACCGCCGTGAGCTTCTCACGGGCGGTCGATACGTCCTCGATGAGGGGCGTCTGCGTCTCGATCGTGCACTTGAACAGTTCGTGGTCGAGCTCGTCGATCGGATCCGGCGGGTCGGCTCCGTAGACGAGTTCGTCCGTTCCGGACGTCGGACGACCGTCGGCGTCGACGATGAAGAACTCCTCTTCGATGCCGAGCGTCCCCATCCGGTCGAACGCGTCTCGCGAGCCGAGTTCCATCAGCCACCCGTTCGACCCCGGAGGGTAAATATGGTGTGAAGCCGGCCGTCTCTGTGACCCGCGCGCAACAGCGCGAAAAAGCGGGACACCCCCGTAGCGTGACCTACTTCGGCGTCGCGACGACGCCGAGGTGGTCGTCGTGATAGCGGTCCAGCCGTCCGCGCTCCAGGATCTCGTAGGCGTCCGCGAGCCGGTTACAGACGTCGTCGAACACGACCTCGGGATCCGCCGTCACGTCCTCGCTCCGGGCCTTGACTGCCAGCAGCAGCCGGCCATCGTCCGCGAGGAACCGCGCGTTGTCGACGGCGACGTCGGCCTGTCCACGCGTCGCTACGTCCTGCACGACGACGTCGACGTCGCGCTCGACGACGTGCGCGTACGTCTCCGGCTTCCGCGCGTCCTTTAAAATCGGGAACAGTCGCTCCCGCGGTTCGACCGCGTCGAGCAGGTCCCGCGCGGGCCGCGGGGCGAACTCGACGGCGTACATCGGGCCGGCGAAGTCGGCGACGTGGCTCACCGTCGTCCCCGCGGCTGCGCCGAGATACAGCACGGTCTCGCCGCCGTCGAGGCCGGTGTCGAACTCGAGCGCGAGCATCGCACCGAGCTTCGAGCGCTCGGGGTTCCAGGCGCGCCACTCACCGTCGGTCGGTTCGCCGTACACCGGTTCCCCCGTCGTCGCCAGCGACTTCTCGCCGTCGAACGCGTGGCGCTCGACGCCCGCCGGAAGTCCATCACTCATCGGCCCCACCTCCGTCGGTCGCGGCGGAGTCAGCCGACTCCCCGGTCGAGTCCTCCGCTTCCTCCGCTTCTTCCGCTTCCTCTGCCCGCGCCCGGATCGTCGCCATCCGCTCCCGCAGCTCCTCGTGGACGTCGGGTCGCAGCTCCCCGGAGTAGTGGTCGATCCGGGCGGCGATGGCGAGCTTGCCCGCGAGCGCGCGGGCCGCCGAGCCGCGGTCAGCCGGGCGCGTGTTGCGCACGAAGTCGTGCGTGAAGATGGCGCCGTGCTTCGGGGACGGCGCGCGGCCGGAGAGGTGCGCGAACAGCGCGTCCTCCGCGCCGAGCACCTGCACCGTGCCGGACGGCTTCTTCGCGAGCGTCTCCAGCCCGCCGGCCAGCTCGATGAGCCGCGCGGCGAGAACGGGACCGGCCATCTTCGTCAGGTTGGGCGCGACCCCGGGCGCGGTCTCCTCGATGAACGTTCGCAGTTCGTCGCGCTCGTCCGCGAGGTCGACGACGCGGGTCGCCAGCGAGATGGCCCGCCGCTCCGCGGCGTTGTCGGCCTCGCGTTCGGCGAGATCGCGGGCGCCCTCGATGCCCTCGCTGACGTCGTCGAACAGCGCGCCGCCCCACTCGATGGCCCGCTCCGCCAGCTCGTTGGCGGTCCGCTCGCAGTCGTCCATGCTCCGGATGGCGTGGATCAGCTGCTGGTCGTCGGCGCGCTCGCGCTCCTGCACGGCCTCGCGCGTGGCCGTGACCGTGGCCTCGCGGAGCTCGTCGTAATACGCTGCCTCGTCCTCGGCGAAGCCGGCCTTGACGGCGAGCGCCGGCCAGTCCGCCGGCTCCTCGGCCTCGCCTTCCCGTATCGCGTCGCTCGCGGCGTCGACGTCGCCGGGGTCGACGCCCGCGAACCACGCCGCGTCCGCGGCGTCGGTTTCGTCTGTCATTGTCCCATCGTACACGACGGCCTCGTATATGCGTTCCCGAAACGGGAGGCCGTGGGTTGGGTGCCTGAAACGGCCCATCCTGTTCAGCGGCGGTCGGTCCGTCCTGCTATCCGTTGCTGATACCGTCGGCGGCGCCCGGCCAGTCGGTGAGACAGGCCCCCCGTCACCTGGCCCGTCAGCGCCCTTATGGGACGTCGGGCCGTACGTGTGGTATGACCGAATCGGCCAACTCCGAGGGCGACGCATCCGGCGTCGGCGACGCTGCCGCCGACACCGCCGACGCCGCCGACGCCGCCGACGCTGTCGCTGACGCAAACGACGACGGCCCAACCTCGTCCGCAGCCGACCCGGTACTCATCTACGACGGCGACTGTCCGTACTGCTCGATCGCCGCCGTCGCGCTGCAGCGGATCGAGTCGATCGACGCCGTCGGCTGGGCGGCGGACCCCGTCGGCCCGTTCCTCTCCGCCCAGTTCGACGCTCAGCCGTTCGCGATGCTGCTCGTCGATCCGGCGGAGGGCCGAGTGTACGCCGGTCGCTCCGCCGCCGAGGAGCTCGCCGAGCGCGCCGGGACGCCGGGCATCGTCGGCTCGCTGGTTCGGGACAACTACGACGCGATCGCCGAGACGGTCGGACGTCTCTCGGGTCGGGAGCGAGATCCGGCGGACGTCCAGGACACCTACGAGCTGACCGAGGCGGCCCGCGAACGACTTCCGGCGCTCCGCGCTGCGGCGACCGATGGCCCCGCGGACGTCGTCGACGCGAGCGACGCGGCGAACGCGGACGCATGACGGGCGACGGCGGCACGTACACGCTGATCGTCACGCTCCGGGAACCAGTGAGCCTGACCGTCGGCGCGCTCGGGGAGGTGACGCTGCCGGCGGGCGCGTACGCGTACACCGGAAGCGCGCTCGGCTCGGGCGGGTTCGCACGCCTCGACCGCCACCGACGGCTCGCCGCCGGCGACAGCGACACCCGACACTGGCACGTCGACTACCTGCTCGGCCATCCGGCAGCAACGCTGTTCGACGTCGTCAGGACGCCCGGCCGCGACGTCGAGTGCGCGATCGCCGAGCGGCTCGGCCCCGGACCGGTTCCGGGGTTCGGCGCGTCCGACTGCGACTGTGCGTCACACCTCGCGCACCGCTACGCACCCTCCGAGCTCGCGGCCGCGACACGAGCGGCTCACGACGAACTCTGACCCGGCAAGCGGTTCTCGCGAGAACGTTCGAAGCGACGAACCTGCAGTTCGGAAGACGCATCGACTGGAGGTCGAAACGAAAGAGTGCCGCGAACGGCCCAACTGGGCCGGCACGCGGTGAAAGAGCGCGACGGGGCCGTCCGGGCAAGGCGGCCACGTCGCGGGGGACACGGCAATCCGGGCAGATCGGCGTGTCCGTGGGGATCGGTCCGGGCAGGGCCGATCCGGGTGATCCGACTAGTCCGGGCAGAGTCGTCGGATCGAGGCAAGCCAACCGGGCAGATCGGCTCACCGAGTTGCCGGCGTTTGAGGCACCCCGGCGTCTGTAAAGAGTGACTCCTCTTATAAAAATGTTTACTGAACGTCCAACATCGGCCGGGCCGTTGATCCGCTGTCCGGAACGTCGTCTCGCTCCGACGACTGTTGGTCCCGACGTTCCGCGTCGGCGGAAAGACTCCCGCTACAGGTCGTATCGCTCCATGACGTCCTCCAGCTGCTCGCGGCGGCCCTCCGTCGCCTCCTCCTGCAGCGCCGCTTCCTCCGGCGTTGGGGTTTCGAGCGAGGGAACCCCCGTGGGGGACCCCCCCTCGTCGAGCGCGACGAAGGTGAAGTAGGAGGTCGTCGTCTGCCGCTCCTCGCCGGTGCGCGGGTTCTCCGCGTGAACGTCGACCTTGACGTCGACGCTCGTGCGCCCGGTGTTGAACACGTAGGCTTCGATGATCGCGACTTCGCCGACCTCGATCGGCGAGATGAAATCGACGTGGTCCATCGACGCCGTGACGACCTGCCGGTTGGCGAACCGCATCCCGGCGATCGCGCCGGCGATGTCCATCCAGTGCAGGACGGCGCCGCCCAGCGCCCGCCCGAGGTTGTTGGTGTCGTTCGGCAGCAGCATCTCCGTCATCTCCGTGTGCGATTCGGCTAGCGTCGAGGACTCGGTCATATCGAGCGATCCGGCCGCCGGAGCAAGAAGGTGTTCGGTTCTCGTCTCCCCTGGGTCTCGATCACAGGGTTCTCATTCGGTGGCGTCCCCGCTTTCCCCGTCGTCCTCCGCGGACTCGTTCGCGTCCTCCCCATCTTCCGGGGGTTCGTCCGATGGCTCGTCGGAGGCCGGATGGTCGGAAGTCGGCTCGTCGGGGACTGGTTCGTCCGAACCCGGCTCGTCGGAGACGAGATCGACTCCGGATCCGGCGTCCTCGAGGGTCCCTCCTCCGTCTTCGTCCCGTGGCCCGGCCACGTCGAAGCCGACGGTCTCCGGCGGTTGCCCGGCTTCCTCGACCACCTCGTCGGTGACGACGATCGGGCAGTCGACGCGTGCGGCCAGCGCGAGCGCGTCCGAGGGCCGAGCGTCGAAGACGAACCGCTCGGGCCGCCCCTCGTCGTAGCGCTCGACGTCGACTTTCGCGTAGAAGGTGCCGTCGATCAGGTCGTCGATGCGCACCCGGTTCACCGCGCCGCCGAACTCCGTCAGCAGCTCCAGGAGGAGGTCGTGCGCGAGCGGGCGCTCGAACGGCTCGCCCTCCAGGGCCATCCCGATCGACTGGGCCTGGTCGGGGGAGACGAAGATCGGGAGGCACTCGTCCCGGACCGCCAGTATCACGGCCGGGACGGTCTCGCCGCCGGGGCCGGTTCCGGTGCCGATGGCGACCACGTCGGCGTCGTGTTCCATACACTACCGTCGACCGCCGACTATGAAAGGTTATCCTCGCCGTCGACGGCAGCCCGACGGATGGCCGCCGATCGAACTCACGCCATCTGCCGCCACGCGGACCGGTACCAGTACGCCCAGACGACGGTGAATACGAGCGCCGCGCCGAGGAAGAAGACGACGCCCGGCTCCAGCAGCGAGAGCGCGTAGTCGGCGGCGGCGTCCGCGGCGTCGACGGCGTCACCGCTGTACGTCGCGTTGGGCGTTTCCGTCCCGCTCGTCGTCGCGGATTCGAGCGACTCCGTCGTCGAGTCCTCCTGCACCACCATCCCGTCGGATTCGGTCGCGGTGCCGGAAGCGCCCCCGGAATCGCCGTCCGCACTCGCGTCGCCCGTTTCCGGAACGGACACCGAGAGGAGGCGCTGGGCAGCCAGCGCCGACAGGCCGAGGATACCGTACCCCGTGAGCAGCCGCTTCAGGGCGGTCTTCACGCCGGACTCGGTCGTGGAACTCCCGGCGAAGAGCACTAGCGGCTCGTCCGCGGGCGCGTAGACGTTCATCTCGCGGCCCTTCTCGGAGTAGACCGTGTCGACGACCTCGACGAGGTCCGCCTCGCGGAGGTTCCCCAGGTGATACTGGACGTTCTGGAGGGTCGTATCGAGCTCGTCGGCGAGTTCGGAGGTCGTCGAGGGCTGTTCGTGGAGGGCGGTCAGCGCTGCGCGGGCGGTCTCCGAGGACAGGGCGTCGATGAGGTCGTCCGCGTCGTCGTCGTCGACGTCGACGACGCGGGGCTCCCGGTCCTCGAGGGAGACGTCCGGCAGGGAGGGCAGCAGCCGGGACATATACGCTATCTGCCACCGACGTGTACATAGGCATTTGGGTACTCCGTGCCGGTCAGCCAGGGTCGGACGCGACCAGCGCGTCGTACGTCAGCCCGTTGCACCTGAACGCACAAACCCTATACAGCACGGTCCAGTAGCGGACCTATAATGAGTGAGCCGCCGGACGCGCCCGCGGGGCCGTCAGCCGCGAGCGCTGATGCGACCCCCGACCCCGAGTCCGCAGCTGGGTCGGTTACCGTCGTCGGCACTGCCCACGTCTCCGCCGACAGCGTCGACGAGGTCGAGGAGACCATCGAACGGGAGCGCCCGGACGTCGTCGCCGTCGAGCTCGACGAGGGCCGTTATCGACAGCTGCAGGGTGAGGAGCCCGAGAACCTCGACGCCGGGGACCTGCTGAAGGGGAACACCGTCTTCCAGTTCCTCGCATACTGGATGCTCTCGTACGTCCAGACGAAGCTTGGCGACCAGTTCGACATCGAACCGGGCGCCGACATGCTCGCCGCCGTCGAGACCGCTGAATCGCTCGGGCTCGACGTCGCCCTCGTCGACCGCGACATCCAGACGACGATCCAGCGCTTCTGGGCCCGGATGACCATCCCGGAGAAGCTCCGCATGATGGGCGGGCTCGCCTTCGGCGTCACGGACTCCCGCGTCGTCGGCATCGTCGCCGGGATCGTGGTCGGGATCCTGCTCGGCCCCGCGATCGGGCTCTTCGGTGGGGCCCTCGGCATCACCGACGCGCTCCTGACGCAGGTGACCGGCGGCGTCCTCCTCGGCGGACTGGTCGCGTACGCGACGGAGAAGCTCGGGACCGCACTGGACCCGGAAACACGCCTGTTTACCGCGCTCGGCGCCGGACTCGCGACCGCGGGCGCCGCGGCGATCACGGGCGTCCTCGACGGCCTCATCTCGGCGTACCTCGGCACGTTCGCGATCCGGACGATCGGGAGCCTCGGGATCGGCATCGGCGGCGGGCTGACAGCCGGGCTCGTTGCCGCCGGCGCGATCGCGCTGTTTGGCACCACGGAGCCGGCGGAAGAAGCCGGCATCGAGGAGCTCGAGATGGAGGACCTGACGGACGCCGACGTCGTCACGATGATGATGGAGGAGTTCCGCCAGTTCTCCCCGGGCGGCGCCGAGGCGCTCATCGACGAGCGCGACGCGTTCATCGCGCACAAGCTCGTTGCGCTCCGGAACCAGGGGTTCGACGTCGTCGCCGTCGTCGGCGCCGGGCATCGGGAGGGCATCGAGGGCTACCTCGCGAATCCCGAAACCCTTCCCCCGATGGAGAGTCTCCTCGGCCAGGAATCGGGCCGCGGCATCCCGTGGGGGAAGATCTTCGGCTACGGCGTCACCGTCGCCTTCTTCGCGTTCTTCATCCTGCTGGCGATGGCGGGCGTCCAGAACGGATTCCTGCTCCGCGTCTTCGCCGCCTGGTTCCTGATCAACGGCGTCTTCGCGTTCGGCTTCGCGAAGCTGGTGGGCGCCCGCTGGACCTCGGCCGGCGTCGGCGGCGCCGTCGCCTGGATGACCTCGATCAACCCGATGCTGGCTCCCGGCTGGTTCGCGGGCTGGGTGGAGCTGCGCCACCTCACGGTCAACGTCGGCGACATCTCGACGCTCAACGACCTGCTCTCGGACGAGACGAAGCCCGTCTCGGAGATCGTCTCCGAGATGTTCGAGGTGCCGCTGTTCAAACTCATCATGGTCGTCGCGATGACGAACATGGGGAGTATCGTCGCGAGCTTCCTGTTCGCCGTCTACCTGCTCCCGCTGCTGTTCGGCACCGAACTCGGTGGGATCGACGGCGTTACCCGGCTGATGCTGGAGGGCGCCCGAAACAGCGCCGACCTGATCTGGCACGCGGTGATCGGGCGATAATCATGAGCGGACAGTTCTCCACGTTCCGACTCAGCGACCTCCGGTTCAGCGACCGCGAACTGAAGGATCTCGCCATCTCGTGGCTCGCGCTCGGCGTCGCGTTCGCCATCTTCTTCGCTGGCGGGGCCGGAGCCGTCCAGCGACTGCTGTCGGCGAACGGGATCGTCCTGCTGCTCGTGAGCCTCCTGACGGCCGGCGTCGGCTTCCTGCTGCACGAGGTCGCACACAAGGTCGTCGCCGTCAGATTCGGCCAGGTTGCCGAGTTCCGGGCGGACCACAGTATGTTGTTCCTCGCGATCATGTCCGCGCTCCTCGGCTTCATCTTCGCCGCGCCGGGCGCGGTCCATCACCGCGGTCGCGTGACGAAGCGGGAACACGGCCTGATCGCGCTCGCCGGGCCGGTGACGAACGTCGTCCTCGGCGTCGTGTTCCTGCCGATATTCGCGGTCGGGTCCCTCGCGTCGTCGCCGCTGCTGCTTCTGATCGGTGCGCGAGGCATCGCCGTGAACCTGTTCCTTGCGGCGTTCAACATGATCCCCTACGGGCCCCTCGACGGGAAGACCATCATCGCCTGGAGCAAGCCTGTCTGGGCGGCGACGTTCGTCGTCTCCGTCCTGGCAACGGTCGGCTTCTTTATCTCCGGTGCCGGGTCGCTGGCGCTCTGATTACGGCCCGCTTGCTTTCCGGATCTGGGTCGTCCGTCTTCTCCTCCTGAAGCTCCGAGTTCCCCAGAGCGGGCGCAAACGGTGGGCTTTTGCCCCGTCGCGTCGGCTCTTCGACCATGACCGAGGGCGAGGACGACGGGCTCACCTACGCCGAGTCCGGCGTCGACATCGACGCGAGCGAGGCAGCCACGGCGGCACTCATCGGCGCCGTCGGCGAATCGGCGGGCGACTACGCTGGCCTGCTGGACATCGGCGACCGCTACCTGGCGCTGGCGACGGACGGCGTCGGCACCAAGCTCCTCGTCGCCGAGGCGCTCGAGGACTACTCGACGATCGGCATCGACTGCATCGCGATGAACGTCAACGACCTCGTCGCGGCCGGCGTTCGCCCCGTGGCGTTCGTCGACTACCTCGCGGTCGACGAGCCGGACGAGACCTTCGCCGAGCAGGTCGGCGAGGGGCTCGCCCGCGGCGCCGAGCTCGCGGACATGGAGCTCGTCGGCGGCGAGACGGCCGTAATGCCCGAAGTGATCAAGGGGCTCGACCTGGCCGGCACCTGCGCGGGACTGGCCCGGAAGGACGCCGTCTTCGAGGGCGCCGCCGAGCCCGGGGACGCGCTCGTCGGCTGGGAATCCTCCGGGATCCACTCGAACGGACTGACGCTGGCTCGCGAGGCGACGACGCGCGAACACGAGTACACGGACCCCTGCCCGTTCGAGGGGTACGAGACCATCGGCGACGCGCTGCTGGAGCCGACCCGGATATACACCGACCTTCTGGACCCGATGCGCGAGCACGACGTGCGCGCCGCTGCCCACATCACTGGCGGCGGTTGGGGTAACCTCGAACGACTTGGTGACCATCGCTACGTGGTGGACGACCCCTTCGACCCCCAGCCAGTCTTCGAGTTCGTCCAGTCCGAGGGCAACGTCTCGGACGAGGAGATGCACCGCACCTTCAACATGGGCACCGGCTTCGTCGCCGCCGTCGACCCGGATCAGGCGGAGGCGCTGGCGACGGCGACGGACGGTCGCGTCGTCGGCCGCGTCGAGGAAGGCGGAGGCGTCGCGATCCGCGGGCTGGACCTGTAAGCGCGGATCGACGACACTGGGCGGGATCGTCGGTGAAACTGGCGAGCAGGTGGCTGTTCTCAGGGCTTCGATTCCGCGCCGGAGCGCCACGCTCCCGCCTCGACCGACGCGAGCGGCTGGTCAGGTCACGGGGCGTCTGGCGCGGTATCGGTGAAAAAGCTCAGGAGCGGTGCGCGGCGGAGAGCTCGGAAGTTGGGCGGACGGAGAGCTCAGGAAAGGTACGCGGCGATGTCCGCTTCGGTGATGATTCCGACCGTCTCCCCGCCATCGGTTACCATGACGGCCTTGTAGTGGTCCAGCAGATTCCGGATCTCGTCGACGGTCGCGTCGGGCGCGACCGTCGGGAACGACTCGCTCATCACTTCACTGACCGGAAGCTCGCTCACGTCGCCACCCGCCTGGACGACGTCGCTCTGGCTGATCGAGCCGACCGGGACGCCGTTCTGGAGGACCGGGAGCTGTGAGTACGCTTCGCCCTCCATCAGGTCGACCGCGTCGGCGACGGCGTCGTCCGGGGCGACGCTGATGACCGTCTCGTGCATCAGGTCCGCGGCGCGGACGACCTCGCCTTCCGCCTCGTCGAGCGCGTTGACGATGCGGCGGAGCGTCGAGAGTCGGGGGTCGACGTCGCCGCCCTCGATGCGAGCGATGAGGGGTTGCGATACGCCGGCGGCCTCCGCCAGGGCGCTCTGGGTGAGGCCGAGTTCGTTGCGGCGCTCACGCAGGTCCTGCGGCGTCGGGAGTTCCATACCGACTAATAACTTGAAGTTATACGAAAAACTTTCGACGTCGGTACGATTCGCTGAGACGAGCGGCGCGGCCTACGCTTCCGCTTCCTCTTCGTCGGCTTCCGTCTCGATGATCTCGATAACCTCAAGCGGGACGTCAGTCAGTGCACCGCCGACCTCGCTTTTTGCGATCCGGGACGCGTGCTCCTCGCTGTCGGCGTTGAAGATCTCGATCTCCAGCAGGAGGCCGACCAGCGCGGTGCCGGCGGAGATGAACGCGGAGTCGAACGGCTCGCCACAGGCGGGACACCCGGTCGCGCCAACTTCGACCTCGACGTACTGCTTGTCCGTCTCGTTGAGGCGTTTGCCGGCCTCGCTGACGGCGACACCGATCGCGTCGTCTACGTCGTCTACGTCACGGACCAACCAGGCTGCTTCCATCGCGACCAGATAGTTGCTCATACAGGAGGCAGGTGACGCAGGGTTTCGTGCTTTGCGGTTTGCGGGCGGCCCCGACACCGATTGCATGGTATAGGTAGCCATGGCCTGGCAGGGGCGCCGGTACTGGATGGCTATCCGACCTCTCACTCCGACCCGTCGCGGTTCTCCCGTACCCGGAGGCGAGCCAGCCGGACCCGAAGCTCCAATCGGGAGGTTCCACGCACGCGCTGCGTGACGGGGTCGGCCATGCCGAGCAGCGAGAGCCGGTCGAGGGTCGGCGGCCAGTCGCGGGCACCGCGAGCGTCCCGGGCGAACGTCAGCGCGTCCGCGAGCGCCCCGGTTCCGCCGGCCGTGCCGGTCCCGCCGCCCCTGCCGGGCTTGCCCGCCCCGCTATCGTTCGCGACCAGGGTGTCGGCTCGCCGCCGCCCGCCGCCCACGAGGAGTCGGTCGCCGACCGCGAACACGAGCCACAACGGCACGACGGCGACGAGCAGCAGCACGCCGGCCGCGGCGAACACGACCCAGGGCACTTCCCGCTCCTCGCGGTCGCCGGCGCCGAGCATCTGCGGCAGGCGGTCGTCCTCCTCCGGCTCCTCGCGGCGACGGGCCAGCTCGAGCCCGAGCAGCGTCCAGGCCTCCACGAGCAGCGCCGGCGCCAGTACCGCCGTCACCAGCGCCGCGTTGCGCGTCTCCAACCGGGTCAGCGCGTGCTCGATCACGGCCGCCTGCGCGTCGTCGTCGAGCTCTTCGATCCGGGTCGGGACGACGATGGTCGTCTCGGAGAGGCTGTCGACGACGGCGATGGTCGCGGCGTCGACGTCGACGAAACGGATTTCCGGCGGGTCGAGATTCCGTGCCGTCGACCGCTCCACGATCCGGTCCTCGATAGCCTCGAACCCTGCGTCGTCCGGGAGGTTCCGAATCGACCGCCGGACCAGTACTGGGCCAACCGCGTAGGATCCCCCGATTCCGACGACGATCCCGGTCAGAACGGCGGCAGGGGCTATCCCTGACCCGGCTGGGGTCGTTCCCGCCAGCCGGAGCAGTCCGGCGACCGGGAGCGCCACGAGGGCAACGGGGATCGTCGCCAACAGTCCCGCCGCGGCGACCGCCGACGCCGACGGACGGGTCCGCGCTCCCTCGCTCGGCCTGGATCCGGTGTCACCAGCGACGGGCTCAGTAGTTCCCTCCGTCGGCGTCTCGTCGTTGGTGTCGACGTCCGCCGCTGCTCCGGCGTCGCCGTCGGCGTTCGAGACCGCTTCAGCGTCGCCGCTCTCGCGGTCGGCTGCCGCTCCGTCCGCGTCTCCGCTCATGCTCACGGCGTCGAATCTCGGCCACAAGAGTCTGCCGACCGCGGTCGACTACCGCCTGCTGGGATCGTCGTCGTCCGCTGAGGTTCACGGTCGGCCGTGGGTGCTGAGCGCCGTTCCACCATCCGGAGCTTTTAAACGGTTTCCGGGCCGCGTTTACCGTAATGGCTTTTGAGGACCTGTTGAACGACCCGGTCATCCAGAAGTACCTGCACGAGCTGGTCGGACCGACAGGGATGCCGGTGGCGGCGGCGCCGCCGGACGGTGAAGTTACCGACGAGGAGCTGGCCGAGGAGCTCGGCCTGGAGCTCAACGACGTCCGTCGGGCGCTGTTCATCCTGTACGAGAACGACCTCGCGGAGTACCGACGCGTCCGCGACGAGGACTCCGGATGGCTCACCTATCTCTGGACGTTCCACTACGAAAACATTCCCGAAAACCTCGAGGAGGAGATGTACCGCCTCCTCGAAGCGCTGGAGGAACGCGAGGAGTACGAGCGGCAACACGAGTTCTACCTCTGTGAGGTCTGCTCGCTCCGGTTCGAATTCGGCGAGGCGATGGAGTACGGCTTCGAGTGTCCGGAGTGTAGCTCCCCGCTCGAGGCGATGGAAAACGACCGCCTGCTCGAAGCGGCCGAGCAGCGCGTGGACGAGCTGCGCGACGAACTCAACGTGGACGTGACGAGCTAATGGTTGTTCTTGCTACAAAGTGTTACGTGGAAGGGGACGCGCGAGAGCGCGCGCTCGACGGAATGAACTCGCTGGTCGACAACGACGTCGGCGACCTCCACGTGGAGTGGAACGTCGGCGTCCGCGGCGACGACTTCGTGCAGGTGGACCTCACCGGCGACGACGCCGAGGTCGCCCGCAACGTCCTCATCGAGGAGTGGGGCGAGATCGTCGCCCACGACGAGGGACTCGAGGCCGGCGAGGAGTACGTCGGCACGCTCGAGGGCTGGGGCGACGCCGGCTTCACGCTCGACGCGGGCGAGGAGGTCACCATCGCCGCCGAGGACATCGAACTCGGCCGCGGCTCCCCCGAACAGATCGTCGAGCGGTTCGGCCTCGTCCAGCACCTGCCCATGCGGTTCGTCAAGGGCGGCGAGACCGAGGACGGCGACCACGTCCCGACCAAGCTCGCCGAGAGCGAGGTCGACCGCCTCTACGACTGGCAGCGTGGGAACGGGCGCGTCAACGTCAACTCGGCGACGCGCGGCGAAGCGCGGGCGACGGTGAACCGGGCGGGCCACGCCCAGGACATCGTCACCGTCGAGCGACTCGGCCTCCTCGAGCAGAGCATCGTCTGCAAAGAGGACACGGACCCGCCGGGCCTGCTGGCGGCTATCGGGGCGTATCTGCCTGCGGAAATGCGGTGTGTCGTCTAGGCGATGAATCGGCGCCACGCCCTCCTGCTCGTCGCGGTCGTCGCGCTCGTCGCCAGCGCCGGCTGTCTCGGGTACATCCGCGGCGGTGGCACGATCGAGAACGCGACGCTCGACCAGGACCCGACGACCGACTACGTCTGGGACAGCGACCACGACGTCTACGTCGACGTCGGTTCGGCGGCGACCTACCGCGCCGTCTACAACGTCTCCGGCCGCGACGAGCTCGAGCTGTACACGGAGTCGGGCTACGGCACCAAGGAGCCGCTGGACCTGCGGGCCTTCCGCTACCAGTACGCGAACGGGACCGTCATCAACGGCTCCGAGTTCCGCGCTCGCGGCGGCGAGGTCGAGCGGACGACCGACCAGCTCTGGGTCCGCTTCGGCGAGGACATGGACGACGGCAAGCTCGCCTTCAGCGGCGACGGCTCGCCCCGCCGGTTCATCCTCCAGACGTACGTGGACGGGTCGTACGAGGTCGTCCTGCCCGAGGGGTACACGACCGACTTCTGGCTGTTCGGCCACATCTCGCCCCGCGGCTACGAGGTGACGACCGAGGACGGGCGCCAGCACGTCGTCTGGGAGGAGGTCACGGCCGAGGCCGTGCTCGTCCAGGCGTACCGCGAGCGCGACTTCTGGATCTTCGTCGGCATCGCCATCGTCGCCACCGGCATCGCGGTCGGCGGGCTGCTCTACTTCCGCCGGCAGCTCAGGGAGCTCCGGGCGCGCCGACAGTCGCTCGGCCTCGACGTCGAGGAGGAGTACGACGAGTACGAGGACGACCGGGACGGGCCGCCGCCCGGGCGCCCGTAACGCGCGGAGCGACGGGACTCCTCTGCACCCTCTTTCCATTTCTTCGTCGTCGCAGCCGGTCCCGACGGTGTTTTGGGTTCGCCCGCCCTTCGAGTGGATATGCAAGTCGCGATCGTCACCGTCGGGGACGAGATCCTGACCGGTGACACCGAGAACACTAACGCGACGTGGCTCTGCGGCCAGCTCGACGACCGTGGCGTCTCCGTTCGCCGGGTGACCACGATCCCGGACGACGTCGCCGACATCGCCAGGGTCGTCAACGAGTACCACGCCGCCTACGACGCCGTCATCGTCACCGGCGGGCTCGGCCCGACGCACGACGACCGCACGCTGGAGGGCGTCGCCGCCGCGTTCGGCCGCGAGGTGGAACCGAGCGAGGAGGTCCGTGCCTGGCTCAACGAGGGCGACGGCTACGACGCCGACGACCTGACGGAGGGGACCACGCACCTCCCGGGGGGCGCCCGGATGCTCCCGAACGAGGTCGGCGTCGCGCCGGGCGCCGTCGTCGAATCGGTGTACGTGCTCCCGGGCGTCCCCGCGGAAATGAAGCGGATGTTCGAGCACGTCGCCGACGAGTTCTCCGGCGAGCAGACGTACACGACGACCGTCGAGGCCGACGAGCCGGAGAGCCACCTCATCGACCGCCTCGCCGACCTCCGGACGGAGTTCGACGTGTCGGTCGGCTCCTACCCGGGCCAGACCGTCCGGGTCAAGATCACCGCGACCGACGAGTCGGAGGCCGAACGCGCGGCCGCGTGGCTCCGGGACCGAGTCGAAACCTCAGCGTAAGAGCAGCAAAAAGTCGCAGAACCGCGTTACAATCCGTGATCGTACGCCGGAGACGTTATCGGTATATCTGCGCGAGCCACGCCGCGGTGATGAGGAGGCTAACGAGCAGGACGACGCCGGCCGTTTCCGGGATCGCGAGCGGTTCGGGCTGAGTTGCGCTCTCGAGCATGTGCGACAGTTGCGGCGGCCCCCGCTTAAGTATTGATTGTCCGGTTGCGGCGGATGGTCCGCGCGTTCGCGCGCCTCGTCCCAGCGAGGTTTGTCGACGTCCGCTCCGCGTCCGAATTCACCGGAAACGTGGTGTGGGCCGGCCCGAGGAGACGCTTATCGGAGGGCGGGGAACGAGGCAGCTCTCGGTGCCAGCACCGCCGGCATTGTGGCACGGTGGTTGGTAGTTCCTACCAAATATATTTGCGCGACGACGGCGACGGGAAACTGGCCATGATGCGGGAGGAGCCCACTGGCCAGGAAGAGGAGTGGGACCTCGCTGACGAGGCGGACCAGCAACTCGAGCTGTTCGACGAGGTCGGGGAACAGCACCCCTGATCAACTTGCCGCGTACGTTTTTCCGGGGTTCTTGCGTTCGCGTCCGGATCTAGTGTTCCCGTCGGGCATTGCGGGCTCGCGTCCGGCATCACGGGTCGGACCCACGGCTCCGCCCGGGCGTCTCATCCTTTTTAAGTATCCCTGTCGGGTACGTCCGTGTATGCACGTCGGCGTCGTCGTGAACCCCATCGCGGGGATGGGTGGTCGGGTCGGCCTCAAGGGGACCGACGGGAAGCTCCCGGAGGCGCGCGAACGCGGCGCGGAGCCGCGCGCGCCACCCCGCGCGCGACGCATGCTCACGCGGCTACACGCGATCGCACCGGAGACGGCCGTCGCGACGGTCGCGGACCCGATGGGTGAAACGATCGTTCGCGAGGTCGGCTTTGACCCCGACGTCGTGGCCGACCCGGCGGAACCGTTCGAATCGCCACCCGCGGCCGACGTCGAGTATGCGGAAGCCGAGACGACGGCGGCCGACACGCGGCGGGCGGTGACGGCGTTCCGCGAGGCCGACGTCGACCTGGTGCTCTTCGTCGGCGGCGACGGGACGGCCGCGGACGTCGCTGAGGCGCTGGAGGGGTCCGAAATTCCGATGCTCGGCGTGCCGGCCGGCGTCAAGGTGTACTCCTCGGTCTTCGCCGTGTCGCCTGAGGACGCCGCGGAGGTCGCGACCAGCTACGAGCGCACGGAGCGACGCGAGGTGATGGACATCGACGAGGACGCCTATCGCGAGGGCGAGGTCCATCCCGAGCTCCGCGCGGTGGCGCGCGTCCCCGTCGCGGCCGACCTCCAGTCCTCGAAGCAGACCGGCGGCGGCACCGTCGAGGCGCTCGCGGAGGGCTTCGCGGCCGACGTCGAGCCAGGCGTCACCTACGTCCTCGGGCCGGGGTCGACCGTCGGCACGATCAAGGCGGAACTCGGCTTTGACCCTTCGCCCATCGGCGTCGACGTCTGGCGCGACGGCGAGGTGCTCGTAAAGGACGCGACGGAGCAGGAGATCCTCGACGCGCTCGGCGACGACAACGAGATCGTCGTCTCGCCGATCGGCGGGCAGGGGTTCGTGTTCGGCCGCGGCAATCCGCAGCTCTCGCCGGCCGTCATCCGCGAGTGCGACGTGACCGTCGTCGCCTCCCGGGCCAAGCTGGACGACGTCCGAGTCCTTCGCGTCGACACCGACGATCCGGAACTCGACGAGGCGCTTCGCGGCTGGGTCAAGGTCCGGGTCGGCAAGTTCGAGACGCGGATGATGAAGATCGTGTGAGCTGCGGTCCGAACCGGGGTGCAGCCGACTTACGGGTAGCTTCCCGGCCACCGATCGCGACCAATTTCCCTTTGATATCGGACCGAGTGTATAATGCACATAGGGATAGGGTTAAGGTCAATGACCCTTTATACGTGATATGGAAACTCGGAAGGTGCAGCGGCTGGGGCCGTCGACGCTTGCGATGACGCTTCCGGCGGAATGGGCCTCGGAACACGCGGTGGAGAAGGGCGACGAGGTGTCGCTCCGGATGGGCGGCAAAGGGACGCTCACCGTCCTGCCGGAGTCGGCGAGCACCGAGGAGTCCGAAGCCACCATCTACGCCGACGAGCTCAGCGCCGACGCGCTGGAGCGGGCCGTCGTCGCACAGTACGTCCTCGGACGCCGCGTGATTCACGTCGAGAGCGACGGCGCCCTGAGCAGCAACCACATCAACGCCGTCTACCGCGCGGAGACGCAGCTGATGGGCCTGGGCGTCGTCGAGGAGACGCCGGAGAGCATCGCGATCCGCTGTTCGGTCGACCCCGAGGACTTCACCCTCGACAACCTCATCGAGCGGCTGGAGAACACCGGCTCGACGATGCGTGGCGAGGGCGTCAAGGCGCTCGCGCACGGCAACACGGACCTCGCACAGCGCGCCCTGAACCGGGAGCGCCAGGCGAACAAGATCTTCGTCCTGATGCTCCGGCTCATCTTCACGGCCTACCAGAACCCGAACCTCGCCCGCGCCGTGGGCCTCGAGGAGGGCTTCCCGCTCATCGGCTACCGGTCCGTCGCGAAGAACCTGGAGCTCACCGCCGACAACGCCGAGGACATCGCGGAGATCGTGATGGAGACCGAGGACCACACGCTCGACGTCGACCAGTCCACGATGCGTCGCATCCGCGAGTTCACGGAGCAGGTCGACGAGCTGACCGCACTCGCGGTCCAGTCCGTCGTCGATCGCGACTACGACCTCACGGTCGAGTGCCGGGAGCTGTTCACCGACATCGAGGACAAGCAGTCGGAGATCCTCGAGGACCTGCCGGAGATGGACAACGACGCGCTGCTGCGCGTTCGCGAGGTACTGGTCAGCCTCCAGCACACGGCCGAGTACTCGATGCGGAACGCCGAGATCGCCGCCAATCTCGCGCTCAACGAGGAGTCGGCCCACGTCGACATCGTCTAGCGTCGGTGATGCGGCCTTTTTAAAAGCGTACTTCGGAACGACGCGTTACCGCGATTGCTCGGTTTCCGTCGTCGTGTCGGCGCCGCTCGATCCGCCAGACTCGGTCTCCGTCGTCGTTCCATCGCTGCCGTCGCTACTGCCACCAGTGTCGGTTCCGCTCCCGGCGTCGCCGGAATCGCTCGGCGACGACTCGGTCCCGCTCGTCGCGGAGCCGTTCTCCGTTGCCGTCGTCTCTCCGTCGCTCACTCCGCCGGCATCGTCGGCCTGGCTACCGGATTCGGTGCCGGCCTGCTCACCCGCTTCGGTGCCGCCGCGGTCGCTCTCGCCCCCAGCGTCGCTACGGCCGGCTTCACTGCGGTTCCCGGCCTGGTTCGGGCGCTCGCCGGGTGAACCCCCCGCGTTCGGCCCGGCGACGTTGCGGGCGATCTCCGCGACCTCGCCGCCGCGGAGCTCGCTGGCGTTCGACCGCAGTTTGTCGATACGCTCGGCGTCGACGCCGTTCGCGGCGAGGGTCTCGTTCGGGATGCCGGCGGCGGCGGACGCGCTCCGGTTGGCGATCTGCTCGACGCCGGAGAGCTCAGCCGCGAGCTTCGCCGTCCGGACGCGGTACTCTCGCTCGCTGATCTCGCCGTTCTCGAAGGCGGTCTTCAGTGCCGCGCGCTGCTCGCGGAGTTCGGCCAGTCGTGCCTCCGTCTCGTTGAGCTCCGCAGCGACGATCGACGCTCGCTGGCTATCGTTCGCGGCCTGGTTCAGCCGATGTTCGAAGGCGCGCTCGTCGACGTCGTTCTCGACCTCCGCCTCGCCGACGCTCACGCTCCCCGCGAACTGTTCGCCCGGCGCGGTGTCGTTGCCCCCGTAAGACAGCCCCCCGCTGCCGTCGCTCAGGGCCGCGACCGGCACGGCGCCGACGGCCCCGACGAGCAACACGGCGAGGAGTGCCGCGAAGACGTTGCTTTGCATATCTACACGTGGGCGGTTCGCGCACATATATACCCCTGACTCTAAGCCCCGTTTAAGTCCGTTTAATCCGGGTAGGGGACGGGTTCTCCGGGGTCCCCGGCCTCTCCACGGGTATTCGACCGGCAATCGAAGAATGCCGAAAAATCGGTTGAAGGTCCCCTGGGTCACCGAGCACGCGCGGCCGAACCCGGAACCGCTCGCGACCCGACACCGCACCTGGGACGACTACGTGCCGAGGTTCAGGATCCCGTCGTCCTCGGTTTCCGTCGGGGTGGGCGTCGGGGTCGGCGTCGGAGTGGGTGTTTCCGTCGCAGTCGACTCCGTTTCGGTTTCGGTCGTCGTTTCGGTTTCCGTCGTCGTGTCCGTGTCCTCTGTCGAGTCCTCGCCGTCGCTGTTGCCGTCGCCGTCGCGGTCAGCGGTTCCCTTGTTGCCGAAGATGTCGGTCTCGATCGTTTGATTCATCTTGTCGAGGGGGACGCGCACGGTGTCGCCGCCACCCTCCGAGAGGTCGATCCGCATGTAGAAGTCGGCGGTGAGCGTCGTCACCTGGTCGTTCTGCAGGTGCGTGACCCACCAGTCGTCGAGGTTGGAGTTGTTGAGGTAGAACGTCGCCTCGATAGTCCGCTCGCTGCCCGGCGGGATGACGTACTCGCGCTCCGAGGCGCCCTCGCCCATCCGCACGTCGTTCATGGCGACGTCGTAGCCGATCTCCGTGAGCGTGACCGGGAACGACCGCGGGTTGTAGACGACGAACTCCATGCCGATCTCGGTTCGCTGCTCGGAGACGGTCCCCCACTGGCCGCGCGTCTCGCGGACGACGAGCACCGGGTCGGGAATGACGGCCGATTCGGCGTTCATCTCCCGGGTTTCATTGGAGTTGAACGCCGCGATGAGGCTCGTGTTGATTTGCCGTTCCACTGCGGGCGCCTCGAAGCTCCGGTTGGCGAACGACGAGTAGACGTCCGCGTGGACGGAAAGCGTCGTGTTCTCACCGTTCCGGATGTGGCTCACCCACCACGCCGGCAGCTTGTCGTTGTTCATCTCGGTCGTGAACGCGAGCGTCGAGTTGCCGGGGTCGACCGAGACGCCCTTGCGGACCCCCTGTGCCATCCGGATCCCGTTCATCCGGATCTCGTAGTCGATCGTGAGCCCGCCGAGGCTGACGCCGATCGGGTTGGGGTTGTGGATCGTCAGGTCCGACTCGATCTCGGTGACGTCCTCGGTGACGTTGCCGAAGCTGTTGTCGACACCGACGACGGACGGCGTCCCGATCACGCCGGCCGCGAACGCGCCCCCGATTGTCACGCCGAGGCCGACGACGAGGATCACTCCGATCTTCAACGGCCCGAGACTGGCTAGTCGCCCGAGTACCATGTCCGGGTCAAGACGCGGAGAGCTTAAAAAGGGCTTTCCACTCGCGTCGGTCGGCTACCGGGACGGATGAAGTTGCGCAGTCCTGGTCGACGTTCCGGGGTCGAATAACCTAAGTACGCGCCTGCGAAGGTGGAGGTATGACCGCAGGTTCGGTGGAATCCGACAAGTCGCTCGGGCTGGGACTGGTGCTTTCGGCGGTGGCGCTCGTCGGCGTCGCGGCGATGCTCGCCGCGCCGGCGCAGCTCGCGAAAGCGAGCGGGTTTGCGCTGGCGATGGTGGCCGCCATCCTCGCCGTCGGCGCGATCCACCTGTTCGACTGACGGAAACGTTAAGCGTCGCAGACGACTACGACCGATAATGACCGAGTACACGGAGGAGGAACAACGGATCCTGGCATACCTCCGCGACAGCGTCTCCCGAGGCGAGCGATACGTCCGCTCGAAGACGATCGGCGAGGCCATCGGCCTGACCGCGAAGCAGGTGGGGAGCCGACTCCCCCAGCTCGCGGAGGAGGCCGACGAAGTCGAGATCGAGAAGTGGGGCCGAGCCCGCTCGACGACCTGGCGCGTGAGCCAGGGCTGATTCGAGGCCGTTTTTCGCCGCGTCTCCCGTGAGCTGAGTGGTAGTCAACACCATCGCCAGTGACGTGTCCGCGACGCCGAAGGCGACACATCCGGACGCGAAGACGACACATCAGCGACGCGAAGACGACACATCCGCGACGCGAAGACGACACATCCGCGACGCCGCCAGCAAGAAGTCCGGCGCGAGGCTGTCGATTCCAGGCCGGGTGGAACGAGCCGACATAGACCGGAAGACAGCAACCGGTCGTCGGACCCTGCCCTTTTTAGCCCGTTCGTCGCTATCGGCTACTATGACTGTTCGGGTCTCTCGGACGCTCGAGTTCGACGTCCCGGTCGACCGCGTCTGGGCGTTTATCTCCGATCCCGAGAAGCGGGCGAAAGCCATCAGCGTCGTGGAGTCCTACGAGGTGTACGACGACAACCGCGCGACGTGGCACGTGTCGCTGCCGATCCCGTTCGTCGACTCGACGATCCCCGTCGAAACCAACGAGATCGAGCGCGACCCGCCGACGCGCGTAAAGTTCGTCGGGAAGTCGAAGGCGCTTCGCGTCACCGGCGAGCACACGATCGAGGAGACGGACACCGGCAGCCGACTCCACAACGAGTTCGTCGTCGACGGCCAGATCCCGGGCGTCGAACGCTTCTTCAAGCGCAACCTCGACGCGGAGATCGACAACCTCGAGCGCACGATGCGCGAGGAGATGGAGGTTGCCTGATGCGACTCGCCTGCGCACAGCTCTCGATCGAGGGCGCCGACCTCGACGGCAACCTCTTTCGGGCGCTCAACGCCATCGACGACGCCGCCGAGCGCGGCGCCGACGTCGTCGCCTTCCCGGAGATCTTCGACGTGGGCTACTTCGCGTTCGACTCCTACGCGCGAGTCGCGACGGGCCTCGACGGCGAGAAGTTCACCCGGATCGCCGACCGCGCCGCGGAGCGCGACGTCGCCGTCCTCGCCGGCACGATGGTCGAGGACCTCTCGGAGTCGGCCGCGGCGGGCTTCGACGTCCCGGCGGAAGAGGGGCTCGCGAACACGGCAGTCCTCTTCGACGCGGAGGGGGAGCGCCGGCTCGTTTATCGGAAGCATCACCTCTTCGGCTACGGCTCCGCGGAAGACGAGCTCCTCGTGTCCGGTGAAACGTTGCCAACGGCCCAACTCGGCGAGTTCACCGTCGCAGTGACGACGTGTTACGACCTCCGGTTCCCGGCGCTCTACCGCGAGTTCCTCGATCAGGGCGTCGACCTCTTTCTCGTCCCGAGCGCGTGGCCGTATCCGCGCGTGGAGCACTGGAAGACGCTCCCGCGGGCCCGCGCCATCGAGAACCTCGCGTACGTCGCGGCGATCAACGGGAGCGCTGCGTTCGACGACGCCGAGCTCGTCGGCCGGACGACGGTGTACGACCCCTGGGGGACGCCGAAGGCCGCCAGCGACGACGATCCTGCGCTCGTCGAGACCGAGCTCGACCCGACGGCGGTGGGCGAGGTTCGCGAGGAGTTCCCCTCGCTGCGCGACCGGCGGCTGTGAGGCGGCCGTCGTCGGCCGCGGTCGTCGACCGTCGTCGCGTCGAACGTCTCTCCGAGACCGCGTATCTTTAAAGGCCAGAACGCATTAGATACAGATGCCGAAGTTTCGACGCTTTTCTCGTCGAAACGTCGGTACAACATCCGCGCCCGTCCCGACTCCGCGGGGCGACGCCGCACTGGCGTCATGGTCAGGGGGGGTCCGCCATGACGCGCTCCGGCCGTCGGCGTCGCCCACCCGCTCGCCGCCGCTGCCGCTTCACCGCGGCCGCCAACTGTCGCGGCCGCTGTCGCCAACCTTACCGTTCCGGTTCGCCGCTTCACCCGTTCCGGTTCGCCGCAGTCGCGGCATCCTCTCGCCGAAGCCGCCACCTCTCTCCCCTTCTCTCTCGGAGTTCCCCGTTGCTTGCAGTGATACCTTCCGAGGTCGTTCTCAACACGAATAATTTGAACCGCATATTCTTCCTTCCCGACGGCCTTGGCTCGGATGCCGCGGACGCTCCCCAGACACGGGTGGACGGTTGCCATCGGTAGCCCATCCCATCTCGTCCGTGGTTCTCACCGCCCGGGGAACCCCACACCGCCCCGGGTTTTCACCCACCTCTCGGCGACATACCTGTGAGAAGCGTTCGACGAGCGCTTTGGTAGTCTCTCTACAGCAACGCGCGCTCCTCGAACCCTCTCGACGGCACATGCTTTCATATCCGATACACTGGTTCAGGACGTGCAGAGGCCGTCGCCATCGGGACGTGCAGAGGCCGTCGCCATCGGGACGTGCAGAGGCCGTCGCCATCAGGACGTGCAGAGCGCCGTCGCCAGCGGCAACTCTCGGGCGACCGAACAACTATAATTAAAAAGCGGACGTCGGCGTCGCCTCGTTCAGTCGTCGCGCGTCTTGATGTCCGCGGAGAGCCCCTGCGCCATCTGGATGTCCTTCGAGTTGTTGAGCGTCCAGGCGGTACGGTCGGTGACGGCCTCGATGACCTCGCGGGCGCTCGGGTAGCCGTTGCCGGACTTCTTCACGCCGCCGAACGGCAGCTGGACCTCGGCGCCGATACAGGGCAGGTTGCCGTACGCGAGGCCGACCTCGGCGCGGTCGCGGAAGTAGTTGATCTGCCGGTAGTCCTCGGAGATGACGGCGCCGGCGAGGCCGTAGTCCGTATCGTTCTGGATCTCGACCGCGCGCTCGATGTCGCCCTCGTACTCGAGAAGCGCGACGTGCGGGCCGAACACTTCCTCGTGCGTGCAGCGCAGGTCGGCGTCGGGATCGGCCTCGTAGACGAACGGGCCGACCCAGTGGCCGTCCTCGTGGCCCTCGGGGATCTCCTCGTCGGGCAGCTCCGTCCGGTCGACGAGCACGTTCACGTCCTCCTCTTTCGCGAGCTCGTTGTAGCTCGTCACCTTGTCGACGTGCTCCTCCTCGATGAGCGGGCCCATGAAGGTGTCCTCGTCGAGCGGGTCGCCCACGGCGACGTCCTCGGCCACGTCGACGAAGCGCTCCTTGAACTCGTCGTAGACGTCCGTGTGGACGACGAGGCGCTCGGAGGAGACGCAGCGCTGGCCCGTCGTCTTGAAGGAGGACATGACCGCGGAGTGAACGGCGATGTCGAGGTCCGCCTCCTCGGTGATGACAACGTTGTTCTTGCCGCCCATCTCACAGGCCGCGCGCTTGCCGGGGTCGTTGGCGACCTCGTCGGCGATCCCGTGGCCGACCTCCGCGGAGCCCGTGAACAGCACGGTGTCGACGCGGTCGTCGTCGACGATGGCCGCGCCGGTGTCGCCGAAGCCCTGGATCATGTTGAAGACGCCGTCCGGGATGCCGACGTCGTCGAACATCTCGGCGATGATCTGGCCGCACCACGGCGTCTGCTCGGCCGGCTTCCAGACGACGGTGTTGCCCTCGACGAGCGCGACGGCCATGTGCCAGAACGGGATGGCGACCGGGAAGTTCCACGGCGTGATACACCCGGTGACGCCGCGCGGCTTCCGGCGCATGTACGCGTCCTTGTCGGCGACTTCGGAGGGGACCACGTCGCCCTTCGGGTGTCGGGCGTCGCCCGCGGCCCACTCGACCATGTGCCAGGCCTCGGTGACGTCGGCTTTCCCCTCGCTTATCTCCTTCCCGCACTCCTTCGTCACGATCTCGCCGAGCTCCTGGTGGCGATCGCGGAGCTCGTGGTAGATGTCCCAGAGGTACTCCGCACGCTCGATGCGGGAGAGCTCGCGCCACTCCTCGAAGGCTTCGTCGGCGGCGGCGACGGCCTCGTCGACGTCCGCCTCGGTCCCGCGCTGGAAGGTCCCGAGCGTCTCGCCCGTCGCCGGGTTCTCGCTCTCGAACGTCTCCGAGCCGGTGCCGTCGACCCACTCGCCGTCGATGTACTGCTGGTAGGGTTGCGACATATACGCGCAAATCTTGTTGGACACCGTAAAAAGGCACCTGCTTGGGATCAGCGCGCCGGCGGCGACGTCGACGGAGGACTGGCGGCACCGTTGGAGGACTGGCGGCACCGTCGGAGGGCTGTCAATCAGTTGGGGGACGTGTCGGAGTCCTCGGTCGCGTCCGCGGCCGACTTCCGCTGGGCGCTCACCTCGCTGTCCGACCCTGCGTCCCCGGACGCGCGCTTCTCCAGTTCACCCTTCAGTGCCGTCGCGTCGAAGTCGTGGTCAGGACGGATCGCGATGAAGTCGAGGAATCGACGGGCCTCAAGCAGCTGCTCGCGGGAGTAGGCGGTGAGCGCGGCGCTCACGGCCTCCCGGGCGCCGATGAGCGGTTCCAGCGCGGCCAGCGCGCTCGCGAGGTCGTACGCGCGGGCGCCCTCCAGCCCCGCGTCGTCGACGTTAGTCGCGTCGATGAAGTAGAGGTCGCCCTCGTAGATGAGGACGTTCTCCGCGCGCAGGTCGCCGTGCGCGAGCCCGGCGTCGTGCAGCGTCGCGAGCGCGTCGAACAGCTCCGGCGCCAGCGCGAGCTCCTTCTCGCGGTCGAGCTCGTCGAGCGTCCGGAAGTCCGGCAGGTACTCGAAGACGACGACGCCGAGGTCGCCGACCTCGAGCGCCTCCAGCGGCTCCGGCGCGTTGACGCCGAGCTCCCGGATCTTCCGGGTCGCTTCCAGCTCGTGGCGCGCCATCTCGTAGGGCGTCTCGAACCGCTGGAAGAAGCCCTCCGTGCCCGAGGAGAAGGCGCCGAGGTTGCGTCCGGTCGTGAACAGCGCGTGGACGATGGTGTTCTGTCGGGTGATCACCTTCACGAAGAGCTCGTCGTCGAAGACGAACGGCGTGGAGAGCCAGTTGTCGGCGTCGAGGAACTCGACGCGAGCCTCCTCGCGGTCGTACCGCTCCAGAAGCTTGCGGACGACGCGCTCGACATCGTCCCAGTCGACGGATCCGCGCACGAGCTTCTGGAGCTCCATTACACTCGAGCTACGGCGTACGGCCGTTAAAAGATGGCGTCCGGGGGTTCCGGGCCGTGGATAGGGCAGCCTGGAATTCCTCACGGTTGTTCGCTTGATTTATGCCACCGCTGGCCAAGTTCGGCGTATGGACTTCGACCTGCCCGCGGAGCACGCGATGATACGCGACACCGTCCGCGAGTTCTGCGAGGAGGAGATCGAACCGATCGCGCAGGAGATCGAGGACGAGCACCGGTTCCCGGAGGAGGTCTTCGCGGAGCTCGGCGACCTCGACATGATGGGCGTCCCAGTCAGCGAGGCGTACGGCGGCCTGGGCGGCGACCAGCTGATGTACGCGCTCGTGACCGAGGAGCTCGGCCGCGTCTCCGGGGGTATCGGCCTCTCGTACGCTGCCCACGTCTCCCTGGGATCCAAGCCGATCGAGCTGTTCGGCACAGACGAGCAGAAGGAGGAGTGGCTCCGCCCGCTCGCGGAGGGCGAGGGCATGGGCGCGTGGGCGCTGACCGAACCCGGCAGCGGCTCCGACGCCTCCGACATGGACACGATGGCGGTGAAGGACGGCGACGAGTACGTCCTGAACGGTACGAAGCAGTTCATCACCAACGCCAGCGTCGCGAACTCCGTGCTGGTCAAGGCCGTCACGGACCCCGAGGCGGGCTACGATGGCATCTCGACGTTCATCGTCGACCCCGAGGACGACGGCTTCGAGATCACGACCGTCTGGGACAAGATGGGCCTGAACTCCTCCCCGACGTGTGAGATCCAGCTCGACGACGTCCGGATCCCGGAGGACCGACTCCTCGGGGAGGAGGGCGAGGGCTGGGAGCAGACGATGAAGACGCTCGACGGCGGCCGGGTCTCCATCGCCGCGCTCTCCGTCGGGCTCGCGCAGGGGGCCTACGAAGCCGCGAAGGACTACGCCGGCGAGCGCGAGCAGTTCGGCCAGCCGATCGCGAAGTTCGACGCGATCCGGGACAAGGTGGTCGACATGCACCGGAAGACGGAGCGCGCGCGCCTGCTCACCCACAAGGCCGCGACCGAGTACGACAAGGGCGAGAGCGTCACCCGTGAGTCGGCGCTCGCGAAGCTCGACGCCTCCGAGGCGGCCCGCGAGGTCGCCGAAGACGCCGTCCAGGTGCTCGGCGGCTATGGCTACACCGAGGACTTCTCGCCGCAGCGCTTCTACCGCGACGCCAAGCTCATGGAGATCGGCGAGGGCACCTCCGAGATCCAGCACGTCGTGCTCGGCCAGCAGCTGGGCCTGTAGCTCGGCCAGTTCATATCGCCGCTGTCCCCAGTCGGCGCTTTCCTCACTCGTCGCTTTCCTCACTCGTCGCTTTCCGTTCGTAGCTCGCGGACCAGCTCCGGTATCGTCGCCAGCGGCGCCGTGTCGAGCTCGTCGACGCCGACTTCGAGACGTTGGCGTGGGCGACCGCGCGGCTGCGGCACGCTGGCGGTTTCGAGGAGCCCGTCGGCCTCCAGTTCGGCCTTCACCGTCGAGAGCGTCGAGGGGCTGGCGAGGCCGCAGTCCTCGCTCGCGCGCCGGAGGTCGTAGTTGACGACGCCGTGACGGGCGCCGACCAGGTACGCCCGAACGAGCTGGTCGCAGGGGTCGTGCCGACGGACTGTCGCCGACGCGTCGAGCAGGGCGAGCAGGTCGCGCGCGACCGCCGGCGAACAGCGCTCCGCGAACGCCCGATACAGCGCCCCTCTGGACGGGGTTCGAAGCCGATACGCCTCCGCCCCGGCGACGTGGTCGCGATACAGCTCCCCACCTTCCCGGTCGTCTCGAGTCGTCGACCGCTCCGACCCCGACACGTTGCCGACGGGGATCCACCCCCTGCCGGCGTCGACGACCGCGACCGGCTGGTCGTCAACGACCACGAGGGCGTTCGGTTGGGGGGCTTCGAGCACCGAGAGCGAGAGTCGATCCGCCTCCTGCAAGCCGCTTCCCCGGCACCGCGCGTGGAAGTCGTCGAAGACCGCGTCGAGGACCCGCTTCCGGGCCAGCACGGCGAGTTGCGGAACGTCATCACCTGTGGAATCCTCGTCGGGGCAGTTCACGTCCGTGGCGCGGTCACGTTCGCCCCCGGCACCTGCGCTGGCCGCTTCGGGCGCATCGGGCGCATCGGCCGCTTCGGGCGGCCGCTCCCCTCGCTCCAGCGCGCCGGGAACCGCGGCGGCCCAGGTGTCGAGTAGCGAGTCGAGGAGGGCAGGGTCGGGGTCGACGGCGAGGACGCGACCGGCGTCCGCGAACGAGAGCCGGCCGTCGACGGTCGCAAGCGAGGGGGCGGCCGACATAGTTGCGAGGCGCCCGCCCGAGATAATAAACCTTCGCTGCGAGCGTCGGCCGTGCGTCTCGCCGGCTCGCGGAGCCTTTTAAGTACAGCGACGAAAGGGGAGGTATGACCGACCTCGACCTCCCGCTCGGACTCGGGACCTCCGGCAACGACGACCACGAGGAATGTGCCGCGACTGTCGCCGAGGCGCTCGAACTCGGCTATCGCCACGTCGACACCGCGCAGATGTACGACAACGAGGCCGCGGTCGGCGAGGGCCTCGAACGAGCCTTCTCGGACCCCAACGTCGACGTCGAGCGCGAGGACGTCGTCGTCGCGACGAAGGTCCACCCCGACAACCTCGCCCCCGATGACGTCCGCGAGACGACCGAGGCGAGCCTGGACCGGCTCGGCCTCGACTACGTCGACCTGCTGTACGTTCACTGGCCGACCTCGGCGTACGAACCGGAGGCGACGCTGCCCGTCTTCGACGACCTGGCTGAGGACGGCCTCACCCGGTACGTCGGCGTCTCGAACTTCACCCCCACCCTCCTTCGCGAGGCACGCGAGATCCTCGACACGCCCATCGCGGCCCACCAGGTGGAGTGCCACCCGCTGTTCCAGCAGGACGACCTCCGCGCGCTGGCCGCGGACGACGGTCACCACCTCGTCGGCTACTCGCCGCTCGGGCAGGGCGACGTCCTCGACAACGACGTCCTCGTGGACGTCGCCGAGCGCAACGACGCCACGCCCGCCCAGGTCGCGCTGGCGTGGGAGCTCGCCCGCGGCGTGACGCCCATCCCGAAGGGGACGGGCGAGCACGTCGCGGAGAACTACGAGGCGGTCGACCTCGACCTTCCCGAGTCGGATTTAAAAGCGATCGACGAGATCGGGGCGGAAGAACGCCTCGTCGACCCGGACGCCGCGGCCTGGAACCAGTAACGAGGCGGCGAGGCGCTTTCCGCGTTCAGTGTACGCTTTTAAATCCTCGCGGGGAAGCGGGGCGTATGACCGACGAGACCAGCAACAGCGACCAGTCCGCCGAGAGCGACCAGTCCGCCGACAGCGACCAGCCCGCCGACGGCGACCAGACCGCCGACAGCGACGACACCGACACCCAGTCGACGCCGACGCTCGCGGCCGACGCACAGCGCAACTTCCCGGTGCCGGCCTTCGGGGACCTCCCGGAGGATCTCCAGGAGCGGATCGCGCAGGAGGCCGAGGAGGCCGGCTTCACGCCGAACGTCTTCGCGGCGCTGGCGTACAAGCCGTCGCAGTTCCGGGCGTTCGTCGCGTTCCACGACGCGCTCGTCGACGACACGCCACTCGACCGCATCGAGGTCGAGATGATCGTCGTCGCGGTCTCCGGCGTCAATCACTGCCTCTACTGTAACGTCGCGCACGGGGCACTCTGCCGGATCTACGGCGACGACCCACAGCTGGCCGAGCAGCTCATCTCGAACTACCGAACGGCGGATATCAGCGACAAGCGCCGCGAGATGCTCGACGTCGCCGTCAAGCTGACCGAGTCGCCGGCGACGGTCACGGGCGAGGACCTCGACCGCCTGTACGAGGCCGGGTACAGCGAGGAGGAGGTGTGGGACATCGGCGCGGTCGCCTCGTTCTTCAACCTCTCCAACCGGATGGCCACGTTTGCCGACTGGCGCCCCAACGACGAGTTCTATACTCTTGGACGTGGAGGTCCTACACAGGATTGATAGGGCTTCACACACAAGGGATTGACCATGTCAAAAGACGCCCAAGTCAATATCTACCTCGAACGTGAGCAGAAGCAAAGATGGGACGAATACAAAGAGAAATCGAAAGAAGTCGGCTCAATGGCCGAGCTGATACGTTCAGCCGTTGAACTCTATATCGAAACTGACGGAGGTCGCGATTCGGTAGGAGAAGGATTAGCTGGTGAAGTTGATCTCGGAGGTGTAGAGACAGAGCTAAGAGGTCTCCAGAATCGACTTGATGATCTTGAAACCAGCGTTGAGACTGTCCGTCGTGAAGTGGAATCAGATCGAATTGATTCGAGTCTACAACAGGCTGTATATCAGTCAATTCCGAAAGCTTCCGATCTCGATGATGGGGAACGTGGAGCGATGGCTGGTGAAGTAGCGAAGTCAGTTGACGGTGACCAGTCCGACGTGGCGAGGGCCCTGGAAATATTGGATGAAACGACTCCCGACGTCCAATCTCGAGTTTTTGAGGAGAGAGGAAACCGTCTGAGGTACTACTGGAGGCGATCATGATGGAGCTTGATCACGAAGAACTTCTCAATGCCTATGCTAACCATATCGAAGGTACAAATCTTTCCGAGTCTACTGTCACCAGATACCGGACGAACACAAGGCAGTATCTCGAATGGGTTGAAGAACTGTCTAACGAGACTTCGGAAGTCGACGGTGTATTTGATGTGAATCCGGAGACTCTTGAAACACATTTGAAACAGATGGTAAAGGATGGATACGCTCCGCAGTCTATCAAGCTTCGCCGGGCATCGGTGAAGTCGTTTTATGAGGTGTGTCAAAAGCTTGTCAACGATCAGACTGTGTCAGTATTAGCTGACCTTGATGACGGAGTGATTGAAGGTATCGATGATGATCCTATCGAACAACTCGATACTTCCCAAATCGATCTAAACAGCAGTAAGCGCGAAAATGAGGTCGGGGATGAAGCTCCGCCCCACATCACACCAGAAGAGAAAGAAAAATTGGTCGAGAATGTACCTCAACCTCGAACTCGAAATGCGTTGATGATTAGGTTACTCTGGCAAACAGGTCTAAGAGCGCACGAGGCCTGTAATATCGAACTCGAAGACGTCGACCGCCGGGAAAGAAAAATAACGGTTCGCTCTCAGAAGACGGAATCTACACGCAATGTCTGGTATCAGTCCTCTATTGAGAATCTGATGGATCTATGGATCGAGGTAAAACGTCCCGGTTTCAGGAACGCTGAGGATTCCTCCTATCTGTTCGTGACGGAAAGGTCTGACAAGATCATGCCAGATGGACTCAATAAAATGGTGAGAAAAGCAGCTGACAAAGCTGGTATTCAAGACTCCGAATATACTGACCAGATGGGACGAACGAAGCATAAAGTGCATGCACACGTCCTGCGCCATAGCTTCGCTGTTCAGGCTCTCCGTAATGGTTGGAACCTCGAGTATATTCGACAGGCAATGGGCCATGAAGAGCTGGATACGACTCGCGTTTTCCTTGATGCTCTTGATGCCGACCTCAGAAAAGCGTTCACAGAAATGGGACCAGGAACTGAGAAACGGAGCAAGTTGAAGCACGACTGATTATGATCAACAGGTATAGAAATATCATTTCCGAAACATTTATAACCCTGGGGACATAAGCAACTATGTGGACGCAAAGGTGGGTTCCCAAACCGACTGACCCTCCACGTTTTCCGGGCTGTCAGGCGGTCCATGGCCTCGACGGTTCCGGTCCCCGACCACCGATTTGGTCGGTAGGCAAACACGTCGCAAGTCGCATTCGATCTGGATACGCCGGTTGTAACGACCGGTGTGGATGAAGGAGAATATACCTGACACCACGATAGGTGGCTGTGAAGCCATAGGGTCCTCCTATCACTCTATACCCGATGGTCGGGGACTGGGACCTACGAAGGGTCGCTGCCCACAGGTAAGCTATTCATGGTCTGTGGGGCCTACGTCGGTAACGTCGTAGGTGTGTAGGGCGTCACGTCCTGATCTCCAGTGGCAACATTGCTCTGAATGTCGCCCAAAGATAGGACGTGATTTGTCCCCGACCTAACCAGGTTGGGTCGAACACGATACCAATTCTGGGGAACCTCCCGACCCGTATTCCGGGTCGGATAGATTGTCGCAGTGGTGTCGTGTTCGACAGGCCTTGGCTCGGGAAGTTCTGAAGGAAGGTGATTATCAATATTCCGTGGTGCTCAGACACGAGTTTTCGAGGAGGGTACCATAGCGAGGTGTCTGTCGCAATCTCGTTCTGTAGCACTTACTGAGTGGCGTCAGTAGGACAGACGCGGGATATTGGTGAGTATACATCGAGGTATCCCCACCAGACACCTCGTTGTGTAACCCTCCTCAGATTTTGAGATTGGATTGCCTCAACTCGTCTAGGAGAACGAACCAAGGTTTATTTGACATGACTGCTAATAATTTATCATGAGTGCCGACGACAGAGAAACCAACACGTCCACACCTCATCTTACCACGGGCCCAGTTGACCTCGGGAACCGTGAGTATCTCGATCTACGATTGTCAGAACTCCGCGAAAAATATGCACATAGTGAATTGTCGGGGCTAAGCAAGGAAAGACTGAGAGAGGAGGAGAAAAACTTGATTAGGGATTTCATTTTGCTTGAAGGCCAGTTCCCTCACTCGGATTATATTGGTAATGATAGTGAGTATTTCCAGCGGATCCAAATGGGAGATGACTACCGAGGTCTCTCAACGCTTACGACTGAGCAAAAACAACGGATTGTTGATAGCAAGGAAGATTGCTATCGAAATCTTGACAGAGCACTTTCCGAAGCCCTCGAGAAGGAAGAAAAAAGAGGCTCTATAACACGTTTCGGAAAATGGTTGAATGAATTTATAGATAACTTAACTCCGCTCTTCGTGATTAAGTGGTGATTCTGAGGTCTACTTTCAGGTTCCCACCAGAGTATGGACTGATTTTATCGCTTTAGAGAGCACAAATCTAACGCTCTGAGTCTACCCATATGGTTGTTTCCGAATATAGGCTATAACCCGGATTGTGCGTGTTTTAATTCGTCTCGTTGGCCTTTGTCGTATATGAGGAGAGCAGTTTTCCGGTGTCAACTTTAGTGAAATTTTGTTCATCACCCCCGCCATTGACGACCAAAGTGTGAAAATGTCATATAAAAAAGAAGGCAGGAAGGACTACATTGAAGGCACGCTCTGGTCAAAGGGTGGCTATCTAACTCATGTCTACCAAGGGAATACAAACCGAATTCGATTTCTCCGAGTTCGAGACTGAAGTATCAGTCGAGGATGAAAACCGAATAATCGAAACGGTTGCGGATAGCATAGAGCAACTCCGGGACCAAATCGACGACGACACACTGGAGGAGATATTTCGATCGGATGCGGGTCGATATACGATGCGAGCTGATTTTACCCGCGATCAGCTCGACCCGGAGCCATTAACCAAGAGCCGAGTAATCGAACCCATTCTCGAGTCCCTGGGATACGACGACTATGGATACGAAGCCGGTGGGTTCTCTGATGAGCGAGGAGAGCAGGCAGACTATGCTGTCTCGCTCAGAAATGTTGATGGGATAGATTCGAGTCGTTTACTGATCGAAGCGGAGCCAGTCAACAAAGTACTGGAAGACCGCGGTCATGGTATAGACCAAGTAAAGAGTTGGCTTAGTCAGAGAGAATTTCAATCTGACTTTGGATTTGCAACTGACGGTATTCGGTGGGTCTTCGTCCGTTACGATCCGGACTCATACTCGCACAATATCATCGAGCGGGTCGATTTGCGCCCTATATTCCTTACCTTGTTCGAGAATGCTACAGCGGTAAACCCGGAGGCTCCCGCCTCTATCGTAACAGATGATCAACGTAAACTCATCTCGAAGCTAGTTCGCACATTCAACTATCGAAATCTGGTCTCCATTGTTGGTGATGCGCCAACTGTACTCGATGAGAAGAAGGAAGCAATAACTGAGGAATTTTATGAGGACTATATCCAGATAGTATTCGGAGTTTCAGAGGAAAGTGACGAGCGACGTGCTCGGAGTCTCATTGGTGAAGGTGGTATTGATTCACCCGATGAGGCGAATGGGGACGATGTGCGATTGTTTGCTGTGGAGCTGATGAATCGCTTAATCTTCGTTAAATTCCTCGAAGACAAGCGTATTGTACGGCCAGATTTACTTGACACATTGGTAGAAACTTACGAAGAAGGTGTCTATACTCAGTCATTCTATAGGTCTTTCCTCGATCCGCTATTCTATGATGTATTCAATGAGAAGCCAGAACGTGATCCGCAAATCGAAAGTATCGATGTTTTCTCTGAGATTCCGTACCTAAATGGCGGTCTGTTTCGCCCAGAACTTAACGGATCATCGACAATAAATGAACGTAAATTCGATGTCAGTGATAGTGTTCTTGAATCGATCATCGATCTGCTCGAACGATATCGTTTCTCCACGGATGGAGGGCCAACCGATATAGACCCGAGTGTACTAGGTAGTGTCTTCGAGAAAACGATCAACTACTTATCGACCGATCCAGGGGATCAGAATAAGGAACTCGGTGCATATTATACTCCAAGTGAAATAACGCGTTTCTGTGCTGAAGAAACTGTTAGACCGGCTCTTTTAGACCGTTTCAAAACGGTACTGCAGGAGAAACGCGACTGGCCAGAAGCCGAACTCAGACAATATGAAAGCCTATATGAACTAATTGACGGCGTACCTGGCTCTGGTGATTTGATCACCTTATTACTTTCCGAGATTGACGAATTCTACGTCATCGATCCGAGTATGGGTAGTGGTCACTTCCTGACCTCTGTAGTCGAAGAAATCGTCAACATACGTCAGTCACTCTACGTCCGTCAGGAGCCAGAAGACTATCCGAGTCGTCACCGCTTAAAAAAGAGTACTATTCAAAACAATATTTATGGCGTGGATATCATGGAGCCGGCTGTCGAAATTGGAAAACTCAGACTCTGGCTATCTATCATTTCCGAGCTCCGTGAGGAAGACAGTGATGAACTCGATCTCGAGGAAATAGCGCTTCCAAATATCGGATTCAATGTTCAACAAGGGAATAGTCTAATCGGATACGTTGATTTCCCCGAGGAGACAAAAGAAGGAAATCAGACCTTTGAGAGGTTCAACGAAAACAGTGTTCGAGATCGGTACAACGAAATCATTGATCAGATCGAACTATATGAGGACAGTTCAGCGTTTCCGGAGAAGGCCGAAAAACACCGCAAGAAAGCAAAGAACCTACAAGAAAAGTATCGAAAATCGTTAGATAAGGACTTCCTTCAGGAATTCCAAGCTGCTGTGAGCGATGCGACTGAAGCCGATCTTTCTGATCAACGTCCCTTCCATTGGATGCTTGAATTCCCGTCAGTTTATGCAGACGGTGGGTTTGATGTTATCGTTGGAAACCCTCCATGGGACGTCATTTCCTCAAATCGAGAGGAATTCTTCTCTCGGTATGACGAACAATTCCGTTCCTATGGGCCTGACGAGAAAACCCAGGTAGAAACGGAATTACTTGAACAGGACTCTATCTCCGAGGATTACGAGAGATATCAGAGAAACTTCGAATTGAGAGCTGAATACTTTAACAACAGCCCTGATTACCGACTCCAAAGCTCGATAGTTGCGGGCAACACGATGTCACGTGAAAATGATCTATCTGTACTGTTTTTAGAACGAATTTTCTCTCTCACTCGTAAAGACGGATATGTCGCTCAAATTCTACCTGGATTCATTTTCAATGGTGGTGCGACGAAGAATCTGCGTATGCATCTTCTGGAGAACACTTCTATGGAGCGGTTGGTCATGTTGGAAAACAACGGCATCTTCCCTGGGCTCCACAGGCAGGCCAAATTCGGAGTAATCGTTTTCCGGAATTCCGGCTCGACAGACCAACTCAAAGGTAAGTTTGTTCGAGGGGATACTGAAATCTTCAAATCGATTAATACTGAGGCTGTTACCATTCCTGATGATGTTCTGGAACAGTTTTCTCCTGAAGCTCGGAGCTTTCCCTATGTGGAATCAGAGAAACAAATTGATATACTTCGGAAGGTCATACAATATCCCCCAATAAGCGATGAGAATAACAGTTGGTATGTACACCCATACCGCGAGCTGGACGTCTCTAAAGACGCAGATCGGTACATCGAGGACCCTTCAGAAGGAGATTATCCAATCTATGGTGGAAGCAATATGTATCAATATACCTACACTACCGATTTCATCGAAGGTGTTGATCCAATCGATATGTGGGGTATTAGTGAAGAAAAAGATCCGGACAGAAGTGCGAAACATAGAATACGGGAAAAGACATTCCGCTCAAGGGATCCGATGGTCGGCCCCAAGAAAGCTATATACAATAAATTCGAGGGGACTGGATCACAGAAAGGATTTGTAAATGATTTGTTAAATGAACATCGTGGCGAACCTCTCTCACTTGAAGATGTGAAGCTTGACTGTACGGAATATCGCCTCGGGTTCCGGAAGATAACTCAATCCACGAATGAGCGAACAATTGTTACTGCTGCTGTTCCCAAGGGAGTTGTTTGCCACGAATCGCTTACTACTATTCGACCCTACAAAATTGATCCTACCGAAGACGATCTCTCGGAGTCACCGCTTCACGGTATCTACGAACGTATCTTCAGTGATGAAGAACTCTTCGTTGCTCTTGGCCTGTTGAACAGTCTTCCTTTTGACTACTTGATGCGAACCAAGACGGAAGAGAACGTTGTGATCTATAAGTTGGTAGAAGCACAAGCGCCTCATCTCACTGAAGGTGATGACTGGTTTGAGTTCATCTGGCGTCGTTCAGCGCGTTTGAACTGCTACGGAGAACCGTTCAAGGAAATGCGTGAGCGATTGGATGATATTGAACCTGAAACTGATGAGGAAAAGCGGATCGAATTACAAGCAGAAATCGACGCAGCTTCGTTCCATGCATACGGTCTGGACCATGATGAAACGGAGTTCGTACTTAATGACTTCTACCAAGTTCAGAATCCACGTATGATGACTGACGATTACTTCGATATGGTGTTGGACAAGTACGATGAATTGGACGATTGAATAAGTCCTGGAAGCCTCTCTCGGGGCATACATGGGTTACAAGACGGTCGTATTGGGAGATGCCCAATTCATTCGACCTAACTGTGAGCTATGTCTGCCCGGATATTAACGGATCCTGACACCCACTGGGATGTACACACGGATCCGGGCTGGGGTCGTCTCTGAAAACTACACAGTTATTACAAACGAAAGAGTTTACAACGACGAGTTCTACGACCTCGGACGATAGCGACGGAAACCGGGGGTCCCGCCACGACGCTTTTATCGGATGACCGCGAAACCCGAGACATGCCCCAGATCCATCTGGACGACGATACTATCGAGCGGCTCGACGAGCTCCGCGTCGAGAACGAGGACTACGACGAGATCGTCTCCGAGCTTATCAATATCTACGAGGCGGAGGAGCTGACGATGTTCCACAGCGGCGACATCGAATAATAACGCGATCCGCGGCGCTGTGAGCGCTTACTCCTGGTAGGCGACGCGGACCTGCTCCCACTTCCCCTTCGATTCGAGGTGTTGCTGGAGCTGGTCGGCGTACTCCTGGACGAGCTGCTCGGCCGCCTGGAGCTCCTCCTGATCGACCTCGTCGCCGCCGCCACCGCCGAGCCCGAGCGCGTCCTTGAGACTGTCGAGAACGCCGCTGGAGCCGCCGGAGTTTCCGCCTGCCGCGCCGCCCATCGCGGCCATCTGCTCGCGCATGTCCCCCAGCTCGGGCATGATCTGCGGGAGGTTCGACGTGTCGGCGACGATCCGGGCTTCGTCCGGGTCGGTGGCGTTCTCGATGTCGAACTCGGTGGCCGTCATGATCAGCCCCCACTCCTGGCTGCTGAACCGTGAGGCCGCTACCTGCTCGTTGAACTCCTGATCGACGGCCATGCGCTCGCCGACGATGGCGTCAGTCCAATCGCTCATGGGCGCACGTAGGCCAACTGGTCTCAAGAGGGTTGCGCTCAGGGGGCACGAGGCCCGGCCGGTTCGTGGCGTCAGCGCCCCTCGAACTCCGGCTCCCGCTTCTCGCGGAAGGCCTCGACGCCCTCGGCGTGGTCGGCCGAGTCGAAGATGGCCGCCTGCGCGCCGGCCTCGTTCTCGATGGCCGCCTGGAGGGTCGCGTCCGGCCCCAGTCGCATGAGCCGTTTCGACGTGCGAAGCGCCGCCGAAGGCCCCTCGGCGATCGTCGCGATCAGCGCCTCAGCCTCCTCCTCGAACTCGTCGTCGGGATACACGTGATTGGCCAGTCCCAGGTCGACGGCGCGCTTACCCTCCACCTGCTCACCCGTGAACACGAGCTCGCGGGCGACGTTGTCGCCGACGAGCTGCGGGAGCAGGTAGGAGGTGCCCGAGTCGACCGCGAGCCCGACGTTCCGGAAGCCGAATCCGATCGTCGCCGACTCGCTCATGAGCTGCACGTCGCAGGCGATGGCGAGGTTCCCGCCCGCGCCGAACGCCGGCCCGTCAACCTTCGCGATCGTCGGGAACTCACACTTCGCGACGCGGGCGATGGCCCGCCCGGTCTCCTGGATGATGTGCCGGACGGAGTCGTCGAGCGCGACGTCCGACTCCTGCCGCTCGATCATCGCCTCCACGTCGCCGCCGGCACAGAAGGCCGGCCCTTCCCCCTCGATGACGACCGCGCCAACGTTCGTCCCCTCGAGCGCGTCCACGGCGTCCATGATCCCGGTCGAGGTCGCCACGCTCAGGGCGTTTCGCCGCTCCGGCGTCGTCAGAACGATCCGCGCAACGTCGCCGTCGTGCTCCAGGCGCACCGCGTCCGTGTCGAGGTCTGGCATGCCACACCGTTCCGGAACGCGTCACATAATCCTTTGCGGACCAGCAATCGAGGGCGAAGTCGGGGGAATTCGCGGGGGAATTCGCCCCGGAGCGATTCGTTTTCACCGTTCCAGCACCGAAGGCGGTCATGGACCGACCGGCCGCAGTCCCGACCCGGCGCACGCGACGAGAGTTCCTCGGCGGCGCCGCGGGGGTCGCTCTCGGGCTCGGGACGGCGGGTTGCGTGGGTGACGACAAGGAGCAACGCATCGAATCGGAGACGTACGGCGACTGGTTCGAGAACGTCGAGAACTTCGACGGAACGGACGACTGGACGGACCAGGACGCCATCCTCGTCGCCGTCGGCGGCGCAGGTGGCCTCGCGTTCGACCCGGCGGCCGTCCGCGTCGAACCCGGCACGACGATCATCTGGGAGTGGAGCGGCCGCGGCGGCAGCCACAGCGTCGTCGAGGAGAACGGCGCCTTCGCGAGCGAGCTCTACAGCGAGTCCGGCAAGCGGTTCGAGTACACCTTCCAGGAACCGGGTGTCTACCGGTACTACTGTGAGCGACACCGTGCGACGGGCATGCGCGGCGCCGTCCAGGTGGTCGACGAGGGATCGAACAACACCTGAACGACCGGGACGCCACCCTTCTGGACCGCACCTGACCTTTTTCGAGGACCTCTAACGGTCCACGGCTCAGATCTCCGAACTGTCTCAGCGAACGTCGTCGAAAGCCGCCCCAGCGATGCCGGGCCCCTCCGGCACGTCGATCGACCCTTCCTCGATCGGCGCGGGGTCGGGTGCGAGGTCGCTCGCGAGCACGTCGCCGGTCGCGAGCCCGCAAGCTCGAACGTCCGGGATGGCCGCGGCGACGTGGACCGCTGCCGTGCGCGCGACGACGGCGTCGATCGTCGTCGTCACGACCGGTTCGACGCCGGCCTCGCGTGCGGTCCGGGCCGCCGCCACGGCCCTGTCGGGACCGCCGAGCGCCATCGGTTTCAGCACCAGGACATCGGCCGCGTCCGCGTCGAGGACCGTCTCGACGTCGACTTCGGCGAGCGTCTCGTCGAGCGCGACGTCGACGCCGCTCTCCGCCCGGAGCGTCGCGTGCCCTGCAAGGTCGTCGGCGGCGAGGGGTTGCTCCACGTAGGCGACGTCCAGAGCCTCGAACTCGGAAAGTGCTCGGCGGGCGGTCTCCCGACCCCAGGCGCCGTTGGCGTCGGCCCGCACACGGACACTCTCGCCGACCGCGTCCCGGACCGCCCGGAGTCGCTCGACGTCCGCCTCGAGGGCTCTGGCGCCGACCTTCACTTTCACCGTGCGGTACCCCGATTCGACAGCCGAGCGGGCGGCCTCGGCCGTCGCCGTCGCGGCGTCGTCTCCGACCGTCGCGTTCACCGGCACCGTCTCGGCGGGCTCGGGGAATCCCGCCTCGCTCGCGAGGGTCGTCGACAGCGGAACGCCGTCGGCTCTCGCGGTCGCGTCCAGCAGTGCCAGCGCGCCGCCGTGGCGAGCAGCGGGCGCGTCGCTCGCCGGGATTGCGGAGTTGGGGTTCGCTCCAGCGACCGCCGTCCCGGAGTTCCGCTCCTCGAGCGCGGCCCGACACGCCGACAGCGACTCGGTCCAGCCGGGAAGCGGGGTCGCCTCGCCGACTCCCCGCGCCGGCACGTCGTCGGTCTCGGGGTCGAGCCGCACGACGAACCCCTCGCGCTCCGTGATCTCGCCGCGAGCCGTTTCGAGCGGCCGCGCGAGCGGCAGCGAGAACTCGGTTACCTTCATGCGGCCAGCCCGATGGCGAACAGGAGCGCGTACGCCGCGAGCAGCTTCCCGGTCCGCTCGAGGGCTGGGTTCAGCGCCTCGCCGCTGGTGTGTCCGAGAACCGTGTGTGCGACCTTCGTCGCCAGCGGCAGCGTGAGTAGCGGGAGCAGCACGAACGGCCCGTGCTCGCCGGCGAGGAACCACGCGGGTGTCACGTACGCCAGGAGGAGGAGCGCGAGGAACTGGACCCGGGAGAACGCGTAGCCGAACCGGACCGCGAGCGTCCGCTTGCCGGTTTCGGCGTCCTCCTCGCGGTCGCGGACGTTGTTGACGACGAGGATGTTCGTCGAGATAGCGGCGATGGGGAGGCTCGCGACGAACGCCGCGAACGTGACCGTCCCGGGCGGGACGCCCATCGGGAACCCGCTCGCGAGGTGGGCGGCCGCCTGCACGTAGTAGGTACCCATCACGGCGACGACGCCGAAGAAGACGAAGACGAAGAGGTCGCCGAGGCCGTGGTAGCCGAGAGGGTACGGTCCGCCGGTGTAGGCGACGCCCGCGGCGACGGAGACGAGGCCGACGACGAGGATAGGGAGGCCGCCGACGGCGACGAGGTAGGTCCCGACGAGGATAGCCGCGGCGAAGGTGAGGATCATCGCGCGCTTCACCTCGTCGGCCTCGATGATCCCGGACGCCGTCACGCGGGTAAACCCCTCGCGGGATTCCGTGTCGGCGCCCTGGATCGCGTCGTAGTAGTCGTTCGCGAAGTTGGTCCCGATCTGGATCAGCGCGGCCCCCACGAACGCCGCCAGCGCGGGCAGCGGCGCGAACACGCCGTCGTTGACGGCGAGGCCGACGCCGACGATAACGGGTGCGGCCGCGGCCGGGAGCGTCTGCGGCCGCGCGGCCATGATCCACGCGCGGCGTCGCGACACCTGTTCGGTCATTGGTGACGCTTCGGCTGTCGGGTTCCTGAAGGTTACCATCGTGGGTCGTCGCGGCGACGCGGCGTCGCCGTCGCGCCGTGGTCGCTCCGGTCAGTCCTCCTTCCAGACGACGCCCTCGACGTCGGCCGTCAGCACCGCCTCGCCGGACTCGTTCTCGCAGACGGCGTCGCCGGCGACGTCGTACCGGTCCTCGCGCTCGACGACGTCCGTCGCCGTCGACCTGCAGGTGATGCGCTCGCCCGTGTAGACGGGCTGGTGGAACTGGAGGTTCATCGTGTGCGCCATCATCCCCTGGTCGGCGCCGAGCTTCGTCGGCATCGTGGCGGTCAGCAGCCCCTGCACCATCACCCGCCCGTCCTCGTCGGGTTCCGTGTGGCGGGCCTGGTCGTCGCCGGATAGCTCGCCGAACTCCTCGACGTCCTCGACCGTGAACGTGCGCTCGTACGTCGCCGTCTCGCCTTCCGTTGGCGGTTGCATGAAAGGGTCGTACTGGTCACCGGCGGCGAGGAAAATAAAACGGGGTCCCTCACAGCCGTCGGGTGCGGTCCTGCAGCTCCGTCGAGTGCGGTCGTGGCCCACCGTCGAGGGCGGTCGCGCCGAGTTAGTAGTGCCAGGGGAACTCGCGGAAGTTCGGCTCTCGGCCCTCGAGGAAGGCGTCACGGCCCTCCTGGGCCTCCTCGGTCATGTACGCGAGCCGCGTCGCCTCGCCGGCGAACACCTGCTGGCCGACCATCCCGTCGTCGGTCATGTTGAACGCGTACTTGAGCATGCGCATCGCCGTTGGGCTCTTCTTCGTCATCTCGTCGGCCCACTCCAGCGCGACCTCCTCCAGCTCCTCGTGGGGGATACCCTCGTTCACCATACCCATGTCCTCGGCCTCCGCGGCCGAGTAGGTCTTCCCGCGGAAGAACACCTCGCGGGCCTTCTTCTGGCCGATCTGCTTCGCGAGGTAGGCGGAGCCGAACCCGCCGTCGAAGGAGCCGACGTCCGGGTCCGTCTGGAGGAACTTCGCGTGCTCCTCGCTGGCGAGCGTGAGGTCGCAGACGACGTGCAGCGAGTGGCCGCCGCCGACGGCCCAGCCGGGGACGACGGCGACGACGGGCTTCGGCATGAACCGGATGAGCCGCTGGACCTCGAGGATGTGGAGGCGACCTGCCTGCGCCTCCTTCACGAGCTCCGAGTCCTCCTCGCCCGCCTCGTCCTCCGCCTGGTACTCGTATCCGGAGCTGCCGCGGACGGACTGGTCGCCGCCGGCGCAGAACGCCCAGCCGCCATCCTTCGGCGACGGGCCGTTGCCGGTGAGCAGCACGCAGCCGACGTCGGCCTGCTTGCGTGCGTGGTCGAGCGCAGCGTAGAGCTCGTCGACCGTCCCCGGACGGAACGCGTTCCGGAGCTCCGGACGGTCGAAGGCGATCCGGACGACCGGCACGTCGACCCCGCGGTGGTAGGTGATGTCCTCGAACTCGTCGGTCACCTGCTCCCACGCGTCGGGGTCGAAGATCTCCGAGACCATACCCTACACTGACCCAGCGAGCTTATAAATGGCCCCGAGTTCGGTCGCCGGCCTTCGACTTGCTTGCCCCCTACTCCTCGGCTTCCTCGACCGCTTCGCGGAGCGGGTCGAGCTGGGATTCGATGAGCGACAGTGTTGCGTCAGCGTCGGCGTACCCCTGGTCGTACTCGCTCAGTGCCTCGTCGGTGGCCGCGAGGAACGCCTCCGCGGCGACGAGCAGCTCCTCGTCGTCTTCGTCGGTCATACGACCATCTGCGTGGTCCGGCGACTTATAAGCAGGCGACCGGAGGTAGCCGCCGTCGGTAGCTCTTTGGTCCCGCAGGTCGGCGCGAACGTATGGACGACTCGACGCCGCCGACCCGGCCCGAGACGGATCCCTACGCCGGAGCCCGGGATCCCGGTCCCGACGCCGCCGCGACGGCCCGCGATCTGGACGACGCCGACCCGCTGTCCTCGTTCGCCGACCGGTTTCACGTTCCGGAGGGAACCCTCTACGCCGACGGCAACTCGCTCGGCCCCGCCTCGGACGCGGCCCTCGCCAGCCTCGACCGCGTCGTCGACGAGTGGCGCGACCAGCTGATAGAGGGCTGGACCGATGCCGACCCGCCGTGGTTCGGGATCGGCGAGCGCCTCGGCGACCGCCTCGCACCGCTCGTGGGCGCCGAGGAGTCCGAGGTCGTCATCGGCAACTCGATAACGGTGAACATCCACACCCTGGTTGGGACCTTCCTCGACGAGCTCCTCGCCGGCAACGGGGCTGAAGTCGAGGGGTACAAGGCTGCCGACAGCGAGTTCTCACCCGCCGCGACTGGAGACGGCGACGACACGGATACTGCTCCCGCGGTCCTCGTCAACGAACTGGACTTCCCCTCCGACCACTACGCGATCCGCGCGCAGCTCCGGCAACGCGGCATCGACCCCGAGCGGAAGCTCCGCGTCGTCGAGAGCCGCGACGGCCGAACGATTCACCCGGCCGACGTCGAGGCCGCGCTCGAGGAGCACGACGACGTGGGCATCGTCTTCATGCCGACCGCGCTCTACCGGAGCGGCCACCTGTTCGACGTCGAGCGGATCGCGAGCGCGGCCCACGCCAACGGCGCCTACGTCGGGTTCGACGCGGCGCACACGGTCGGCGCCGTGCCGCACCGTTTCTCCGAGGTCGGCGTCGACTTCGCGGTCTGGTGCTCTTATAAATACCTGAACGCGGGACCGGGCGCGGTGGCGGGGCTGTACGTAAACGAGCGCCATCACGGGCTGACGCCCGCGCTCGCCGGCTGGTGGGGCCACGAGAAGGCGACCCAGTTCGAGATGAACCTGACGTACACGGCGGCGGCGTCGGCCGGCGCCTGGCAGATCGGGACGCCGCCGATGCTCGCGGCCGCGCCGCTGGAGGGCGCGCTGGACGTCCTCGACGACGCCGGCATCGACCGCGTCCGCGCCAAGTCGCTCGCGCTGACGGACTTCCTCGTTGGACTCGTCGACGAGCGGCTGCCGGGCGTCGAGGTCGGGACCCCCCGCGACCACGACGCACGCGGCGGGCACGTCGCGCTCGAGCATCCGGAAGCCTATCGCGTGAGCCAGGCGCTGAAGGACGAGGGGGTGATCGTCGACTTCCGGCCGCCGAACGTCGTCCGGATCTGTCCCGCGCCGCTGTACACCGCCTTCGCCGAGACCCTCGCGATGGTCGAGACGCTCGAAGCGATCCTCGCGGAGGAGCGGTACGAGCGATTCCCGTCCCAGGAGGGCGGCGGCGTGACGTGATTACGGCGCGTCGATGGAGCTCGTCAGTTGCTGCTGCGTGCTGAGACCAGCCTGGAACCGGTCGAGGACCTCAGACTGGTGTTCCGGGCAGGCGAGCACGGCGACGGCGCCGTCCTGGACCGGGATCAGTGGATGACCCGGGTTGTATGGTGCCAGGTGGCAACTGGGACACCGGACACCGCCTGCGGGACGGTGGTTGAGGAGTTCGGCCGTCCCCTCGGTCGTGTATCCGCAGACGTCGGTGAACTGGGAGAGGTGGTCGTCGCAGCCGACGAGCGGGACCGTGAGCTGATCGAGGAGCAGGAACGACGGCGCGTCGCTCGCGCGGAACGCGGACTCGCAGGCCGGACACTGAACCGGTGGCCCGTCCGGCGGGTCTTCCGGTTCCGGGGAGAACTCTCCTGGCGACATACTGGTTCGAGTGGCTGCCACTCGTTTCGCCAGACGGGTAAGTTGTGGGACCGCGTTCGCGATGGCTTCCGGGCCGAGGATCTCCTCGACCGCCTCAGGGCACTTCGGCGAGAACGCCGGGGACGTCCGGAACGACGGCGTCGACGCCGGGGCCGATCCGCTCGTGGGGGTCGTGGATGCGATTGACCCAGCAGGTCTGCATGCCGGCATTGCCGGCGCCGGTGACGTCCCAGGCGTTCGTGGAGACGAGCCAGCAGTCCTCGATCGGCGTGTCGAGGCGGGCGGCGGCGTTCTCGTACACCGCGGCGGCCGGCTTGTAGGTCTCGACCTCGTCGGCGCTGATTATCGCGTCGAGGTGGTTCGACAGCCCGGCTTCGTCGGCGAGGCTCTCGAGCATCGCCGGATTGCCATTCGAGAGGACGGCGACCGTGTGCCCGGCGTCCTGCAGTTCCGCCAGCGTGTCGATGGCGCCCGGGAACGGCGACAGCGCCTCGTAGCCGGCCATGATCCGGAGTCGGGTCTCGTTGTCCGGGTCCAGGTCGTACCTGGCGAGGGTGAAATCCAGCGCGTCACGCGTCACCTGCCAGAACGGCTCGTACTCGTCCATCAGCCCAAGCTGGAAGGTGTACTCCAGCTGTTTCGTCCGCCAGGACGTGTCGAGCTGGGTCACGAGTGCCTCGGAAACCTCGAGCTCCTCCACGAGCGTGTCGACGACGACGCCGGTGTTACACAGCGTGCCGTACATGTCGAAACAGATGGCAGCCATTGCCGGCAGTGGGTCGGCAGTGGACAAAAGAATACTCGCCAGTCCGGAGCGGTCCGACCGGCGCCCGAAATTCCCGTGACAGCGCTGGTTCGATCCCTCGTTTTACCCCTGCATCTTTGAGGCTCGGTCCCCGACGGCAAGGCGATGCGTGAGGACGACCTGGCGACGTCCGTCGTCGACCACTTCGAGGCGACCGAGCCGAAAGCCGCGGTCAACCTCGAGGAGCCGTACGACCACGACGGGGTCCGCGGCGTCGCCGACGTGTACGTCCGAACGCGCACGCCCGAGGTCGTCGACTACCTCGTCGAGCTCAAGGGCGACGCCGCGGTCCGACACGCGACCGGCGCGAACGAGATCCTCCGTCAGTATCGCCGCATGGAGCGGTATTTCTACCAGGACGCCGCCCACAACATCCGGCCCAAGCTGAACCGCGACGACGTTGGGGTACACCTGCTCCTGCTGTTCGCGCCCACTCCCATCACCGTTCGCCACGTGGCGAACAACCGATCCCTGTACGGCTCCGTCGCTCCGGCAGCCAGGGTGAACAACGTCCCCGCCGCCCGCCGTGTCGCGTTCCTGGTCGGGCTCGACGGTCCCCCTGCGGACCTCGGCTTCCTCTCGATCAACGGCGACGTCGAGTTCGGCTCGGCGTCGTTCCGCCGGGCCGTCCCCGACGATTCCCGACTCGCGGAGACGATCCGGCGGATGGACGACCTCGACTTCGGACTCGGCCCCGACCCCGACTCCGCCTCCGGATAGCCACCCAACTTCCCTCGGACCGCCAGGTCGTCGCAGTCGGCTACTCGCCGGTCCCCTATCGTCGCAGTCAGCTACTCGCCGGTCCAGTAGTCGACCGTCTCGCCGACCTCGTAGTATCCCTCGATAGTCCGCTCGCCGTCGCCACCGGGTGGCGAGCCAGCGAAGACGCCGACCGTCTCGAGGTCCGGATACGCGATCACGTCCGGCTCGGTCATCGTGGAGAACAGGAGGTATCGGAGCGGTTCGTCACTATCGTTGACGACTCGGTGCGCGCCGGAGCCGTCGGCCGGGAAGGCCGCGTAGTCCCCGGCGGCGAGGTCGTGCTCGTCGCCGTCGATCCGGAGCGTCCCCTCGCCGCCCAGGACGTACAGCGCCTCCTCGTTGGCCGTGTGGTAGTGATACGGCCACGAGCGCTCGCCCGCGGGCAGCTCGTAGAGGCTACAGCCCAGCTGTTCGCCGCCCGCTGCCGCGCCGAGCTGCTTGCGCCTGAACGCCGTCTCCTCGCCCTCGACGGTCGACCAGTCGAGGTCGCGCTCGTTGACTGGAGCCATATCGGACGCTCGTCGACCGGCCTGAAAGATTTTCGGCGTGGGGACGAGGAAGCCGAAAAAGCGCGAGCTAGAACGGCGCGTCGACGCTGCCGTCGTCGGACGGGGACGTCGCGGCGCTGCCGTCGTTCGCGTCCGGGTCGGCGTTGAGTTTCTCGGCGAGCTCGCCGCGCTCGTCCAGCTCCGCGAGGACGTCGCTGCCGCCGACGAACTCGCCGTCGACGAAGGTCTGGGGGATCGTCTCCCAGCCGCTGTGCTCCTCGAGCGCCTCGCGGAAGGCGTCGAGGTTCTGGAGCGTGTCGACGGTTTCCAGGTCGGAGCGGTACTGGCCGATCAGGCCGACAGCGCGCTTCGAGTAGCCGCACTGGGGCATGCGGGCGTCGCCCTTCATGAAGAGGACGACCTCGTTGTTCTCGATCGCTTCGTCCACGCGGGCCTCGACTTCCTCGGCGTCGAGTCCCTGGTCCATCGGATCGAATGTCATGTCCGATCGTTCCGGTTCAGGAGTGATAGGCGTTGTGTCGCGGTCACGGTAGCTGCCGTGGTCCCGACGGGCGCCAAAGTGGGATCGCTGTCGACGGTTCCGCCCAAACGACCTTTGGAGCGGAGCCCGAAGGCTCCCGCATGCAACGTAAGACGATCGAGGTCAGCGGCATGTCCTGTGACGGGTGCGAGGAGAACGTCGAGAACGCGCTCGGCACGGTCGAGGGCGTCAGTCGAACCAGCGCCGACCACCAGAACGACACGGTCGAGGTCGTCATCAACGAGCACGTCTCCGACGACGACCTCGGGGCCGCCATCCGGGACGCCGGCTACGACGTCGCGTCGTAGTCGGCGACTGCGACGGTGGATTCGACCTCTTCGTGGGCGACGTCTACGCGCGATTCCCGAACACTCCGGAGTGTACCGGGAACGGTGTGCCAACGAGTACCGCACGACGTTTATTCATGTGAGGGACGTACTGGCATAACATGGCAAGCGTGACCATCATCGGTGGCGGACCGGCCGGGCTGAGTGCTGCGCTGTTCACCCAGAAGAACGGCGTCGACGCGACAGTGTTCGACACGGACGGGACGTGGATGCACAAGGCCCACCTGTTCAACTATCCGGGAATCGGCTCGCAGGACGGCTCCGCGTACATGGAGACGCTCCGGTCGCAGGTCGATAGCTTCGGCGTGGAGCGTCGGCAGGGCGAGAAGGTCACGGACGTCGAGGCGACCGACGCCGGGTTCACCGTCTCGACGGAAGACGGGGAGTACGAGTCCGACTACGTGGTGCTCGCGACCGGCGCGAACCGGGACCTCGCCGAGGCTCTCGGGTGTGACTTCGACGGCGACGTCGTCGACGTCGACGTGACGATGGAGACGAGCGTCGACGACGCGTACGCGACGGGCGCGATGGTCCGTGCCGAGGAGTGGCAGGCCGTCATCTCCGCAGGCGACGGCGCGGCCGCCGGACTCAACATCCTCACCAAGGAGAAGGGCGAGCATTTCCACGACTTCGATACGCCTGCCGACGCCGACGCGCTGTTCGGCGCAAGCGACGAGTAGCGCCCCGCGAGCGCTGCACTAGTCCTCCGACTCGCCGGCACCGTCCTGCTCCGATTCCAGGACCGACTCGTCGGCCTCGTGTTCGCCGAGCCGCCAGGTGAAGATGGTCCGGAGCACGACGACCAGGCTGTTTCGCTGCCCGCTGCCCCAGATTGCGGTTTCCTCGTGGCTGTCGGCGCCATCGTCGACGAGCGCGCTGACGAGCGCGGACCGGTCGTCGACGATCAGGAGGGTCCCGGCAGGCGTTTCGCCCCATTCCCAGAGGGTCTCGAACAGCTCCGCCGAGGGGACCTCCGACTGGATGCGCTGTTGCACCGTTTCGGAGATTCCGGCCAGGTAGATCTCCACGCCGCGCTCGTGTGCCGCCGCCAGGGCGTCGAGCTGCTCGTCGGTCAGCAGGTCGTCCGTCGTCATCAGGACGACCTTCTCGTCCGCGTCCTCCAGGAAGCCCGTGACCCGCTCCGCGACCGCGGTCTTCCCCGTGACGGTCCAGACGCCGAACTGCTCCTGGGTCGTCTCCTCGGGCCCGAGTTCTTCGAGGAGGTCGGAGATCTCGTCGATGGTTCGCTCGCGCTCGACGTTGAGCTTCCGGACGAGCGTCTCGCGGGAGACGATGGTGAACTTCTTCGGCGTCGTGTACTGTACGTCGACCAGGCCGCGCTCGTGAAGCGCGTCGACCGCGTCGTAGACCCGGGTCCGGGGAACGTCGCTGACGCGTGCGATGTCCTTGGCCGTCCCGGTCCCGAGTCGGGAGAGGCTGATCAGCGTCTGGGCCTCGTACTGTCTGAACCCGAGCCGTTCGAGGAGGTCGACCAGCTCGGTTTCGGCCGTCCCGGAGTCATCGGTCGACATGCTGTGACTCACGAGCAAGACAGTGGTAAAAGTAGGCACACCCGGGGACCGTTCGCTCTAGTAGCTTCCAGCACGGCACTTGTTCCGGATTTGAGGGCTTTCTGGGAGTGCCGAGTGGTGTTGCCCGTGAGGTTAGCCGAACTAGTTTATATATGCGACCGCTCAGCGGCTGTGACGTTCTGGGCATGCTGAGTGGTGTCGCTACCGAGAATGACTGAATCTATTTAAAAGTGCGACCGCTTCAGAGGCTGCGTTCGTTCGGGTCACTCGGTTTACGGAGGCCATCGATCCAGATATCTGACCCACGTAGATCCGACGAATAACGAACGAATCCGTCTCGACCCCCCGGATCCGATCGAACGATTCAATGTAGGAGGCCCCCTCGACACGGACAATGACCGGTTCCGAGGATTACGACATCGTCGTCGTCGGCGGTGGCATCGCGGGCTGTTTCGCCGCGGCGACGGCCGCGGACGCGGGGGCCGACGTGGTCCAACTCGAGCGGAAGTCGGCACAGCAGGCGGGACACATCGCCTGCGGCGACGCGATCAAGGCCCCGACCGACTCGAAGAAGTATCCCGGGCCGATCGACATGGAGGCGATCGCAGCCGACGACGACGTGCTTGTCGACGGCAACATCGATCAGATCGAGTGGTGGGACGAGGAGATCGGCGTCAAGAAGGTCCTCCCGTATGACGGCCACAGCAACGTCATCGACCGCTACGAGTTCGGCCAGCGCCTGATCCACCAGACGGGCGACCTGGGCGTCGAACAGCACTTCAACACCGTCGTCAACGGCGTTATCCAGGACGACCAGGTCGAGGGCGTCGAGGCCGTGCGCGAGGGCGAGCCAGTCGAGTACCACGCCGACCTGCTCATCGACGCCGGCGGCTCCCTCTCGAGCGTCATGTCGCAGGTGGACTTCGACGACCTCGCTGCCGAGCCCGAGGTCAGCTTCGAGGAGCCCCACTTCACGCAGTTCGGGTCCGCGTACCGCGAGATCCTCGAGACGCAGGAGCCGGTCGAGTACGACAACGCGCTGGTGGGCAAGCCACTCGAGGAGATGGGCTACATCTGGTACTTCCCGCGGCAGGACACCCAGATCAACGTCGGCCTCGGCTTCCAGATGATGGAGGACCCCATCGCGCTGGCCGACCGGCTGAAGGACGACCTCGAGGGTCGCCCGGAGTACGAGGGCGCGGAGTTCCACGAGGTTAACGGCGAGAAGGACAAGCTCGGCGCCGCGCTCGGGCTTCGCCGTCCGCTCGACTCGATGGTCGCCCCGGGCTACATCACGGTCGGCTGTAACGCCGGCACCACGCACCCGATCTCCGGCAAGGGGATCCGGGGCGCCGCCGTCACCGGCTACTCGGCCGGGAAGCACGGGGCGGAGGCCGTCGCCAGCGACGAGGACGACTTCATCTCGGAGGAAGACCTGTGGGCCCACAACCACTACGTCTTCGTCGAACACGGGCTCGGCACGCGGGTTGCCTCGAAGGACCCGTACAACGTCGCCGCGGCGAACGCGGGGATGGACGACGTCCGCGCGGCCGTCGCGCTCCTCCCGGAAGCGGAGATTTCCGACGTGGTCTCCTCGGAGGAGGACTCCTTCGGCATCGGCGACGCCGTCTCGCTGATCGCGGGCGTCACACGCAACGCGGTCGGACTCGCGAAAAGCGACGTGTTCGAGACGCTGGACACGACGAAGCGGGACGTCGCTGAGACGCTCGTGGACTTCGTCAAGACGCGCCGCTACGCCGACCAGCTCGAGGAGACGTACAGCAACTATCCGGACTCGCGCGAGGACTTCTTCGACTGGCAGGCCGAACGAGACGCGCTCGACGACGCGCTCAACGAGCAGCTGGGCGTTCCGGACTCGCGTCGGAAGTACTGACGCGGCCTTCGGACGAACTCCGTCGAAACTCGCCGAGCATCCTCGTCTCGAAGCCAAATACATCACCCCGTTTTACCACTGGGGTTTCGACATGTTCAATTTACAGCACGAGCGTCGAATATCTCAACCGGAGATCCTCCCCGAGATGATACATGAACCCGTCGAATCCATCGATTGCCCTGGGATACTTTCTATCAGATAATATGTAGCTAATTCGTCACGATGTCGGTGGCTTTTCAACGCCGCGTCGAAAGCCTACTCGTAATGAGTGACGAATCGGTTCCGGTCACCGCCCGATCGGCCTCGGAGTATCCGAGCGAGATCCGGGTTCTCCACGTCGACGACGACGCTGCGATCCTCGACCTGACGCGGGAGTTCCTCGAGCGAGCACACGAACGTCTCTCCGTAACCTCCGTATCTGACCCGACGACCGTCCTCGACCAGCTCGGGGCGACCGATCCGCACTGCATCGTCTCGGATTACGACATGCCGGCGCTCGACGGCCTCGAGCTGTTCGACCAGTTGCAGGAGCACGGCGTCGATCGGCCGTTCGTCCTGTTCACGGGCAAGGGATCGGAATCGATAGCGGCGGACGCCATGTCGGCCGGCGTGACCGACTACATCCAGAAGGGCGGAACGGACACCTACGACGTGCTCGCCAACCGCGTGCTCGAGGCCGTCCAGTCACAGCAACGGAAGGTGATTGCCCGGCAGGCTGTGGACCACTACACCGCGCTCGTCGAGACGTCTCACCTTCCGGTGTATCACTACGACGAGGCGGGTCGGATCCGCTACGCGAACGAGGCCGCCGTCGAGCTGTTCGGCGAGGAGTCGGTCGAGAGCCTCGTCGGCGAGGAGATGTTTGACTATCATCCGCCGGAGCACCGCGAGAAGGTCCGGTCCCGGGTCGAACGGCTCCGGACCGGAGACAAGGTGTCGCCGACCGAACTCCGCTTCAGCACCGAGGGATCGACGCAGGTCGCGAAGGTGTCATGTGCCCCAACGGCCTTCGACGACGACGCGGTCGGGCAGACCATCGCGCACGACGTCACCGAGCTCCAGGAGAGCGAGCGGGAGCTCGCGCAACTGCGCGAGATCATCACCGAGGAGTTCAAAAGCGTCGACGCCGGCCTCTGGAAACACCGGGTCGACGACGACCGGATCACCCGGTACGGCGTCTCCTCGCTCCTCGGCCTCGAACCGGATCGCCTCTCCGACAGCTTCGACTCGTTCATCGAGCACGTCCACCCCGACGACAGGGAGACGCTCCGGGAAGCGTACGTGGGGGCATCGGAACGCGGAGAGTCCTTCAACGTCCGCTTCCGGGTGGAGCAAGCTGCGGACGAGGTTCGGTACCTCGAGGACCGCGGCCACCCCGTCACGGACGACGAGGGGCGGGTTACCCAGGTCATCGGACTCCTCGTCGACGTCACGGACAACGAGCACCGGAAACAGCGGCTCGAACGCCAGCGGGAGCAGTTCGAATCGATCGCGACGACGCTCTCCCACGATTTCCAGGGCCCCTTGCAGACGCTGAAGGGGCGACTCGAACTCGCTCGACACAGCGGGGACCCGCGCGAGCAGGTCGACGAGGCCCGATCTATCACCGCTCGACTCGAGGAGCTCGTCGACGGGCTCGCCCGGACCGTCCGTGCCGGGAAACCGGTCACTGACGTCGAGCCGGTCGCGGTCGACGCCGTCGCCACCGACGCGGCTCACGCCCGCTCGTTCCCCACGGACGACCTGACGGTCACGGCCGATCTGACTGTCGAGGCGAACCGCGACGCCCTGCACCGTCTCTTCGAGAACCTCCTCGGCAACGCGCTGGACCATGGCGGCGAGGACGTGAGCGTCGACGTCGGTCGCCTCCCCGACGGGTTCTACGTCGAGGACGACGGCGTCGGCTTCCCGGGACCGGTCGCGGACAGCCTCTTCGAGTTCGGCACGACGACCGCCGCCGACGGAACCGGCGTCGGCCTCGCGAGCGTGAAACGGATTGTGGGGAGCCACGGGTGGGAGATCGAGGCCGTCGACGGCGACCGCGGCGCTCGATTCGAGATAACCGGTGCGGAGGTGCTGCCGTCGAATCGGGATTCGAAACCAACGAGTCAGTGAGTGTCGTGCCGTCGCCGCTGGCCACCGCCTCTCTTCCAGCCGTTCTTCCCCGGATTGCCGAGTAACTCTCACCGTCGCGTAGGTCCTTCCGTCGACGACGACGTCGATAGCGCCGACTTCCCGAGGTCGGAGTTCGAACGTAAACTGCCGAGTCGCCTCGCGCCCGAGCGCAACTGTCTCCGTACGGGTCCTTGCTCGCGTCCCGAGTTCGAACGTAGTCGTCCCGGCCCCGTCGTCGTTGTCGACGGTGACCTGAATGGAGAGTGACTCTCCACGGGAGATGACCTTCGGGGTCACCGAGACGTCGACGATCGCGAACTGGGGCTCCGTGAACCCGACAGCAAAGGTGGACCCGTCGGTCGGGCCGGCGCGAAACCAATCCCCGCCCACGTGTCGCGTCGGCACCGGTCGCCACTCCTCGCCCTCCTGACGATACAGTCGAACCGCGTCGACGTGGCCGGCCTCCGGAAGCGACTCGGCCGGAAGCTGGAACGCCACTGGTGCTCGGTCGGGCGGCCGGTCCTCGTGTCCAGGTCCGTCGACGCGGAAGTAGCCCAGGCTCCGCGCCGGCGACAGTGCCGGGGCGGTTCCCGGCGGATCGTCGGAGAGCGACCGTGCGACTATCCTCCTTGCCTGTGCCGCCGCAGGTCCGTCCGCGACCGCGTTCGGCATCGCGGCCGGTTTCGGTATCGCAGTTGCTTCCGCCGTCGCGGTCGATTCCGCCTTCGCGGGCGCTTCCGCTATAGCGGTCGCTTGCGCTGTCGCAGTCGCTTCTGCTGTCGCCGTCGCGCCCCCACCTGCGAGGAGGCCGGGGACGAGCAGCAACGCGATCGCGACGTCGAGCAACCGACGACCGAGGGCGCTCACCACGGGTAGGCCCTGTTCCCCGCGGTATGCCTGATAAACCTCAGCCCTCGAATTCGCCGAACGCTCGGGTTTCTCCATCGTGACAAACCTGCTGTCCGGCGAACCCGCCTCCATCGGGCCGCCACCTCTTTCAGCCGCTGGGGTAACCTCGTACCATGAGCACGCGCCGTCGATTTCTGCTGCTGGCGGTCCTCGGCCTCGTCGTGCTGGCCGGGTGTAGTGGCGGCGTCAATCAGGGACCCCCGGAGCCGGAGACGACGGGAGGCCAAACGACGGCGACGCTGGAGGCGCCCAACGGAACGCTCGAAGTTCACTTCATCAACGTCGGCCAGTCCGTCAGCACGCTCGTCGTCGGACCGAGCGGGGAGACGATGCTCGTCGACACCGGCCACTTCCGGGACGACGGCGAGCACGTGCTGACGTACCTGCAGCGCCACGACGTCGAACGGATCGACTACCTCGTCGTCTCCCACAACGACGCGGACCACATCGGCGGCAACGCCCGGATCATCGAGTACTTCGAAACGGAAGCCGACGGTATCGGCGCCGTCTACGACCCGGGCATCGCGGCGAGCACGCAGACCTACGAGGGCTACCTCGACGCCGTCGAGGCCCACGACGTAACGCTGTACGAGACCCGCGCGGGCGACGAGATCCCCTTCGAGGGCGTCGACGTGACCGTGATGGGCCCGCCGGAACCGTACCTGGAGAACGAGGCGCGCAACGAGAACAGCATCGTGCTGAAGCTCCAGTTCGGTGCCACGAGCTTCCTGTTGACGGGCGACGCCGAGGACGATCAGGAGGCTCACCTCGTCGACGCGTACGGCGACCGGCTGAACGTCACCGTGCTCAAGGCCGGCCACCACGGCAGCGCCTCGAGCACGGGCGAGCGACTCCTCGACGCCGCGGCGCCGCAGGCCGTGGTCATCTCCAGCGGCTGGGACAACCAGTACGGGCATCCGTCGGCGGCGACGCTAGACCGCATCGCGGCACGCGACGTGCCGACCTACTGGACTGCGACCCACGGCGACGTCGTCCTCACGAGCGACGGCGAGCGGGTCGCCGTCGCGACGCAGCAACCCGCGCCGACCGACCCCGCCCGGCTCCGGGAGGGCGACCCGATCGACCCTGGCTCAACTGCACCGGTCGAGCGCCGGGCTGTCATCGCGGGAAGCGGCGAATTGACGGCGCCGAGCGCGACCGCGACGGAGACAGTCACTGACGGCGGTGCGGACCCCTCGGCGCTCGAGGTCGCGGAGATCCACGCCGACGCGGAGGGGACGGAGAGCGAGAACCTCAACGACGAGTACGTCGTCTTCGAAAACGCCGGTGACGCCGCGCTCGACCTGGGCGGCTGGACCGTCGAGGACGAGGTCGGGAAGACGTACACGTTCCCCGAGGGCTTCACGCTGGACGCCGGCGCGACGGTGACGCTGCACACAGGAAGCGGTACCGACACCGGCGCCGATCTCTACTGGGGTCGCGACTCCCCCGTCTGGAACAACGACGGCGACACCGTCGTCGTGACAACTGATACCGGCGAGGAGGTGCTACGGGTCTCGTACTGATGGTGACCGACGGAACTTACACCGCCGTGCTCGACCGGTTCGAGAGCGAGCAGGCCGTGCTCGTGCTCGAACGCGACGGCGAAGACGTCGCGGAGATCGCGGTCGATCGCGAACGGCTACCGGCCCCGGGCCGCCACCAGGACGCGGTGTACGAACTCGCCGTCGACGATGGCGACGTGGTGGACCTCGACTACGATCCCGACGCGACCAGCGAGCGAACGGAGCGCGCCCAGGACCGGTTCGATCGGCTCTCGGAGCGACCGCCGGGACGCGACCCGGACGAGCCCGCGGAGTAGCCGACGGCTGGCCCTTCGGTCGAGACGGCCCCGTCGAGGAAAAGCTATCCGCGGCGCTGGATAACGAGGCGACATGGAGAAAGTGAACCTGCAGGACGCGTTCGACTCCTTCGACGAGCACTGGTCGCCTCGTCTCGCCGGCGAGCTCAACGGACAGGCAGTCAAGCTCGCCAGGGCGGAGGGGGAGTTCGTCTGGCACGAACACGAGGACGCCGACGAGCTGTTCCTGGTGCAGTCGGGAGTGCTCCGGATCGAGTTCCGTGAGGAGCCGCCCGTAACGCTCCAGCCCGGCGAGTTCGTCGTCGTCCCGCGGGGGGTCGAACATCGGCCCGTCGCCGAGGAGGAGGTCGAGATGCTCCTGTTCGAACCGACCGAGACGCGGAACACGGGCGACGTCGAGGCCGAGGAAACGGAGACGGACCTCGAACGGATCGACTGACTCGGAGAACCGGTCCAACAGGTTGGATAACTCACCAATCCCATTGGACATCTTGAATCCCTTTTCAGAGTACCCGGTTACACTGATGTCACTCCCCGATCCGAGGGTTAGCAAACGGATATACGGGCCAGTCCACTACGTCCGGTCGAATGCAATCTGAAACGGAGTTTGCGGACGCTGATGCGGAGTACCCGAACGCGATCGAGGCACTTCGGACGCGACGGTCCGGGCACAACTTCGACCCCGAGGGCGACGTCGACGAGGAAACCCTGCGCGCGCTCATCGAGGACGCGTCGCTGGCGCCGTCCTCGTACAACCTCCAGCCGTGGGAGTTCGTCGCCGTGCAGGACGACGAGCGTCTCGACGAAGTCGTCGAGCTCGCGTACGGCCAGGAGCACATCAAGGAGGCCGGCACGGCGATCCTCGTCGTCGGCCACACCGAACTCGAGACCGCGGACGAGGTCTTCGACCAGTGGGTCGAGGCCGACCGCATGGATAGGGAGACGGCCGAGGCGACCCAGGAGCAGACCGAGGGCCTCTACGGCAGCGACCGGATGAGCCGCGACTACGCCATCCGCAACCCGAGTCTCGCGGCCCAGAACCTCATGCTGTCCGCGCACGCTCGCGGCCTGAAGTCCACCCCCATGATCGGGTTCGACCAGGACGGCCTTGCCGAGTTCCTCGAGCTCCCCGAGGACAAGGTGCCGGTCGTGCTCATCGCCGTCGGCGAGAGCGGTGGCGAGGAGCCCGAGCGCCTCCCGCGCCGCGACGTCGACGAGATCCTCCACCACGAGACGTTCTAACGGCGACTCGCGTACCCGTCGCGGTTCGCGTTCCCGTCGCGGTTCGCGTTCCCGTCGCGGTTCGCGTTCCCATCGCGGTTCGCGTACCCGTCGCGGTTCGCGTTCAGACCGACGTACCGTGCGTCGACCGGACAACTGATCGTCGAACCGGGCGACGTCCTTTTTAAGCAGGTTCGTCCCGCGAGCGGCGTCGCTATCGACAGGGTGCACTGACCGACATTCAGATTCGGGTTTCCAGGACTACCCGAGGTCTCCGGATTACGTAAAAAGCGGCCGGTGATCGAGATCGGTTCCGAGCGTCGACCGTCGCCGTCTCGCTACCCGAGGATGATCGCCGCGTCGAGGACGCCGCCCTTGATAAGCAGGTCCTGCACGCCGAGGACGAGCGTGAAGATGACGGCGACCGGGATCACGATCCGCACCCACCAGAGCCAGACGGTACTGAAGGTATCGCCCAGCGAGCTCCCGCGGCCGACCTCGGCGTACGAGTCGTCGGCGTTGACCCAGCCCACGAAGATGGCGAACAGCAGCACCACGATGGGCAGGAGCAGGTTGAAGACGACGTCGTTGTACCAGCCCAGCGTGTTCGTGTTCAGCGCGGTGGGGACGCCGAACGCGAAGATGCCCGCGCCGAGCGCGATCGCGACGCGGCGCCGATCGAAGTCGTACGTCTCCACGATGTACGAGGTCGGCGTCTCGAGCAGACTGATCGAGCTGGACAGCGCCGCGAACAGCAGGACCACGAAGAAGAGGACCCCGATAATCTCGCCGCCAGGGATCTCGCCGAACGCACTGGCGAGGCCGACGAACGCGGCGCCGACGCCGCCGGTGCCCGGCTCGGCGCCGATGGAGAACAGCAGCGGGAAGACCACGAACCCAGCCAGCAGGGCCACGAGCGTGTTGATGACGACGATGGCCCCGCCGTCGGCCGGGAGGCTGTCGTCGCTACCGAGGTAGGAGGCGTAGACGACCATCACGCTGAACCCGAGCGAGAGGGTGAAGAACGCCTGGCCGACCGCCGAGGGGACGATGCTGGCGAAGTTGCTCGCGAGCACGCCGAAGTCCGGCGACAGGTAGTACTCGTAGCCGGCCGCGGCGCCATCCAGGGTCGAGCCCCAGATCCCGAGCGCGACGAGCAGGACGATGATCGCGGGGATCATGAACTTCGTCGCCCGCTCGATCCCCTCTTCGATACCGGCGGCGACGACGCCGATGGTGATCGCCATGAAGGCGGCGTGGGTGAGCACGGCGGTTTGCCCCGCGGAGACCGACCCGAAGAAGGCGCCGGCGTCACCGAAGTACGCGCCGGTCGCGCTGCCGAAGATGTAGCTGAGCACCCAGCCGCCGACGACGCTGTAGAAGGCCAGCGTTACCACGGTGGTGACGACGCCAAGGCCGCCCGCGGCCGACCAGTTCCCGTGGCCGAGTTCCGCGAAGGCACCGACCGGGTTCCGCTTGCTCTCCCGACCGATGACGAACTCACCGAGCATCGTCGGGAATCCGATGAGCAGCACGGCGAGCAGATAGACGACGAGGAACGCTGCGCCGCCGTTTGCCCCCGTCTGGAACGGGAACGACCAGATGTTTCCGAGTCCAACTGCGCTACCCACGGCAGCGAAAATGAAGCCGATCCGTGACGTCCAGGTCTCTCGTTCTGGCATGGTCTACCATGGTGTGTAGTTGAGATGCGCATAAATGATGCGATATTCCGGAGCGAACCTTTAGCAACGATCCCAACACATGATCGAACTGGATATCCGATCGATATTTGGTCTCGCTGACGGGTTCGGACCGGGTCGCCTTCTGCCTCGTTGCGTCAGCGTCCGTCGTTCCCGTCGGGACCCGTCAACGTTAGCGGCAGCAGTAGTCTCCTCCCGTGTGCTTTTGGCCGCCGCGACGTACGTTTCCGTATGAGCGACCTCGACCTCGACTCCACCCAGCTCGACCGTTACTCGCGGCACATCATCATGGACGACGTCGGGCCGGAGGGGCAAAGCGACCTCCTCGACGCCGAGATCCTCGTGCTCGGCGCCGGCGGCCTCGGCTCGCCGATCATTCAGTACCTCGCCGCGGCCGGCGTCGGCACGCTTGGCATCGCTGACGACGACGTCGTCGAGCTATCGAACCTCCAGCGCCAGACGATCCACGGCAACGACGACGTCGACCGGAAGAAGGTCGACAGCGCCGCGGAGTTCGTGGAGAACCTCAACCCCGACGTCGACGTCCGGAAACACGAGCTCCGGGTGACGAAGGATAACGTCGAGGAGCTCATCGAGGGCTACGACTTCGTCGTCGACGGCACGGACAACTTCCAGACGCGCTACCTCGTCAACGACGCCTGCACGCTCGCGGGTACCCCGTTCACGCACGGCTCCATCTTCCGGTTCGAGGGGCAGGTGACGACGTTCACCGCGGCGGACGACTCGCCGTGTTACCGCTGCATGTTCCCGGAGGCCCCGCCCGAGGGGATGGTCCCCAACTGCGCGACCGCCGGCGTCCTCGGCGTGCTGCCCGGCACCGTCGGCAACATCCAGGCGACGGAGGCCGTCAAGTACGTCCTCGGCGAGGGCGAGCTGCTCGAGGGCGAGATGGTGTTTTACGACGCCGCGAACATGGAGTTCGACAAGGTCGAGATCACGAAGAAGGACGACTGTCCGGTCTGTGGCGACGACCCCGCCATCGACTCCGTCCACGACGTGGAGTACTCCGCCTCCTGTGCCATCTCCCGCGAGGAGGATCCCGAAGTCTCCGCCGACTGAGGTCCCGTCACGCGGCCGACGTCGCTTTTCCCTTATAAAAGCGCGTTCCTCACGCCTCGACGACCCGCACGATCTCCTGTTCGAACGCCTCGTCGTCCCCGCGCCAGCGCCACGAGCCGAGGTAGGGGTAGCCGTCGAACGCGCAGATCGCGTACGAGTAGTCCGGCCAGGCCGCGCGGTCGGCGTCCGTCTCGCTCGGCTGGGTGGGGCCTGCAGGATGCGTGTGGTAGAACCCGACCACGTCCAGCCCGGACTCCTCGATCTCCTCGATGACGGCGAGCTGCTCCTCGGGGTCGATGTAGTACCGGATCTCCGGCGTGTCGGCGGCGTTCTCCGTCGCGTAGGTGTCCGTCACCCGGCTTCGTTCGTCGTCGTACTCGCCGGCGAGGACGCCGCACACCTCCTCGGAGCCGCCGTCATAACCGGCGTACACGACGTCGTCGTAGGCGTCGCGCGTGAACTCGATCATGGTCCCGCTTCCACGGGCGGCCACTAAATCCCCACGTCGGCGGCAGCGAGGCGCCACAGTGTCGGCGGCAGCGAGGCGCCACAGTGTCGGCGGCAGCGAGGCGCCACAGTGTCGGCGGCAGCGGCGCGCTGCGGTCTGTGTCCCCGACTCGCACGACGGCGGCCGTTGCCGCCGACCCGCCCCTTTTGAGCGTCCGCGGCCAACGTCGGGTATGGCCGAAATCAAGATCCCGGCGGTGCTCGGCGAGGGCGGTACCGAGTCCGTCGAGGTGGGCGGCGAGACGCTGGAGGACCTGTTCGACAACCACGCCGACGAGCACGGCGCGGAGCTCCGCGACAGCGTCATCGAGGACGGCTCCATCAAGGAGTTCATCAACGTCTACGTCGACGGCGCCGAGGTCAACGATCTCGGCCACACCGTCGAGGAGGACAGTCGCGTTCGCGTCATTCCGGCAGCCAGCGGCGGCTGCTGAGCGCCGACGTTCCGCTTCTACGCAACCGCGTCCCCGAGTCGTCCGGACTGCTTTGGGTGTCGACTCTTCCCCGTCGTCCGTCATGCTGATTTCAGTACGGGGGGGTTCCGTCCCGGTTCTGTTTCAGGATCCTCCCGACTCGACGTGTCAACATTGATTGGTGGACCGGGGCTACGCCGAGGCATGGTTGGAGGCGGCCCTCTCGTTCAGGTCGGCGTGATCCTCGCATCGATTGTCGGATTATGGGTCGGCGCCCGCCTGCTGGTCGACGCCGTCGTCAGGTTGGCCCGCCGATTTGGGCTCTCGGATCTGACGATCGGCCTGACGATCGTCGCGATGGGCACGTCGACACCCGAGCTGTCGGTCTCGATCGACGCCGCGCGCAAGGGGCTCGGTGACCTGGCGGTCGCGAACGTCCTCGGCTCGAACATCTACAATCTGGCGTTCATTCTGGGCGTCATCTCGCTGGTGAAGGTCATCCCGATCGCGAAATCGCTCGTCCACCGGGACGGCGTCGCGCTGCTGGCCGCCACGCTCGTCGGTGGGATCGCGATCCTCGATCATCAGATCACGCGACTCGAGGGCGCCCTCCTGACGGGGCTGTTCGTCGTCTACACGGCGTACCTCCTCCGGGCCACGCAGTCGGAAACCGCCGGATCGGCCGACGGACCGCTCGCGGCCGGCGGCCTCATCGGAGAAGTCGCCGACCAGGTAAGCTTCCGGGGGCGCGATGCCCTCTTCCTCGTCGGCGGATTGGGGGTGGTGCTGGTGAGCGGCGACTACATGGTGGTGGCCGCCTCGGAGCTGGCTCGCGGCGTCGGCATCTCCGAGTGGGTCATCGGCGGCACCATCGTCGCGGCGGGGACCTCGACGCCGGAATTCGCGGTCTCGCTGGTGGCCATCCAGCGCGGTAGCCTCGGCGTCTCCGTCGGCAACGTCGCCGGCAGCAACATCTTCAACATCACCGGCATCATGGGCATCGCGGCGGTCGTTAACCCGCTCGCCGTGACCGGCGCCGCGCTCGAGACGCTTGCCTGGTTGGCCGGAATCACGCTACTGATGGTCGCCGCCCTCTGGACGGGCCGGGAGCTCTCGCGAGTGGAAGGGGCTTTGTTCACAAGTTCGGAGATCGCCCGGTGGATCCTGGGCATCCTCGGGTAGCGGCGGAACTCGCCTTTGCCCAATTGCCGACCGGAAGCAACCGAACCCGCTCAGTCGTCGTCCTCGAGGTAGTCTTCCCACAGCGGGATGTCGGCGTACTTGTCGCCGCGGTCACACAGCGGCACGACGACGACGTCCTCGGCGTCGAGCTCGTCGTCCGCGTCGAGCTGGTGGACGGCCTGGATCGCCGCGCCGCTGGAGGTGCCGACGACGAACTGGCCGTCGACGCGCAGGTGATCGCGCACGACGGCCTCGTCGTATTGGCCGGCGTCGCGGACCGGGATCTCCCGCTCCTGGAAGCGCTCGCGGAGGTCGCGGGCTCGCTGATAGGCCGTCTCCGTGTCCACGTAGCGCTTTTCGTCGAGAACTGACTCGTCGTACGTCTCGGGGTGGTAGTGGTCGCCCGAGCGGAGGAATTTGAGGCCGTCGATGGCGTGAAGCGGGTTCGCCGGCTCGAAGCCGACGACCTGCACGTCCCCGCGGTCGTGGAGCCCCCGCCCGGTGCCGGTGATGGTGCCGCCGGTGCCGACGCCGGCGACGAAGTGGGTTACGTCGCCGTCGGTCTGCTCGTGGATCTCCCGGGCCGTCGTTCGCTCGTGCGTGCCCGGGTTGTTCGGGTTCGCGTACTGGTTCGGCCGGTAGTAGCGGTCCGGGGCCTCGGCGACGATCTCCTCGCAGCGCTCGATGACGGCGTCGTAGCCGCGGTCGGCGTCGACGAAGTGGATCTCGGCGCCGGCGTCGCGGATCGCCTCGACCTTCCCGCCGCTGGCGTTGTCCGGGACGACGATCTCGACGTCGTAGCCGCGGTTCGCGGCGAGTCGTGCGAGCTCGCTGCCCGTGTTCCCGCTGGACGGTTCGATGACCGTCTTCTCCGGCGTTAGCTCCCCGTCGGCCTCGGCGCCGTCGAGCATCCCCTTCGCGATGCGGGACTTCACGGAGCCGCCGCCGTGGTCGGCGGCGTAGAGGTTGAACCACTCGGCCTTGCCGAGCACGGTCGCCGGCACGTCGACGTCGAGTCCTACCAGCGGCGTGTCGCCGATAGTGGACTCGTCGATCCCTGCGTCGGTCATGGGCGGGCTTACCGTCGCTGGTCAAAGGCTCTGACGCATCCGGCGGGGACCGCGCCCGTTCGGGACGGAATGGCCCGACGTGGGCGTCCAAGAAAGAGGTCAGGGCTGCACGTGGCGAAACCCGTATGCCAGCGTACGCCGTAGGAGCCAGTATGAGCCAATCAGGCTGGGAGGACGTCGTCGATTCGCCGGACGAGCTCGACGACGAGACCGCCGAATCGCTGTTCGAGGAGGCCACGGAAGTCCAGGACATGACGGGGGAGGTCTGCCCGTACCCGCAGGTCGAGGCGAAGAAGGCGATCCAGGGTCTCGACGAGGGCGACGTGCTCGTGCAGGAGACGGACCACGTTCCCAGCACGGAGAACGTCCCGAAGTCGGTCGCGGACCAGGCCGACGCCCGCGTCTGGAAGAGCGGCGACGGACGCTACCGGATCTTCCTGCGGAAGGAGTAACCATGGTCGAGGAACTCACCCCCGACGAAGTGAAGGCAAAGCTCGACGAGGAGGACGTCCAGGTCATCGACATCCGCCCGGAACACCAGTACGAGTCCGGCCACATCCCGGGCGCGGTCAACGTCCCGATGGGCCAGCTGCCGAGCCGCGTCGACGAGCTCGACTGGGGCGAGGACATCGTCGTCGCCTGCCCCATCGGCCAGTCGTCCGTCCAGGCTGCCCGCCTCATCGACTCCTACGAGGACGTGAGCGACGACAGCGACGTCCGCAGCATGGCCGGCGGCTACCAGGAGTGGGACTACGAGCTCGAAAGCGGCGACGCCGCGGACGCCGAGTAACGGGTCGAGAGGGACGATAACGATTTCGCGTTCCGCCCGCGGTCGGCGACGTGGGTTTTTAAACTGCCGAGTCGTCGACGACGTTTGCTTTTAAGAACGAGTCGGGGACTGCGACGTTTCTTTATAAGATATCGGCGAGGACCGTCAGCTCAGATGGCGCAGCCGACCTCGCGGTAGAGGTAGTGGGTCATCACGTACGTGCCGAGGATGATGCCGGCGCCGGCGAGCAGCGAGTGGAGCGACAGCAGCGCGACGCCGCTGAACAGGTTCGCGATGTTGCAGCCGGGCGCGAGCCGCGAGCCGACGCCCATCAGCAGGCCGCCGACGACGGGATTGTGCAGGCGGTTGACCTTGGGCCAGCGGATCCGGAAGTCGCCGGAGAGGACGGCCGCGAGGAACGAGCCGACGACGACGGCGGCGATCATGATCATGTCGATGGTGACGGTGACGCCCTCGCCGCGGAAGAGGACGGAGCCCCAGTACTCGACGCCCGTGACGTCGACGCCGGCGGCGTTGAGCAGCCAGCCGGCCCACTTCGCCTCGCTGCCGGTGATCGCCCACGCGCCGTACACCCAGAACCAGAGGCTGGCCACCAGCGCGAGGCCGATGCCGGCGGTGCGCGCGTCCCAGGAGCTCCGGAGCCGCTCCGTTACGGGGCGGTCGTCAGTCACGAACCCGCGGAGGTACTCGCGGGTGCCGCTCGCCATGCCGCGGAGCCCGACGCCGAGTGCGGCCGTCGCGTCGTTGACCGCCGCGACCTGTCCGCGCGTTCCCTGCAGGAAGCCCGACTCGCCGCCGGGGTCGTCCGGGAGCGCCCGCCGACCGACGACGAACGCGTACACGAGGATGCCGGCGGTAGCGACGAGCAGTCCTGTCACTGCGGGCGGCCACGGTGCCGCGAGGTACAGCGACGCGCCGTCGCCGAAGCGGAGCGGCTCGAAGTACACCGACCGCAGCGTCGGGAACGCGTACGCGAAGACGACGTAGCCGACACCCATGAACAGCAGCGTGAGCCAGAACTGCACGTAGCCCTGTCCTGCGCGGTACAGCGTCCCCGACGCGCAGCCGCCGGCCATCGTCATCCCGATGCCGAAGACGAAGCCGCCGACGAGCGACGTCAGCCCCCACGCGGGCGTCCAGAACCCGCGGAAGTAGCCGAGCGTCGCCTGGAAGCTCCAGAAGATCGTCATCACGAGGACGCCCGCGAGGACGCCCTTCAGCACGCGTGTGTCCTTGAACGCGACGAAGTCGCGAAACGCGGAGACGAAACAGAAGCGGGCCTTCTGGAGGAGCACTCCGAACGCCAGCCCGACTGCCACCGAGATCGCGACGTACGCCGGCGGCGAGAGGGTGAACATGGGTTCGTTTGTTCGCTCTGCCGTCTTGACTTATCGGATCCGCATGCACTTGCCCGTAGTCGTTCGTTGCGGCAAACATTGCCACCATCGCCGAGCGGGGGCAATGGGCTGAGCGTTCGTCGTGCCTATCCGTAGCGAGTGCGAAGCCGCGCGTATGACCGACGAGTACGACGCTGACGTCCTTTATCCGAACGCCACCGACGGTGCCGACGACGCCGACGGCGCCGACGGTGCCGACGACGGGGGTGACGTCTCCCGTCGGTCCCTCCTTGCCGGATCGGCGACGGCGGGCGCGCTGGCTATGGCCGGCTGTCTGGGCGACTCCGAGGGCGACGACGGCAGCGGCGAGGAGACGGTGTACGTGTTCAACACGGCCGACAAGTCGGTGAGCGTCATCGACGCCGCCACGGACGAGCTCGTGACGACCCAGTATCTCGGCGCGACCGCGTCGTTCCCGGCGAACCAGTACGTCTCGGACTACACCACGGGCCCCGGCGACCCGGTCTGGCTGAACGTCGACCAGGGCGTCCGCGCCGTCGACGCCGAGACGCTCTCGGAGCTGGCCTCGCTGGAGACCGGCTCCGGCGCGAACTGGCAGGAGGTGACGCCGGACGGCGAGACGCTCGTCGTCAGCGCCCGCGAGCCCGTCCACAAGCTGTTCAAGCTCGACGCCGACCCCGAGTCCGACTCCTTCGGCGAGGTCCTCGCCGAGATCGACCGAAGCGACGAGGCAGGCCGCGGCGACAAGGAAGGGCCGGGCCCCTGCGACGTGACGATCCACCCGGACGGGCAGTACGCCTACGTGCCGGACATCTTCGCGGACAAGCTCAGCGTGATCGACGTCGCGTCGTTCGAGATCGTCGAGCAGGTCCCGGTGGAGCCGGCGACCGACGCCGACGCCGTCGCGCCGTGGATGGACACGGCGTCGCCGGACGGCGAGACGCTCCTCGTGGAGAACAACGAGGGCGACCACGGGACCGAGAGCATCTGGGACGTCAGCGACCCGGCCGCGCCCGAGGAGGTCACCCGTCTCACCGCGGACGACGACCTCGGCGCGCTGCCGCTGACGAGCGAGATCGGCCCCGATTCGAAGACGGGCTACGTGTTCACGGCGAACTCCAAGGACGTTACCGTGCTGGACCTCGAGGCGAACGAGGTCGTCGACCGGATCGACCTCGGCGGCAAGGCGTTCGTCGGCACGTGGGACCCGAACCACGAGAAGCTGTACGTCCCCGTCCAGACGAGCGACGAGGTGAAGGTCATCGACCACGCCGCGGGCGAAGTCACGGCGACCATCGGCGTCGGCTCGAAGCCATACGGCGCGACGACGGGCCTGGTCCGCCCGGTCGGGGACACCGCGAACAATTTCCTGGCGACCGCCGCCTCGCTCGGCATCGAGCTTTCCGAAAGCGGCACCTCGTACTGCATCGGCGAGTGCGCCTGCGGGCACCAGTGGTGAGCCGATGACGCCGAACGACGCGACGGATAGCGATCAGGACCTCAACCCCGACTCGGCCAGGGACGTCACCCGACGCTCGCTGCTCGCGGCGACCGGCACCGGCCTCGCGGCGACCGCCGGTTGCGCCGGGGTCTACACCCCCGCGGATGCCGCGAACGACGTCGCGGTTCGGGGGAATGTGGACTACTTCGCCGGCCCGACACAGCTCGCCGCCGACGACGCGGTGTTCCTCGACGCCCGCACGCGCGACCTGTTCCGCACCGAGCGCATCTACGGCGCGCGGCTCGCGCCCGTCGACGAGCTGACGGCCCAGTCGGAAACCGAGTCCGGTCTCATCCCCGACACCGAGGCGCTCGCGAGCGCGTTCGGCGCCGTCGGCGTCGCCCCCGACGACGACGTCGTCGTCTACGGCGGGAGCGTCGGCTCCCGCGTGACCCGCGTCGCTTTCGCGCTCGAGTACCTCGGCCACCGTGGCGACATCACCGTCCTCAACGGTGGCTTCGAGAACTGGACCGGCCGCGTCGGCACCGGCGACCGCGACCCGCCGACCGCGGAGTACGACCCCGACGTGCGCGAGGAACTGGTGGTCACCCGCGACTGGCTCGCGGAGCGCGTCGGCACGTTCAACGGCGACGGCCCCGGCCTCGTCGACGTCCGTTCACCGGAGGCGTACCTCGGGGCGAAAGGCTCGGCTGCGCTCGAGGAATCGAACCGCCGCCATGGACACCTTCCCGGCGCGGTCGACGTCCACTGGCACGGCAACGTCGACGGCCGGACGCTCGCCGACCCGATCGAGCTGGCGTCGCTGTACTTCAACGCGGCCGTGCTCGACCAGGACGGTACGATCGTCGTCTACGGGCAGGGGAACGTCAACCCGACCAGCACCTGGCTCGCGCTGCGCGCGCTGGGCGCGACCGACGTGCGCCTCTACGACGGCGGCTTCGCGGAGTGGGCGAACGTCCCCGAGGCGGAACGCGGCCGCTACCCGGTCGAGACGAAGACCACGACCGTCGTCGAGGCCGAGGGGAGCGTCGGCGGCTCCGACGACGGCGGGTTCTCCTGTACGGGCTGACGCATGCTCCTCGCAGTCCCGTGCTCGGCGGCCGACGCGGTCGCCCTGTACGACGCGGCGGATGGAACCCCGGCCGGCGAGGTCGCCGTCGGCTCGCACCCCGTCCACCTCGCGGCCGCGGACGGGCGCGTCCTCGTCGCGACGATGGGTGAGCGCTCCGTCGACGTCGTCGCCGACGGCGCCGTCGAGCGGATCGAGACGGGCGTCCTCGGTCCGTCGCACTTCGCCGTCGGTGCCGACACTGCCTTCGTTCCGTGTACCGGCGGCGACGCGGTCGCCGTCCTCGACCTCGAGACCCTCGACTGCACCGAGCGCGTCGCCGTCGGCGCAGAGCCGCACGACGCCGAGCTCGTCGACGGCACGCTCTACGTCGGGAGCCGGGCGGACGGCACTGTTACCGTCGTCGACGCGGAGACAGCAACCGTGCGGACCGCCGTCGACCTCGGGACGGTGGACGGCACGCAGGCTCGCGTGCAGGGGCTGGCCGCAGCCGACGACGGCGTCTACGCCGTGGACCAGGCCAACGGTCGCGTCGCGCATATCGAGGCGGGGAGTACCGCCGGCGTCGCAGGCGTGGCCGCGGTCGGCGAGAACCCCTACGAGCCCGTCGTCGACGACGGTCGCGTGCTCGTGGCGGGTCGCGACGACGGGACGGTGACGGAGCTCTCCCGCGATCTCTCGACGGCGACGACGCACGACGTGGGCGGAACGCCGACCGAAGTCGTGACCGCGGACGAGGACGCGTGGGTGTTCGACCGTGACCGGGCCGTGGTCAGGTCCCTCGGCGGCGACGGCGTCGAGCTCCCACATCCCGGGTTCGCCGCCGCTCGCGACCCGGACCGCCCGGCGCGCGTCTACGTCTCCCATTACGACGACGACGCCATCAGCGCCGTCGACCTCGACACCGGGACGGTCCGCTGGACGGCGGACACCCCGGAGCGACCGTTCGAACCGCTTCCGGTTTAGTCGTGGCCCCGCGACGGCTCCGGCCGCGGCGTTGCGTCGGACCCTGGCGTCGGACTCCGGTGTCGACCTCCCCGGTTCGACCATTCATATATAAAATAAATCACTTTCTCCGGGGATCGACCCCTCGTCCGCCGTTTCGCCTGTCGCTGTTCGGTTGTTAGAGACACCAAAGAACGCCCGTGCCGTCTTTTAAGACGTACGGGTTGGCTGCTCATTTTGGCGCGCCTAAAATATCTAAATGCTGACAAACTTTATAAGGATGGCCGCCGAACAGATGGATATGAGCACCGAAAAGCAGCTTCGACGCGAAGCGGGAACCGTCGAGGAGAACGCGCTGAAGATCGACCAGAACAAGGCCGAGCAGATCATCGACGCCCTGAACACCGACCTCGCGGCGACCTACGTGCTCTACCACCAGCTGCGGAAGCACCACTGGAACGTCGAGGGGGCGGAGTTCGAGGAGCTACACGACTGGTTCGGCGACGCCGCCGAGGACGCCGAGGACAACGCGGACGACATCGCCGAGCGCGTGCAGGCGCTGGGCGGTGTGCCGGTCAGCGGCCTCGAGTCGCTCGCGGAACACGCACCGGTCGAGTCCGAGGGCGACGACGTCTACGACGTTCGGACGTCGATGCAGAACGACCTCGAGCTCTACCAGAACGTGATCGAGTCCGTACGCGAGCACGTCGCGCTGGCGGAGGACCTCGGCGATTACGCGTCGAGCGAGCTGCTTCGCGACGTCCTCGAGGACCTCGAGGACGACGCGCACGAGGCGCAGCACTTCCTCGAAGACGACACGCTCGTCTTGGAAGAAGCAACGCACTGAGGTGGTCACGATGGCGAAGAGACAGATCGGCCTGGTCCGGGAACCCGACACTGGCGACCGTCGCCAGGAGTGGGACACCGTCGAGGAGAACGCGCTCCGGATCGACCGCGACGACGCAGCCGAGATCGTGGACCGCCTGCGCGTCGACCACGCCGGCACGTTCAACCTGTTTTACCTCCTGCGGAAGCACTACTGGACCGCCGAGGGCGCCGAGTTCCACGAGGTGGCGGAGTTCCTCGAGGACGCGTACAAGCGTGCCCGCGACATCAACGACGACCTCGCGATCCGGATCGTCGAACTCGGCGGCGTCCCGCCGAACACGCCCCCGACGATCCAGGAGCACGCCGAGGTCCACCTCGAAGCGGAGGACATCTACGATCTGCGGACCTCGCTCGAGGGCGACCTCGAGGGCTACGCAACACTGGTCGCAACCATGCGCGAGCACGTCACCACGGCCGAGCAGCTGGGTGACTCCGGGACCGGTGACCGGCTCCGCGACCACCTCGAGACCCTCGAGGACGACGCCCACGAGATCGAACAGCTGCTTGCAGACGACACGCTCGTTCGCGAGGAGGCGCTCAACTGACCATGGCGAGTACACCACACCTCCGGAAGCCGGCCGACGACCGCGTGCGCCGAGAGTGGGACGCGGTCGAGGAGAACGAACTGCGCATCGACCGCGAGGCGGCCGAGCGGCTGGTCGAGGCTCTCAACTCCGAGCTGTCGGGGCTCTACATCCTGTTCAACCAGGTGCGGAAGCACTACTGGCTCGTCGAAGGTGCCAGCGCGGAGGACCTCAGTGAGTTCCTGGCGGACGCGGCCGACCGTCTCACCGACATCACCGACGCCCTCGCGATCCGCGTCCACGCGCTCGGCGGGGTCCCGGTGTGTGGCCCGATGGGGATCCGGCAGCACGCCCCGATCTACATCGAGGCACCGCACCAGTACGACCTGCGGTCGTCGCTCGACCGCGACCTCCACGGCTACGCCGAGCTCGCCGCGCAGATCCGCGACCACATCGAGCTCGCCGACCAGTTACACGACCCGGCGACGAGCGAGCTCCTGCGCGGGCACATCAAGACGCTGGAGGAGGACGCGCACACGCTCGAACGGTACCTCGCCGACGACACGCTCGTCCGCGAGGACGCGCTCCGCTGAGGCGTCGCCGCCACGCCGCCCCTTTTTCGCCATGACGGAGTGCGCCGTCCCCCGAGCGCCCGCTTTTGCCCGGTTTCAGTACGCCAGCCGATTGCAGGCGTCGAATCGGTCGTCGGCCAGGTAGACGTCGCCGTCGCGGACCTCGACGTCGAACTCCTCCAGCTCGTCGCCCCGGCATGGGCCGTACGAGCAGTAGCCGTCGCCGCACTCGAAGCGCGCGCCGTGTTCGTGGCAGACGATCTGGTCGTCGTCGACGATGGCCCCCTTCCCCGGGTCGAGGGGGACCTTCGGCTTGTGTGGACAGGAGTTGCGCCAGGCGAACACTTCGTCGCCCTCGCGTCGCAGAATGAGCTCCACCCCTCGCCGTCCCCGAACGGCCTCACAGCGGATCGTGCTGTCGGTCGGGACCTCCCGCAAGGGGGCGACGTGGCGCGGCTCGGTCTCCTCCTCGCTCGATGCGTCTTGCTTGGGCTCCGGATCCGGCCCCGACTCCGTCTCCGGCCCCGGCCCCGCAGATCCGACGTCGTCGCCGACGTGCCCATTCCCGTCGATCGAGAAGCTGAACGTCGCGTCGCTCGTCTCGACCTGTCCGCTGTCGTCGTGGATCCGAGCGGTATCCTCCTCGTACTCCGATTCGATGGACACCCGGACTGCGTCGCGCATTTGCACGCGTTTTTGGCTGCCCTAAAAAGTGTCTTCCGGAAGTCGCGCGCGACGCGCTCCCGACATCGTTTTAGGTCTGGCTAAAACTAGCGAGGGTATGGACGACACCGACGTCACTGTGGATCTCGAGGTGGAGGTCGAGGTCGAGCCGGACGAGTTCGAGCTCGAACTCGGCGACAAGCGGGAAGTGGAAGGAGAACTCGAGGCCGACGGGATCACCATCGAGGTCGAAGCGGAGATCGACGTCGAGGGCGAGGAGTCCTACTGAGCGACCGAACGCCCACTACTCGGAGGGCGAGACCGTCGTGTCGCTCGCGATCCAGCCATCGGTGTTGCCCGGTTCCGTGAGGATCGTCCGGTCCGCGTTCAGGTCGTAGGCGTTGAGCTCGGGCGCTTCGTCGACCATGGCGTCGGCAACTGGCTCGTTCTCGGCCGTCGCGTCCGATGGCCGGCTGCGTGACGTTGTCATCGAATCAGTTTAGGCATACCTAAAAACAAAAAGGTTCGGATCGGGGGCGGTTTTGTCCCCAATCCACCGAGCGTCGTGGAATTCGTCCGACTCAACTCGTCCCACGGTCGATTCCGGCGCGTCTCACGGAGCCAAAGTGCCTTGTATGCCCGCAGAGAAGCAGCGAGCATGACCGAGTACGAGCTCGATACCATCGATCGGGAAATCCTCTACGCGCTTCAGGAGGACGCTCGGAACCTCTCCTCCGGTGAGATCGCCGACCGAACCGAGGCCTCGTCGAGCACGGTTCGCAAGCGCATCCAGCGGCTGGAATCGGAGGGGATCATCAAGGGGTACAGCGCCGACGTGGACTACCAGAAGTCCGGCTATCCGCTCCGGATGCTCCTGTACTGCACGGCCCCGATCCCCGATCGTGGGGAGCTCATCGAGGAGATCCTCGACATCCCCGGGGTCGTGACGGTCCAGGAGCTCGTCACTGGCGAGAAGAACCTGCTCGTGACCGCGGTCGGCGAGAGCGACGACGACATCACGCCCGTCGCGAAGGAGCTGCTGGACATGGGGCTGACCGTCGCCGACGAGGTCCTCGTTCGGAGCCATCGAACGAACCCCTTCGACGACTTCTCGACGGGACCGAGCCCGGGCGAGGACTAGCAGGTCGACGGCGCCCGCCGGACGCCGCTACAGGACCGTACGCTTCACGTCGGCGGCGCCGGCACGGCGAACGACCGCCGCGATCACGTCCTCGTAGCCGGCCAGGTTGTTCGAGTCGCCGTCGAGCACGAGCAGCTTCGCGGCCCGGCCCGGCTCGACGACGCCGTAGTTCAGGTCGGCGATCTCGGCGCCGGCGCGGGTCGCCATCCCGAGCACCTCCCGCGGCGTGACGTCGAACGCCCGCGCCGTGTACGCCATCTCGCGGAACATCGACGGCTCGTTCAGCATGACGTTGTCCGTGCCGAGCGCGACCGTGGTGTGGTCCAGCAGGTCCCTGAGCGGCGCCTTGCCGACGTCGAGCACGAGGTTCGCGCGCGGACAGGCGACGATGGGCACGTCCTGCTCGGCGACCCGGGAGAGGTGGTCCGCCCCCGCGTGGACCATGTGGACGAGCAGGTCCGGGTCGAGGTCCAGCGCGGGATGGATGTCCGTGTCGTCGGGCTCGCCGGCGTGGATCGCGAAGGGCTTTCCCGCCTCGCGGGCGGCCTCGCGATGCTCCCCGAACGAGGAGTCGTTGGCGCCGCTGGCGCCGTAGCCGTCCGCGACGTCGAGCACATCGGGCTCGTCGCTCCCGAAGATGAACTCCTCGACGGGCTCGGTGTTGGCGGCGTCGCGGAGCGCGAGCGCACCCTCGGTCCCGAACTCCCGGAAGTCGAGGAAGACGGCCGTCCCGGTTTCCTGCATGAACGCCATCGTTCGGCGTATTGCCGTGATCAACTCCTCGCGGGACGCCTCGCGCAGCCGACGGTGCTTGCGACTGGTCGGCGGGACGACGGCCTCCTCCAGCGACAGCCCGACCGCGGCCTCCTTGGCGACCGAGTCCCCGATGTGCGTGTGCGCGTTGACGAAGGCCGGGAGCACGATGTCGGTGGAGTCGGTCGAACAGGCCTCGACCGCCTGCACCTCCCCCTCCTCGACGACGACGCGGCCGCGCATCGGCTCCAGCTCCGGCCCCGCGAGTATCGTTCCCTCAAGCTCCACGGTGATCACTCCTCGCCGGACGTGAACCAGCGACCCCGCACGCTCCGTTCGCGCTACCTATGCTCATTACCGTCTCGTTCTACCCTCGGGCGTTTATATCCATCCCGTCGCGGGGGGTCGCCGCCGACGGAACCGCCGCGCCCGGGGGGCGCTTTCGGAGTGCCCGAGCCGAGAACAACACGATCGATCATTGGGTATTGTTCGCATAGCGCCATTTTCCGAACGATTTGTTCATACCAAAGACTATAATAACCAGACTGTCCTTGAATAGGATAGAATCGGCCAGTGCGGTAGCAAAACGGCGGCGTGCGGCCGTCTGCGCGGTGCCCTGGACTGGTCCGACGGAGATCACGAATAATGGCAGGACAAACGCAACGGACGGATCGCGTACAGCTCCCCGAGACACCGCCGACGTCGACGCCGGTGCCCCGATGGGCGACGCGCGCCGTCTGGGCGCTTTTCCTGCTCAGCCTGACGCTGCTCGCGATCGTCGGCTTCGGCGGAGCGGAGTGGCGGCTTCCGGGCTACGTCGCCGTCGATGGCCTGACCGTGGTCTCCTGGGCCATCGTCACCTTCGTCAGCGGGATCGTGCACTCCTACTCCCGCCGCTACATGGCCGGCGACCGCCATCTCGACCGCTTTTTCGCGACGATATTCGGCTTCACGCTCGTCGTCATGACCGTGACGGCGGCCGACCACGTCGTGTTGTTCGCCGCATCGTGGCTGGGCATGGGGCTGGCGATGGCCTCGCTCATCGGCCACGACCGCGACTGGAAGCAGGCGCGGGCCGCGGCCGCCCTCGCCCGCCGCTACTTCCTCGCGAGCAGCGGGCTGCTCGCCGGGAGTCTGGCCCTGCTCGCCTGGGCGACGGGCACGACGTCGATCACCGGGATCCTCGCGGGGGCCGGGACGCTCTCGCCGACTGTCTTCGGCCTCGCCGTGGCCGGGATCGTCCTCGCGGCCGTCGTTCAGTCGGCGCTGTTCCCGTTCCAGGGCTGGCTCCTCTCCTCGATGACAGCGCCGACGCCCGCCTCGGCCCTGATGCACGCCGGGTTCGTCAACGCGGGCGGCATCCTCCTCACTCGCTTCGCGCCGCTCGTCGCCGCCGACGCGACGGTCATGCACCTCCTCGTCGTCGTCGGCGCCGCGAGCGCATTGCTCGGCCAGGCGCTGCTGCTCGTTCAGACGGACGTCAAGCGGAAGCTCGGGGCGTCCACCGTCGCCCAGATGGGCTTTATGATCCTCCAGTGCGGGCTCGGCTTCTTCGCGGCCGCCATCACGCACCTCATCCTCCACGGGTTCTACAAGGCGTACCTGTTCCTCTCCTCGGGCGCGACGGTGACACAGACGGCCCCGACGGAGAAGAGCCGCGACGAACTGGGCCTCGGCGGGGTCGTCGTCAGCCTGGCCACCGCACTCGGCGGCGGCGCACTCTTCGTCGCCATCACCGGGAAGGGGGCCAAGCTGGACGCCGGCCTGTTCCTGGCGCTCGTCGTGGTGCTGACGACGCTGCACGCCGCCCGCGACGTCCTCGGGCAGTCGAAGCTCTCGGCGCGTGGGAAGCTCGCGAGCCTCCCCCTCGTCGTCGTCGTCCCGATCGGCGTCTACGGGGTCCTGTTCAACACCATCTCGGGGCTGCTGTCGACCGTTCCGACGTCGAGCGCGCCGACCGAGCTCTCGGTCGTCCACGTCGCGCTCGGCGGCGTCTTCGTCGCCGCCTACGTCGCAATCGAGCTCGGGTGGCACCGCTCCAGCAAGCGGCTCTACGTCGCGCTGCTGAACCGCTCGCAGCCGGCGCCGGAAACGGTGCTGACCTCGAAGGAGGATTACAATGACTACTGATAAACCGCACCTCACGAACAGCATCGAGCGCGCGGCGGAGCACGTCGGCTCGGTCTGGCCGCTCCACTCGTTCGTCACGGCCAATCCGCTCTCCGGCTTCGAGGACCAGCCGTTCCACGAGGCCGTCGACGACGCCGAGCAGCTGCTCGGTGGTCGCGGCTACCCCCGCCCGGCCGTCTTCCGGCAGGCCTGGGAGCAGGGCCGGATCGGCGCGGAGGTACTGGCCGACGAACTGGACGCTCACGGTATCGACGAGGAGCCGGAAACGGTGCTGGACCGGCTGGGGGCGTCCGAGTCGAAGGCGGATGCAGCGGGCGACTCCGACCCCGACACAGACCCCGCGACCGAGGAGGTCGACCGCATCCTCTCGAAGTGGCTGGCCGCCTTCCTCGACCATGGAAACGCCAAGTGGCCGATGCCGGACCGCGACCGCGGCTTCTACGCCGCCTGGCGGGCGGTCGCGCCGTACGACGGCGAGATCCCGGACTGTAAGCGCCCGTCGGACATCCCCGAAACCCCGGACGCAGCGCTGGAGGACGTCCTGTCGAGCTATCCCCAGGGGGAGTGGGAGTCCATCTTCGAACAGCAGCTCGCCGCGCTCCCCGGCTGGACCGGGTTTATCAAGCAGCGCGCGGCCGACGACGCCGACCCGTGGCAGTCGGAGTACCCGATCTCGCTGGTCGAGTACCTCGCCGTGCGGCTGGTGCTCGCGGACCGCCTGGATGCCCCCCTCGACCCGGCGGACGAGGTCTCGGACGCCGAGGAAACTGCCGACGTTGACGCAGACGTCGCCGCCGACGTCGTCGACGCCGGGGACGCTGCCGACGAGGTACCGCTGCCGGAGATTCTGTTGACCGCGTGGGAGAAGAGTCACCGCGACCGGCTGCTGGACCGGATGGCGGAACCGACCGAGGCGACAGCGGCGACCGCGTCGACCGAATCCCCGGCGGAGCCGTCGCGTCCGGCCGCCCAGCTCGTGTTCTGCATCGACACGCGCTCCGAGGTCATTCGCCGGCACATCGAGGCGACCGGGCCGTACGAGACGCACGGCTACGCGGGCTTCTTCGGCGTCCCGATGCGGTTCCAGGGGTACGACGCGGACGTCGCCGTCGATTCCTGTCCGCCCATCGTCGACACACAGCATCGCATCGCGGAGCGCCCGACGCAGGACGCCGACCCGGCACGGGCCACACACGACCGCTGGGAGGGCCTGGTGAATTCGGGTGCGAAGCTGCTCGACTCGCTCAAGGCCAACACGGCGGCGGCGTTCAGCTTCGTCGAGAACGCCGGCGCGGGCTACGGGGCCGCGCTCGCGGCCCGGACGCTCCTGCCGGCTCGGGTCCGCGACCTGCTCGGGGCGGCCGACCGCGCGCCCGAGACGCACGAGTTCTGTGAGCCAGCCGTCGACTACAACCCGGATTCAGTCCACGGGCTCCGCGAGGGGCTCACCCTCGACGAGAAGGTCGACTACGCCGAGTCGGCCTTCGACCTGATGGGCTGGGAGACGTTCGCCCGGCTCGTCGTGTTTACCGGCCACGCCAGCGAGACGACGAACAACCCGTTCGACTCCAGTCTCGACTGCGGCGCCTGCGCCGGCAACGCCGGCGGCCCAAACGCGCGCGTCCTCGCGGCCATCTGCAACGACGAGGACGTCAAGAGCGAGCTCCGCGAGCGCGGGTTCGATATTCCCACCGACACCGTGTTCCTCGCGGCCGAGCACAACACGACGACGGACGAGATCGCCCTCTTCGACGACGACGTGCCCGCGAGCCACCAGGAGGATCTCGAAAGCCTGCGCGAGGATCTGGCAGCGGCCCGGGCCGGCGCGGCGGCGGAGCGGACTGACTCGACGACGGACGAGTCCCGCGGCGGCGACGGCAACGCCGACAGCGACGGCGACGGCAACGGCGTTCGCGAGGCGCAGCGCCGCGCCGCGGACTGGGCGGAGACGCGGCCGGAATGGGGACTCGCCGGCAACTCCTCGTTCGTCATCGGCCCCCGCGAGCTGACCGCGGACGAGGACCTCGACGGCCGCGCGTTCCTCCACTCGTACGACTGGCGGACGGACCCCGACGGCGACGCCCTCGAGGCGATCATGACCGGCCCGCTCGTCGTCACCCAGTGGATCAACAACCAGTACTACTTCGCGACCGTCGACAACGCCGTCTACGGCAGCGGCTCGAAGGTGACCCAGAACCCCGTCGGCAACGTCGGCGTGTACCAGGGGAACGGCGGCGACCTGATGACGGGCCTCCCGCTACAGTCGCTCTACGCGGCCGACGACCGGCAACACCACCAGCCACTGCGCCTGACGGCGCTGATTCACGCCCCGGTCGACCGGGTCGTCGACGTGCTCCGGCAGCACGAAGAGCTCACGCAGCTCCTCGACAACGGCTGGATACAGCTGACGGTGCTGGACCCCGAACAGGAGAACGCCCCGTTCCACTACGAGGGCGAGCTCGAATTCGAGCCCGCCCACGCCGAGTCGACCGCGCCGGAGCCGACGCCGGCCGTGTCCGGCGAAGCGGCAGATTAGGGGCGGCTCCTCGGTACCCTTTGGCAGTCCTCGACGCGCTCGGCTGAACGGTTCCCGGGCCGTTCCCGGGGGCTCGAAGTTGCCCCCGCCCGAGTTTTACTTATAAGCTCTCCAGCGCACTTATAAGTCTCTCAGCTTCTATCGGGACCCAGCTTACGTATCGGGCCCCAGCCGCTCCAGTCGCTCGGCGATCCAGTCCTCGGTCGCCTCCTTGTCCCGGATCCGGTGTTCGGCGTCGCGGCCGTCGAGGTGCGTGACGCTGCTCGTGATCGACGCGTCGTCGTCCACGCCCTGTCGCCGGAGTATCCACTGGTACGTGGCCAGCTGCAGCCGATACCGTTCGTCCGTCTCCTCAGCCCCCTCGGCGAACGCGAGCTTGACGTCCTCGATGACCCACTCGTCGCCGTCGCGGGCGACGAAGTCGGCCTGTCCCCGTACCTCGATCCGGAGCCCGTCGAGCCGGGTCCGCGTCTCCAGCGGCTCCTCGACGTACACCGTCTCGGCCGCACACAGCCGGGCGAACGCATCCGTCTCGACGAACTCGGGAAGCACCGTCTCGGCGAGGTACTCCTCGAGACGCGACCGCTCGCCGTCGGTGAGTCCCCAGTCCAGCTGTGCGCGACCGGCGGCCCAGCGGGCGTGATCGTCCAGCTGGCTCCGTCCCCTGCGTGTTGCCTGATAATCCGGGTCGGACCGGATCAGGCTCCCAATCGCGTCGTGAGCGGTCTGCCCGAGGACCCCGGGCCCGACGACGTCCAGCGGGGCCTCGGTGTCGGTCGCGCCACTATCGGTGTCCAGCTGCTTCCCGAGGAGATGGTCGACGACGTACCGGTCGTGATCCGCCGAGAGCGGGTGGAACGTACTCGCGTTGAGGAACCGCGGGAGCCACGCGCAGCCGTCGGCGTCGACGGTCACCTCACCCACCGGGTCGGTCTCCGGGGCGCGACCAGCCCACGGTTCGAGATGGTCGACGAAGGGGTCCCGCGAGGCGACGTCGTCCTTCGAGAGGCAAACCGGTTCGCCGGCGACGCTGCGTGCCGTCTCCCGCATCCCCTCGAGTTCGCCGAGGTCGAACGCCGCGCCGAACGCGTGGCTCCAGGAGCGCCGGGGATCGTACTGGTCGCGGTCCTCGACGGGGACGACGAGGTGGTCGCGGGCACGCGTTGCGGCCACGTACCCGAGCCGCCAGTGTTCGGCTCGTTCCTGTGCGGCGACCGACGCGTACCGCGGTGGCCCCGCGTACTCGGTGTCCGAGTCCGCCCGGAGTCGGTTCGTCACCCACCGCAGCCCGTTGTGGTTCGTCTCGGACCAGCCGAGTTCGGGATCGAACAGGCCGTTCTCGTAGCCCGCGATCGGCACCGTCGCCGCCTCGGGAGCGACGGCCGGCGGACAGAGCGCGAGCGTCTCGTCGCGGGCGACGACCGTGTCGCTGTACGAGCGCCCGTTCGGGCTCCTCCACGGGTCGGCGATCGCGACGACGTCGCTCTCCGCTCCCTTGTACGAGTGGATCGTCTCGAAGACCACGTCGTGGTCGTTCGCGTCGACCGCCAGCGACGGGCCGTCGTCGGGCTCGTCACACATCGCCGTCAGCCCGGCGACGACCTCCGCCAGCGGCGTGTCCGGTCGCGCGAGGTCGGCGACGGCGCTTATCAGTTCGTCGCGAACCTGCCGCCGGAACTCGACCGTCGCCGCCGGCTGCATCCCGTATGGGTCGTCCTCGACCCCGACCGTCCCACAGAGCCGCCGGGTGAGGTCCGCGGCCGTGGATCGCTTTCGATCGGCAACGTCTCCCGCAAGCGCGGCGAGCTCGTCGAGGAGCTCGGCGGCGTCCGCGTCCAGCTCCGCCGATCGCTTCGCCGCGGTGAGTACGTCGCCGTCGGCGGCCGCGACGTGAGCGGCGACTGCCCGCAGCGTCTCGCTGTCACTCTCGGCCGCGGCGGCACCGAGCGCTTCGGTGGCGTGGTCGGTACGGAGGGGGGTGACCAGCCACGTGAGTAGCGCCACGACCGTTCGCGCGAGCGGTTGGTCGAACACCGGGCGTTCGGTTCCGACCGTGAGCCCAACGTCCTCGATAGCCTCGCGCATCTCGTCCATCGCGGCGCTGCTCCGGAACAGCAGCCGGATCGCGGGCGGGGCATCGCCGTCCCCGAACCGCCCCTCGGTGAGGCCGCCGTGGAGGTACTCGGCGAGCGGCTCGGCCGCCCGCTTTGCTCTGGTTCGGTCTCCGGACGGGGCCAGCATCGTCGCGACGTGGACGCGAGCCCGGCCGTCGTCCGCACGGTCCGGGGATAGGGGAGCGTAGTCGACGTCGACCGCCGGCGCGACGCCTCGTCCAGGATCGGAGAGTGCCGGACCGAACACGCCGTCGACGGTGTCGGTGAGCGCCGGTCGCTGCCGGTAGGTCGTCTCCGCAGTCGCGACGACCGGGTCGTCCCACTCCCGGCCGAAGTAGACGCCGTCGGCAATTGCGTCGGCAAACAGCGTCGGGCTGGCGTTGCGCCAGGTGTAGATGCTCTGGAAGGGGTCCCCGTAGAGGACGACTCGCGTATCGTCGGTCACGAGCTGTGACAGCGCGTCGTGTTGTGCCGTCGAGAGGTCCTGCGCCTCGTCGACCACGAGCAGGTTCACCCGCGCTTGCCAGCGGTCGCGGAGACGGTCACGCCGTGCCGCCACAACCGCACGGGGGGTGTCGTCGTCGGCCCAGCGGTGAGCGCACTCGGGGTCGTCGAAGTATCGCGCGACCCAGTACGCGCAGTCGACGTGGCTCACCACCCCTCGTTCGCGGCACAGCCGGTCGTACGTCTCGGCGTAGGACCGATAAACATCGACGAGGTCGTCGATCCGGTCCCCCCACGCGTCGTGCAGCTCGCGGTCCACCTCGACGACGCGCTCGGCGTCCCACGACCCGTCCGTGGCGACGGCGGCGTGGCCGCCGACGAACCGCTCGAGGTCGCGATCGACGTCGGCCACCGACGACGGCGGTCCCTCCGGATAGAACGCGTCCCGCCCCCCGTGGAGACGCTCGGCCACCTCCCCTGCTGTCCACCGGTTCTCGTGGGCAGCCTCCAGGAGCGTTCGCAGGATCCGGGCGACGCGGTCGCGGTCCGCGTCGTCCTCGTCGAGGGACGGGTACGCCTCCTCGAGCCGGTCGACCGCGGCCGCATGGGCCGGGTCGGCTGCGACCGACTCGAAGGCGTCGTCGTGGAGCCTGTCGATCGCGTACCCGTCCTCCGAGCTCGGGTCGTCGAACCCCAGCTCGCCGGCGACGTCGCCGAACACGTCGTAGATCACCGCGTCGACGGTGCCGACCGCCTCGGCACGACGGAGCGCACCGAGGATCCCCTCCACCTCGTCGGATCCGACCGCTCGGGCCGCGGGCTTGGTCTCGTCGTGCACGAGCCACCGGATCCAGTCGGCGATCTCGGGGAGGAGCTGTCCCGCCGCGTCCCGGTTGAATGCGGCCGCAGTCAGGCCAGCAACCGGCCGGTCGGCACCGGCGGCGGCCCGGCCGAGCACGTACTCGGCACACAGTCGGGCGCTCGCGTACGTCTTGCCCGAGCCAGGGACGGACGCCTGGACGAACAGCCCGGAGTCGGCCGCGAGGGCGGCGTCGACGATCCGGCGCTGGGCGTCGTTCAACTCGTCGCGCGGTTCGACGCCCTCCGGCAGCGAGTCGGCCTCAGTCATCGGCGAACACCTCGGGCGGCTCCACGAGCCGGGTGTCGACCGTCGCGAGCAACGGTGATCGCGGCACCTCGGTTCCGTCCTCGTCGCGTCGTGGCCGGGTGCAGACGATGGTGTCCATCGCCGCGGCGACGGTGTCTCGGAAGTGATCGCGCACCCGCGCCTCCGACCACGTCGCTCGAAGCCCGAGCGACGAGGCGGCCGGGCGGCCGCCGAGGAGGCGGTCTCGGAGTTCGGGCGGGAGCAGCCCGCCGGGGGACTCGATCCACCCACCCTGCCGCAGCCCGACCGCGATCACCACCTCGCGGGACAGTGCCCAGGTGTCGTTCGCGTCGACCACGTCGAGCGCCCGGGCGTTCGCGTGTTCGCGGCGGCCCGCGCGGAGGCCGCCGATCGTCTCGGCGAGTCGGTCAACCAGCGTCCACGAGCGGTTCTCCCCGGCGGCGACGCGGTCGTCGTACTTCTCCGCGACCTCCACGACGAGGTCCTGCGTCCGAACCACGGCTCGCGCGGTCCGTGCCGTCCGGGTCAGCGTCGGGTCGTCCCGATCCTTCCGGCGCGGGAGGACCGTCTCCTCGTACTCGTCGAGCACGGGTTCGAGGGATTCGACGACCTGCTGGCTCGACGGCTCCCCCGCGTGCCGATGCGTACCGACCCAGCTGAGATACGCGTCGACGACTGCAGGGGCGTCCGCCCCGGCGACCCGGTCGCACCACTCGGTGACCGGCCGCTCCGTTTCCGGATCGGGTTCGTCGAGGATGCCCGCCCGGAGCGCGGCGGTCGCCGCGGCGTCGAGCGGGCCCACGTCCGCGTCCGGCGGGGCCCACTCGTACTCGAGCGGGGCCAGGAACTCGTCGGCCGTGCAGGGATCGTCGTCCAGCACCCGACACAGCGCGGTGAGGAGTCGGTACGGAAGCGTGTCGGTGAGCGGCAGCTGCGTCCACGTCGCCGTCGGCAGGTCGTGCCGGGCCGCGGCGTCGGCCAATGGGGCTTCGTAGGCATCCAGATCAGGGGCCACGACGACGACGTCGCTCAGGGACCCGCCGTCGTTCACGTACCGGGCGATGACCTCCAGCACGCGGCGTGCCTCGTCTGGTCGCGAGTCCGCCACGACCTCCATCGCGCTCACCTCGTCATCCATCCCACTCTCCTCCTCACCTGTCGCGTTCCCGCCGTCCGGGACGCTCACGAGCCGATCACCTCGATGCCGGGCTCGGCGACCGCACACAGTCCCGACAGTCGCTCCCGGATGTCCGGTCCGGTCGCCGCGCGGAGGTGGAGGTGGACGTCGACGTCGGTCTCGTCACCGAGTACCCGCAGGAAGTCCGCGAGCGTCGCCGACATCGAGGCTGCACCGGCGACGGTGAGGCGCTCGACGGTCCCGTACGCCTCGTTCCACGTGTCGTCACCGTGGGCGGCGAGCTCCCGCGTCGCGTTGCGGACGACCGTGTCCGAACTCGGTGCGTCCGCGACGCGCGCGGCGAGCGCGCGCTGGGCAGCGACGACCGCGTCGATACGGGCCCGTGAGTCGCGGTCGGCGGGGGCAGGGACCCGGTTCCCCTCGCTCCGGAGCGCATCCAGCCGATCCGGGTGGAACCCGGTGACCGTCTCGACCTCCGCGCGGAGCGCCTCGAACGTCTCCGGCTGCTCCGGGAGGTCCGTTCCCATCGACACCGCGAGGTCGGTGTACCAGTCCGCCTCGTCGTCGCGGGCGGTTTCGAGGATCGACCGCAGCGCCCGGAGCCGGTCGATGCGGTCGAGGCTCTCCGTTTCGACGTTCGCGGTCCCGGCGACCTGTCTGGCGACGTCGACCAGCCGGGTGAACTCGAAGCTGCTCTGCGGGCGGTCGGCGTCGCGGAGCCTGTCGCGGAGGTTCCGCCGATGCGGCTGGACCGTCGTCAGGACGAGCTCTCGGGGGTGCGGCGAGCGCTGTGCGCGGTCCACGAGGTCGGGAACCGAGTCCACGTGGACGACGAAGGGGAGGGAGGACTGGCCAGCATGCGAGGCGGGCGTCCGATTCGTCATGCCCAGGTTCTGGCGAGTCAGCGGGATAAACCCGGGGAAAGCGAAGCGGAAGTGGACGGCCGCGGCCGCCGAGGATAGAGCTGCGTCGGCGAGCAGTTCGGCGTCGGGGGCACCTGCGGGATCCTCCGAAACCCGATCGGGGCGAGAACGGTCTTCCGAAGCTCGGTATGGGGACGAGCGACGGACCGACGTGCATCCCACCGAGCCATCCACCCGCGAGGCGACCGCGACACCGCGGGACTTTATAAGTGGAGAACAGCGCTCACCGGTGGTCTCACCATGCACCGCCGTGGCGACTCTTCGCGGTGATCCCCGGGAGCCACCGTTCCCGAGCGAACGCTCGCGACCACGTCGGACGGGTCTGTTCCTCGACGACGGGGGATTTAAAAGCCGGACGTGGACGGACCCGATTCCCCTCGCCGCCCGAGCCTCCCACGTCCACCCCGGCAGTGACCCCAGTCCGATTCGACCGGCGGACTTTTGGTGAGTACGGGTGATGCTGCGGAACGTGTCATTTCCCCGGGCCAAACCGATCGACGACCTCTACGAGGAGGTCGCCGGATACGACCTCGTCGTCGTGCCCGACGCGCCGCTCGCGAGCGCGTTGAACCGCCGCATCGACCGGCCGCACCTCGGGTCGTTCGCGGTCACGCCCCGTCGGCTCGCGGCGGGTCGCCGTGAGGAATCCGAGGACCGCGTCGCCTTCCTCGAGCTCGTCGACCGGACCGACTTCGACTGGAAGCGCGGCGCCTACGCCATCGGGAACATCCTCCAGTGCTGGGAGCACCGGGGTCGTCTCGAGGCGATCTTGGACTACGACACGTACGTCGACGACGCCACGCGCCAGGCGGTCGAGTACGTCGCCGACCTCGACACGACGTCGCGGCGACTCACCGACTTCCGCATCGACGACGACCGGGACGTCGCCGTCGTCGGCGAGGACCAGCTGACGCAGCTGGAGCGGTCGATCCTCCCCGCCGAGTACGACACGTTCGACCCGTTCGATGATCGGGCGTTCGACCGGCCGCCGTTCCACGTCTTCGACTCGGCGACGGCCATCGTCGAGACCGTCGTCGACGCCGTGACCGAGGAGAACGCCGACGACGTCGCCGTCGTGCTCGACCAGGGAAGCGAGTTCTCCACGCTCGTCGAGTCCGCGCTCGAGGCCGAGGGGGTCCCCTTCTACGGCGGGCCGGGATTCGTCGACGACCCCGACCATCGGGCGTTTGTCCAGCTACTCAGGGCGGCCCACGGCGGGACGGACACGCGCGTCGGGGAGATACGGCCGCTCCTCACGCGCCTCGGCGTCTCGGTCGCCGTCGAGCACGACGAGAAGCGACTGTCCGAGTTCGACGAGGGGGAGCTCGACTGGGTCGTCGAGTTCTGTGACGGCATCGCGGATCGGACCTTCGGCGAGGCGCTCAGTGCGTTCGAGGAACGGGCGGACTGCCAGCTGTCCGCGTTCCGGGACGAGCTGGAGACGCTCGGTATCGTTGACGCGCCCGCGACCGAGCAGGCGGTCGACGAGCTGGTGTTCTACCTCCGGAGCTACGAGGTGCCCGTCGACCGTGAGAACAACGGGGTACTGCTGGCGGACGCGAAGTCGGCCGCGTTCGTCGACCGGGCGGTCGTCTTCTACCTGGGGCTGGACGAGGACTGGACGCAGTCGGCGCCGCGGCGCCCGTGGGTCGACCGTGACGCCCAGTACACGCGCAACCTCCGGCAGTTCCAGCTCCTCCTCCAGAGCGGAGCGAAGCAGTACTACCTGGTGCAGGACTCGAAAGGCGGGTCGCCGGTGACGCCCTGTCTCTACTTCGAGGAACTGATCGAGGAGTCGTTCGAGCGCTTCAGCGACCTGGAGTCACGGTCGCACGCTCGCCGGTTCGACCGCGGCGACGACGGCGGAGCGTTCGAGAGGGAACCGGTCGACGCGACCCCCGTCGAGGTATCGACCGTCAGCCAGTCGAGCCTCGGCACGTACGTCAACTCGCCGCGCGACCACTTCTTCAGCCGGCTCGTCGACGGGCCGGACAGGGACTACTTCCGGGAGGGGAACCTGTTTCACGACTTCGCGGAGTTCTACGTCACCCATCCCGACTTCGTCGACGACGGCGTCATCGACGAGGTCGTGGACCACATGCTCGCGGAGACGCGGCCGTTCGTCCGATCGGTCGAGGAGGCCACGCGACGGACGAAGTACCGCGCCGGGCTGGAGACTATCGTCGCGTACTTCGCGGAGAACGCTCCCGTCGACGGCGAGTTCCTCACTGCCACGAGCGACTGGGGGAGCAACGCCTTCGCGGAGCGGTTCGACATGCCCGTCGACTCGCCCGTTACCGAGCGGTGGTTCGAGAACGAGGAACTGGGACTGAAGGGAAAGATCGACCTGATTCACTCGCCCACGCGGCTGGTCGACCACAAGAGCGGGCGGCGCAAGAGCGCCGCACGTGTCGTCACGAACTCGGCGCTCGCTCCCCCCAGCGATTCGCCGAACTTCCAGGCGCTGCTGTACCTCGCGCACTGGCGCTCACAGTATCCCGACCAAGAACTCGAGTTCACGTTCTTCCACTTCCTCGAGACGGTCGACGACGTCGTCGCCGGCGAAGCCGACCTCGACGACGCGCTGACAACCGTTTCGTACTTCCCGGTGTCGTTCGAGCAGCACGCGCGCTCGGAGGCGTTCTTCGAGGACCTGGTCGAGGACGGCGCGAACGACTGTCGGAAGACGCTCTCGCAGGTCGACTACGAGGACTACGCCGCGGTGTTCGACGAGGCAGCCCTCCCGGAGACGACCGACAGCGACGAGCTGATCGAGTCGCCGTTCGGCGAGACGCTGATCACGCGGACGAAAGCCCGCGTGGGCGACTACAAGTACGTCGAGTCGGGCTGTGAGCAGGCGATGCGCCAGTTGGCGCGCGTTCGTGGACGGGCCTTCTTCGAGGACGACCTCGACGCGTTCGAGACGTTCGTCGCGGAGCGGCTGGCGGAGCTGAACCGCCGACGCGCCGGCGAGGAGCGCTTCCCCGTCGAGGGGATCGGCGGGGAGCCGAACTACCGGTACGTGGACAACCGCGACCTGCTCCTGGAGGGTGACCGATGACCGACCTCACCCCGAACGACCGGCAGCAGGAGCTCATCGACAGCACTGACGGCCTCCACCTCGTCGACGCCGGCGCCGGCACGGGCAAGACGTTCACCGTGACCCGCCGCTACGCCAACATCGTCTCGCAGGCGGACGTCGACCCCGAGGACGTCCTGCTGGTGACGTTCACGAACAACGCGGCCGCCGAGATGAAGGAGCGCATCGTCGGCAACTGTCACTACGGGATGCGCGAACTCGCGGACGCACCGATCCAGACGTTCCACTCGCTCTGTCACGATCTCCTCGAGGAGCACGGCCATGCGGCACCGACGCACCTCGGTATCGACGACCGCATCACCGGGTCGACGCGCATCGTCGAGGACGAACTCGTCGAGGAGGCGCTGTTCGTCGAGTTCGTCGACGGCTTCAGCGACGACCACCCCGAGTACGACGACGTCTTCCGCGCGCTCTCGGACCCGGGCGAGCTGCTCGACCTGATCACCCAGCTCGCGGCGAAGGGCGTGTTCCCCGACGCGGAGGGGTGGTACCGCGACGGCGAACGGCACCTCGACGGCGACTTCGCGGCGTTCGAGCGGCTGTTCGACGAGCTGAACGAGCCGCGGAACGGCGGGAGCAAGCAGTCCGTGCTCCGGTCGAAGCTCGGTCGGTACGGGCGGAACAAGACCTACCTGCCCGATGCGCCCGAGAAGTCGGAGGTTCGCGGCAGCGGCAAGCAGGTGCCCGACGAGCTCGCACGGCGAGTCTTCGAGGAGGACCGGGCCGAACTGAAGGGATTCGTCCACGACGTCTACCACGAGTATCTCCGGTTCGCGCTGCGGCGGAACTACCTGAACTTCGGGATGCTCCAGCTGTTCGCGTTCGTCCTGCTCTGTGAGAACCACGAGCTCCGCGAGGACGTCGCCTTCGAGTACCTGATGATCGACGAGTTCCAGGACTCCAGCGAGATCCAGTTCAAGCTCGCGCTCCTGCTCGCGGGGACGAACAACGTCTGCGTCGTCGGGGACTGGAAGCAGAGCATCTACAGCTTCCAGTACGCCGACGTCGACAACATCGTCGAGTTCGAGGCCCGGCTCGACCGCTTCGTCGACCAGCTGAACAGCGACCACGAGCGCGTTTCCTTCCCGACGCGGCCCGTCAGGACCATCGAGCTCGTCGAGAACTACCGCTCGACACAGGCGATCCTCGACTTCTCGGAACACGCGCTCCGCGTCCCCGCGGCGAACCGCGACGACGTCGGCGTCGAGGCCGTCGACGATCGCATCGTCTCGCTCCAGTCGAACGCAGCCCACGAGAACACGACTATCGAGGCGATCCGGAGCGACGAGGAGCAGGAGGCGGTGCTGGCGAAGATCCAGGAGATCGTCGGCAACGACGAGTACCGCGTCGAGGACGAGGACGGCGACCTCCGGCCACCCGAGTACGGCGACGTCGCCGTGCTGACGCGCACCCGCGACTTCGGCCGCGAGCTGCTCGGGACCGCCGAGCAGTACGGCCTGCCGATGGCCTACGAGGGCGGCATCGAGCTCTTCCGGACGGACCAGGCGAAGCTGCTGCTCGCCTGGCTGCGCATCCTCGAGGCCGACGTCGACCGCGGCTGGGCCGTCGTGCTCGAGCGAGCGGGCTACACGCTCGACGAGGTCGACGCGATCCTCGACGGCGAACCGTACCCCGAGACTATGGTCGCGTTCCGCGAGGAGCTGCGGTCGATGGAGACGCTCGGCGGCGTTGCACGGCGCGTGTTCGCCCGCTACGGCTACAATGGGCCGACGGCCGACGTCGTCCTGCACACGCTCCAGTCGGTCCACGACGCCACGACGCAGACGCGCGGCGACCTCATCCGGTTCGTCGAACGTGCAATCGAGGCCGGCAGCACGCACGAGGTCCACGCGGGCGCCGGGACGGACTCGGTGACGGTCCAGACGATCCACGCCACGAAGGGCCTCGAGTACCCCATCGTCGTCCTCGCGAACATGAACGGCGGCCGGTTCCCGCCGGGTGGCGGCGGTGGCGGGGTCATCACCTACGACGACCCCGTCGGCCTCCGCCAGCGAAAGGTGTACTCCGCGGACGCGCACGGAACGCCCCACGTCTACGACAACTGGCGGGCGGACGTCCTCGGGAACTGTGTGCCCCGGGACTACGACGAGGAACGCCGCCTCCTCTACGTCGCGATTACGCGGGCCGAGAGCCACGTCGTCTTCACCGCCGGCGAGGACCCGAACACCTTCCTCGAGGAGCTCCCGGTCGAGGTGGAGTCGGTCACGCCCGAGGTCGCCGACGTGGCGGCCGGGGAGACGGAGCAGACCGCACTGCAGGTCGACGTACCGGTTCCGGCGGGGCCGCGAGGCCACACGCCGCACACGCTCATGCGCGACGACGTCTTCGAGGACGTCGAGGGCGGCAGGGGGGCCGAGTTCGGGACGCAGGTCCACGACTTTGCCGAGGCCTACGCACGCGGCGAGGCCGTCGAGCCGGAGAACGACGACGAGACGACCGTCGCGGCGTTCCTCGACGGCCTCGACGGCGAGCTCCTTGTCGAGGAGGACGCCACCCTCCCCCTCACGGTCGACGGCGAGCGCGTGACGATCTCGGGCGTCGTCGATCTCGTTCACGTGACGCCGGACCGCGTCGAGATCGTCGACTACAAGACCGACCGCGGGCGGCACGGTGAACCGGAGTACCGGAAGCAACTGAGCGTCTACTACCACGTTGCGCGGGCGGTCTACCCGGATCGGGAGATCGAGGCGAGCATCTACTACACCGGCGACGGCGAACAGGTCGAGATCGATCCGCTGTCAGTGGATGGGCTCCGCGAACTTATCGAACACGACGTCCGCGGTGGTCATTAGCCGGTGTTGGCGTCGTTCCGTCGCGTTTCGCTGGCCTCTTCGATCCCGACAGCTTATAAGCGAGCTAAACTCGCGTCGGTCGCGATGAATGACATTGGCACGATCTGCGTTGTTTCGGTGCCGTTCTAACCGCCACTACCGAATCACGATTGTAGTTAGTCTAGGTAAAGACTATATAGCCAGAATATCACTTCCAGCGCATACGAAATGACCCGGAAGCAAGTCGGGCGCAATACCGGGAACTCTGGTCGGATCAGTGTCTCCGGGTCCGAACTGGACAAACTCGGTGTCGATATCGGCGACGCGGTCGAGGTCGACGTCGTCGACGCCAAAGAGGTCGCTCACGCACTCATCGACAGCAAGGAGTCCGAGGAATTCCTCATCGTCACTCCCGCTTAAAAATGCAAACGGCACTCACCTTCCGCACGAACCGCGATCTGTTCTCCAACTACTACCTCGATAAGCACCTGCCAGAGACAGAGGAATGGGACGAGGTTAGTGACGAGGAGCTACAGCAAGCGTACGACGAGATCCAGGAACTCTGGGATCGCGAGAAGAGTACCGCCCCGAAACGAAATGAGTCCCAGCTCGAAGAGAAGTTCATCCGGCCGATGTTCCGGAAGCTGGGTATTCCCTTCGAGGTCGAGGAGAGTACCGATCGCACCCAGCGTCGCCCGGACTACGGGTTCTTCGAGACGGAAGACGCAGCCCGAAACGCGTTCGAACGACGTGAAGAGGGTGGTGACTTCTACAACAACGCGACCGCCGTCGCTGATGCAAAGCGATGGGGCCGCCCTCTCGATACTCGCGGGAGTGGCGAGCACGAGCGCGACTTCGAGAACCCGAGCTACCAGATTCACGTCTACCTCCAGGAGACGCCTGCTCGCTGGGCCGTCCTGACGAACGGCAAGAAGTGGCGACTCTACTACGCACCGACCAGCCACCGGCTCGACTCCTACTACGAGGTCGACCTACCGACCGTCCTTGAGAACGGCGACCTCGAGGAGTTCAAGTATTTCTACCTCTTCTTCCGCCACCAGGCGTTCGTCGAAGACGCTGGTGGTGACAGCTTCCTCGACGACGTCTACGACGAGTCTAACGTCTTCGCCCAGGAGTTGGGTGAAGACCTTCAGGATAACATCTACGAGGCCATCAAGGTACTCTCGGAGGGTTTTCTCCAGTATCCCGACAACGACCTTGACGGGGAGGATCTGGATCTCATTCACGACAGTTCGCTCATCTACCTCTACCGACTTATCTTCGTGCTGTACGCGGAAGCAGAGGGTCGGGAACTGCTCGATACGAGCAACGATATTTACGAACAGTCCTACAGCCTGAATTCACTCAAGCAGGAGGTGGCTGAGGAACTCGACAGCGGCGATCCAAAGTATCGTGACTGGCAGGACAATCTCTGGTCGCGTCTGGATGAACTCTTCAAGCTCATTGACAAGGGTAGCAAGTCTCGCGGTATCCCCGAGGACGACCTCTACATTCCTGCGTACAACGGTGGGCTGTTCCGCACTGACCCGGACGATGACGACAGTCGTGAAGCTCGATTCCTCGCCAACCGCGAGGTCGGCGACGCCTACCTGGCGAGGGTCATCGAGTTGCTGACCCGGAGTCAAAACGGGAACGGGAAGATCTTCGTCGACTACTCCTCGCTCGACGTTCGTCACCTTGGGAGCGTCTACGAGGGCCTGCTTGAGTACAAACTGAACATCGCTGACGAACCCTTAGGGCTTGACGACGGCGAGTACGTCAGCGCCGACGAAGCCGATAAAGTCGTGGTGGATGAGAGTGAGGTGTACTTGACGACGGACAGTGGCGAACGAAAAGCAACTGGATCGTACTACACGCCCGAGTACGTCGTTGAGCACATCGTCGAAAACACGCTTGAACCGCTCGTCTCCGACATTAGGGAAGATCTCCTGGCTCAAAGTGCTCGCGGCGATCGTGGCTTTGCCGAGGATTTTGCTGAGCGTGTGTTTGAGCTGAAGATACTTGACCCTGCTATGGGTTCAGGACACTTCCTCACCAGTGCAGTAGACTATTTGGCACGAGAGATTATTGATGCTCAGGAGAAGCAGGCCGCACAGCAGGGGATAGAGACTGTCGATGAATCTCATGATATCAATTGGGCTCGCCGTCAAGTAGCCCAGCGTTGTATCTACGGCGTCGACCTAAACCCGCTCGCGGTGGAGTTAGCGAAGGTATCACTGTGGCTTCGGACGCTCGCTGCCGAGCAACCGCTTGCATTCCTGGACCATCACTTGAAGACTGGCCACTCGCTCGTTGGAAGTGATATTGAGGATGTCCTCGATCAAGAAGGAGAAACGGTTGAAGAGGGTCAACTCACTCTCACACAGTCATTCGAACACACTCGTCAACAGGCTCTTGAACACGTTTTAGAACGATTTACTGATCTCCTCTCGATCGATAATGAGACGCTAGAGGATGTCAAGAGAATGGAGGATGTATATGATGAGGTCCGTGAGGATAACCTCTACCAGCATCTTCTGGCGATGGCTAACGTCCATACTGCCGATGAGTTTGGTTTAGCTATACCCGACGATGCCTATGAACGAATGGCAGAGGCCCTCCGTGACGATTCCTGGGAAAGCATTCTACAGCAAAGCTGGTTTAAGCGGGCTCAAGAGGTTGCAGAAGAGGAGCAGTTCTTCCACTGGGAGCTGGAATTCCCTGTCGCGTTCTATGGAGAAGATGGTGAGATTCGTGATAACGCTGGTTTTGATGCTGTAATCGGAAATCCACCGTATGTGTTTATTACAAGCATTCCGCAAGAATACAGAGATTACTTCGATGAAATTAGCAGTACTTACGACTATCGCTTTGACCTCTACGCGATCTTCATTGAACAAGGTCTTGACCTGACCGTCGACGGTGGTGGATTGAGTTATATAATCCCACATAACCTCCTCAATAACAATTCATTCGAATTAGTACGGGAAAAATTGGTTACTGACTCCAGCTATCTTCGTGTAATCGACTTCACGGACGATGTATTCGAGGACGCGACCAACGAACCGATGATAGTTTACTCAGAAGTCGATCGAGCAGGTGATAGTGTGTCTATGCTGGAGGGGGCTCAAATACATCCTTCTGACCTCGTGGGTGTAGACCAACACTTGAGTGAGTATCCCGCTGACGTCGTAGACTATCTCCCTGGCCGGCCACTCTTAATTCGGCCTGCCGGCTGGGTTACTGATTACGTTGATATTGAACGGTCTCAGCCACTTTCCGATTTCGTCGATGCCCAACAGGGCCTACGGACGGGAGATAATGATCGCTTCCTCACTGAAGACCCAGAAAACGAAGACGAGTATCGCAAAATCTATCGCGGAAGTGACCTCCACCGGTATGGGGCAACCTGGGGCGGAGACTACGTTCACTATGATAGAGACCAACTGGATGCCCCTCGTGACGAGAAATATTGGGAAGCTGATGAAAAGCTGATCGCACAGGCAATTCGTAATTCCCGCTACCCACGAAGAATCGTGGCAACTTACGATGATGAGCAGTATATTGGCTTCAACTCAACCATCAACTTCGTCACTCATGATGAGACGGACGTTTCTATTTTTTATATAATGGCCATACTCTCAGCTGACCTGACAAACCATTACTTCTGGACATGCTTCATTGACAACAACCTCGCCACCCAGTATTTCAACTCCATCCCCGTCCCTGTTGTTGACTTTGAAAAAGAGCAACCGGACAGCATTGAGATATCTGATTTCGAAGAGAAGGTCGACGACTTCATCGAGGAAACTAACTCAGACGCGATCGAGTTTATAGAGTCGAATATTAGCCCGGACACTGTTGACCGACCAGTAGCTCATGAGATTCTTGATTATTTGGCGCGACGACACACTGAGGTCGTAGCATCTAAAGATCGCCTGAACACTAATTTGATGGACTATATTTCCCCCACCAGTGCCGACAAGAAGGTTAGTGAATGTGGGATCATTCAGCCTGCACGTGGTGTGCAGCAGACTAAATTGGCTGGGTCACCTGCGGAATATGAGGGACTACGTATCGCCGACGTGCGAACAGAGCGAAACTCTGATTGCGTTTCTGTCTGGATAAAACCAAAGTACAAACCCGAAGATGCAGATAGTGTTGACACGACGAGACACGGTTATGTTGACGGAGACTTTATTAAAGCGTTTGAACTGATTGACCTGGATGAGCAGACGGCTGTTTTACTGGCAGAATTTATTCCGGAAGCTGTCAACAACCTCGACTCCGAGGTGAATTTCTACAAAAAAGCCACCAAGACGATCTCTCTAATAGACCGTGTGAAGAATATTCAAATCCCAGACATTTCAAACATCGATTCCGGGTTCGAGACCTACGTCGAGCTCAAAAATAGGGAGAGAGAATACCACGAAACAGCCGAGAAACTGGATGAACTTACAGATCGAGCGGTTGAAGAACTATATGGGAATCCCACTGCGGATCTCGAAGATGGCTATCCTCTGTAGCTGACGCCTTCCGTCTGTCCGGATCCGGATAGAGTACGCTACAAACGCCATAGTAGAACTCCGAATTTTTTCGGCGGAGAACGAACCGGTGTGTCCGACGCTCACGTGAGGACACCCCCGTTTGCGAACGGGACCGCCGTACTGCGAGAGGCTGCAACACGTGACGGACTGGTATCCGTTATAGCGTCCCGGACACGGAACGCGAAAACAGCTGGATATACCCATTTGAAGATCTGTACACGGGTCTCTGAGTTAGTGCCGAAAGGAGCGGTGAGAAGATGGGCGCTGCAGGATTATGAACCAGAGCCAGACGGTCCGGGGTGCTCGCTTCGCTGCGCTCCCGGGCGTGCGACTGGCATGGCTCAAATCCTTCGGCCCAGTTTTCACTCCTCACTTCGTTCGTCGCGAAAACATGGGCGCTGCAGGACTTGACTTTCGCGGGTTCTGCCGGGCGTGCGGCGCTAACGCGCCGTTCCGGGCGGACTTCCACGCTCGGTTCTCGCGCCTTCGGCGCTGCGCTTCCGACCCGCGACCCGCGGTTCTCGGCGCGCTTCGCGCGCCTGCGCTTCCGGCACCGGAAGCCCGCTGCTGGTCGCACCCGGAGCTAAGAGGGCCGCGCCCGTCGCCATCCTCGGGCTGTTGTGGTGGAGCGCGATTCAACACCACCACTAGCATGACTGACGCAAGCATCCCTTCCGACCCCGAGGGCGCACTTGAGCGCTACCTCGACTCCCGAGACGTCACCGAAGCAACGCTGTATAGCCACCGCTCACGACTCGGCCACTTCATCCGCTGGTGTCGTGAGGAAGCCGACATCGACGACCTCAGCGAGCTCGACGGGGCGGCCATCAACCAGTACCGAAACTGGCGTCGCGACGACGGCGATCTCAACCGCGTGACGCTCAAAACACAGATGGACACGCTCCGAGTGTTCGTTCGGTGGTGCGGCCGCGTCGGACTGGTCGACGACGACCTGGACACCAAAGTCGTGTCGCCGACGCTGCGAAATGGTGAGAATGAGCGCGACGTGATGCTCGATTCCGATGTCGCAGAAACGCTCCTCGACCACTACGACACGTACCAGTACGCCTCCCGCGAGCACGTCGTCCTTCACTTGGCATGGAGAACGATGCTGAGGCGAGGCGCGATTCGGGCGATTGATCTCGACGACTACCACCCACGAGACGAGTACCTGGAGATCAGACACCGACCCAAGGTAAACACACCCCTGAAGAACCAGCACGAGGACGAACGAACCGTCGCCCTCAAATCAGATACGGTCACGCTGCTCAACGACTGGATCGACCACAAGCGACCCGAACGAACTGATGACTACGGGCGCGACCCGCTCATCACCACCACCTATGGTCGCATCCACCGCAACACGATCGCCGTCGACATTTACGCCGCTACTCGCCCGTGCATCAGTACGGGGGAGTGCCCACACAATCGAGACGTCGAGAACTGTACAGCCGCTACTGACCGTCAGCAAGCCAGCAAATGCCCGTCAAGCGTCTCGCCACACGCTGTACGGCGTGGAGGGATCACCCACTGGCTCTCAAACGATGTGCCCCGACCAGCTGTGTCTGACCGTGCAAACGTGAGTGGCGACGTGCTCGACAAGCATTACGATCGTCGCACAGAGCGTGAGAAGATGGAACAGCGTAGGCGATATTTGGACGATATTTAGAGACCTCTCCTCTATTTTTGCAACGACATGCTGAAGCCGAGGATGCGTTCAGCAGAGCAGCTTATGACCGGCTAGCTGGTCTACTTCAGGTTTTCCAGAATCTGGAGGAACCGAAATGCTGGGGCACCGTGGTCGCTAGTGTCTCCTTTTGCTTCTTTGCGGAGGTTCTGAATGCGTTCGGTATAGTCCTGATTGATGATGAGTTCGAGTTCTTCGCCGGTCTCGTGCTTGAATCGTTTCCCAAGCTCTTCGAGGCCGTCGATTAGGCCACTGCCCCGCTCCCAACCGGTGACAACGGGCGCCCAGAATTGGTACGAGTGGTCGTCAGCATTCGCAAATGTGTCGTTCACGTAGCGGTAGTCCTCCCGGAATTTCTGTTGGAGTTTTTGTAGGGAGTATTGGTGTGCTTTGGTATTGGTGAATTCGGTCCACCACCCCTCGTCTGGTGTTCCAGAGTAGAGTTTCCCACTCATGTGTGTTACCACCTCACAGGCGTAGACGTTCTGTCTGCCCGAATCTCGATCGTTGTCAATGGCGATAACATCGGCTTCCATCTGGTTCCCCTGCTCCTCAGAACGGTTGTTATAGCTAACAACCTCACAGCCATTCATCCGCTTATGGTATGCACCGACCAGTAGTTCGCCCCAAGTTGCATTTACTGGCATTATGAGCTAATGAATATGAGTCTACAAGAAGGCAGGGGTAGTTTTCGCATTTACACCGTTTCTATTGGCGATTAGTATGGGCCCTGGTTTTACCCCTTCTCTGAGAACTATCACGAAGCGAGGAGACCAACAGGGCTGTTCTCCACGATTTTTCTCTCGTTTAGGCCGTCTACTATTTGGTAGTGGGTGCGTGGCGCTACTCTTGACATCGATTCAGCGTCGTTCGAATTTCCCGAGGTCTAAATCTACCTTCCTCGTCACCATTCCATCTGGGTACGTCATTCTCGCCGTCTTAATGAATCGACTCACCGGTCCAGGTCGGGGCCCCCAATGGACGATGGGGATGTTCAGTTCAGAGCTGAGTACCCATCCAATAACAGCGTTCACTACACCCCCAACCAGCAAGGCAATCCACCAATCTCCTGGTGACGCGAGTACGACCGCCGCGACTGGAAGTGAGGCGTACGCAAAGAATGCCGGCGCATTGTAACCCCACCATGTTTTGACGTTCAATAGGTAAGCGAGCATCCCATACACCCCGAGAACCAGCCCGAGATCGCCATACCAAATCAAAAGTCGGGGTGCTTGATCGAGACCGAGAAAAGACATGTTCAACGCAAGAACGTTCGTGAAAACCGTAACCCGGCTGACGTAGTGTTTCTCAACCACTACCCCGATAAAGAGCAAAGCGAAAATCGGTAGGTTAGACCCGAATACTCGAACAAATGCGTCAATCAGCATATTCAATATTTAGTTACATGACTGCATTATAATTTCGCTGGTAGGGCTAGGAGCGCCACCAGCGAAATGCAATTGAGAGTGCTCCTGTGCCCCGTACAACTGCAATCAGGGTCGAGAACCCCACCAAACCGAACAGCTCTGGCCCAGTAAACCGTAAGAATAGGGCAATATCACTGAGAAGGGCGAAGTCAAAGAAGAACATCAGCCCAGCGTAAGCAAACGCTTGAGCCGCTTGCAGGGGCGCGATAATTCCTTCCATCGTAAGCGCCGAAACGGCCCCTAATGCTACTAAACCCCAGGTGCTGAGAATGCGCAGTCCATGTGTATACGCTGCCCCAGCATTGTTCCGGTAGTCCCCTTTGGCTTTCCTGAGCAGACTCAATATTCCCCGCATTCACGGGAAAATGATGATGCTGTCATGTAAATCTGAGTGTATCTCAGCCTGTTTCGTAGCTGCTACAGGAACTGGACTAAGCTTAGTATCGCAAGAACAACCGTCAGTACGGTCAGTATGATCGTGAGGTTCTTGATGTCTTTCTGGAGGTTTACGTTAGCGGAGGCTGTACGCGCCGCCACAGTATCGTGAATAAACTGGGAGATACGACCCAACTTCTGACCGACTCGATCAAGGTCGTTCTCAACTATTGTGAATAGCTCACGTAGATGTTCGTCGTATGAGTCGAATATCGACACTTCCTGTTCTGGTCTCGCTGGTGGTGAGATTGGAGTCGCAAATGTTCGCTCTTCATCATCCAACCAACCGGTTTCCTCTCGAAGGACGGCAACCTCATCAACCAGTTTCGTGTATACGTCCGTCCACTCACGACGCAGTGCTTCAAGGTCTTCCTCTGAGGAGAGAGCCGCCTCAACATCATCTGGCTCTTGCTTGAGGATGTCGTTGATCCCATGCGTTTCTCGGTCAATATCTGCAACTAAGTCTCGCCGGTGACGTAACCAGTCGTCAGTTCGGAAATAGGGCTTGAGGACGCCCTCAATACGGCGAAGCCACGAAGGCCCCCACGGTTCGGTTTCCTGTGGTTCATAGGATGCAGTAGTATTGAGAACTGTAAGGCTTCGAGTCCCATCGGCACCAGATGACTGCGGCGTGATGAGGTCTTCCCCGGTGAACTCGATTGGATGACCTAACAAGAACTGGAATTTCCCGAGGAAGGCTTGGTGCTCCTCGAGGTATTCGTGCATAACTTCAGTGTCGATCGAACTGCCCTCCCTGCCTATTTCCTGTTCTTCGGCCGGCTCGATGTAGAATACTGTTGGCGGGTCACGACGCTCGGCATCTACAATACTGGGGATGGACTCAGAAACCCCATTGAGTGATTCCATCAGTTCGTTCTGAAGGACGTGGGTACGGGATGAATCCTGTTCTGTGAGGTCGCGAATCTGTGAGTCTGAAAGAACTGCGACTGTAGTGACGTCAAGAATATGCCGACAGTCTGGCTCAACGAGGGTGAATACTTCCTCAAATCCGGGAAGATCACCGAATGACTCCCCATCTGCCGAATATATCGTCCGTCGCCAGGTTTCACCGGTTCCCATGATTGGCCCTCCAAATTGTTCGCCCTCTTCGTCATACATCTTCGAAAGTTGGTTCTTGAGGGATTCCTCAGATGATGCTTCACAGAAGTCGAACCGCACGATTGCGGCGAGGTCGATCTCCATGTGAGTAGTAGTGAGAAGACTTAGTTTTCGAGTGCCGCAGGGGATTCAGCACTACTCAGGGATTCATCAATGAGCAGCGATTCGACGAAGTCTGCTAGCTGATCAACATCTATCTCGTCATCAGGCATGCACTTGATCTGCAACCTCGTGCGAGTGTCTTGGAACTCAGTATCCAGACTAACCCGTTCTTCGTCGCCGACAAGCTCAGACGCAGCGTCTATCAATTGCTCTTCGTCGGTAATGGGGAAGTCACGAAGATCGACCTGTACTGAGTTTGCTCGCGTCCGCAAGAGCGCCCTATTGGTCCCCTCAATCCGGAAGGCGATGTAGATTTTCTGTGTCCAACTCGGACCAGCCAGTCCATCAATCTCAGCCAAGCGATCGACCATCTGACGAACAAGTGCGGCTGTTTCTTCGTTCATCCGCTCTTCCAGATGCCACCGTTTCCCATTGACTTTCCAGGGCTTGTCAGAGGGTGATTCACCAGTTTCGAACTTCTCCAGGTCAGATGTCGGCACGATAGTCTTTGAATCGAGGTACAACTCTTCCTCGTCGTCTTTGAACAGCGAGAACTGGACAATGCTGACGTCAATATCTTGTTCTCTTAGCCAAAGAACGACGCTGCCAATACGTTCTCGAACCATATTGCCGACTAAGAAAATTCGCTGCGTAGCGTTGAGTTCGTAATCGTCATCACAGAACTCTTCGATGACTTCCGCGAAGGAAGCGTCCTCGCCGTGTAGATCGATCCCCCATTCTGATTGGAGGAACATCTCAAACTGTTGCTTGATGTCGTCGTAGGACCATCGAGAGACGTATGAGACGTACTTTAGAGACTGGAAGTCGACCGACCCTCGCAGCGCTCCTCGTTTGAGTTCCACCACCACGAGATTACCAGCCCTATCAACCGCGAGGATGTCGATACCGTCTCCCATGTTTGCTACTTCTACCTCTCGGCCGATGACGAGCAAATCTTCCCCAAGAATCTCGGCCGAATTTGCGATCACCCATTCCCGGAGATCATCTTCCTCGAGGCCTTGATCACTCAGGGATGTCGGGGAAAGTTCACTGGCTTCTCGTCCTTCTATTCTCAGCATGTGCTCACAAGAGTGTCTGAACGACTTAAAGTTCGACTACGGCCAGGGGCTTCGAATGGGGTTGTTGACCCTTTCTGAGGTGGCACCTTCAGCGGCATCCCGAGGTGTGAATAGCTGGCTAGAACTCGTTATCTGTAGATTGTCCTCTTCAAATTTCTAATTGCGAACGAACTCAAACCACCCACAATAGCTGTTAGAGATAGTAATTGAGTAATGTGAGTCGGATGTATTCCGCCGTCTGGTCATCTACCTCGGGGTACGGTGCAGTGATGACTGCCTCATTACCACGGAATTCTATGGACCGCTCACCCTGTTCGTCCTTCAGCAACAGACTGGTCTCGAAACGTTGTTCCTGAATCCAGTCGTCGAGGGCCAAATCATTCTCCAGCATCCCGACCCTGAACCGACTTTCCGTAACTGACCTCACATTGAACTCGTCATCCATGCTCTCCCGAAGAAATTGCGCGAAGGTCCCGACGTCCATGAGTACGCCCTTGAGATTTCTAAAATCGAACTCAAATCGAATGTCCACGCCGATAGAATCCAGTTGCGCGTCAGCAACCGAGTTCACGTCTGAATGTGAGAACGAGCTGTTGTCCTGTATGAGGTCTATCGTAATCTCGAAAGGGTCGCTGTTGAGGTAGTCGACGGTCACGCTGGCCGTTGTCTCGTCTACCCAGTGGAATTCCTGAACTTCCGCCGCACCCTTGCTGCGCGAGACACTGCTTCTGATGGCTGATTCTACAGCCTCAGAAGCTTCGCTGACCGTACGACTGTCGGTTACATACGCACTGAACTCCAAGTCCGCCTTGATTTTCTTATACCGCGTTTGGTATGCCTTGACCTTCTTCTTGGCCTGTGAAATCCATCGATCAACGACTCGATCACCGATTAAGCGAGCGAACACCGAATTGAGGAAGGTTTTCACGACAAACAGCGCAATCGCCAGCAGAGAGATTCCCCCGACAAGTTCGAGAATCGACTGTTGTCCGGGGAACGGCATAGTGTGCTATTCAGTTTTGGTCGGCGAAGTCGTTTACCGTTGACTGGTCACCTGGTTCCGTGAAGTCAGTCACCGTCGATTGTTTTGAGATTTGTGGGAGAAGGTACTCTTGAATCAACGTAAGATAGGTCTCCAGCTCCATGTTAGAGTAGCTTCGAACCAGCGCATCCTCTGAGATACTGATGACCTTCTCGCCTTCGCCGATCTCCTGTGTTGCCATCATGTGAGTGCGCACCGATCCCCGTTTCTTTTCCTCCTGGTATTCCGGCTCGGATTGATAGCCACGACCAGAGATGTACTTCTTGTTTATCGAGGACTGAGGGAAGTCTTGAAATGTAGTGTTCAGGAGTTCTTCGGCGAGCTGGTCGGCAATGTGTTCGATGTCGTCTGAGCTGAGGTTGACCTCCAGAAGTGAGAGATCCAGGTTTCCGAGTTTCTCACGGATGATCTCGAGAACGTTTTCAACGAGGTTTCGTCCGGCAATCAGCACCATGTAGTAGTCATCACCGTCGCTAAAGGTGAGGAAGCGAACCGACTCGGTATCCAAGATCAAGACTCGATCATCTCGAAATACGACTGAACCGGTTTCGTCAAGCACGATATTCCCGGAGAGTGCTCTTAGGCTACCGTTCCCGACGATTTCCACGTCTTCGATGGTGGTGATGATTTTGATTTGGCCGTCTTTCTTGAATACATCCGGCTTAATCAGGTCATCATCTTCCTCGTACTCGGATGGTGGATCTAGGTGAATGGTTGTGCCGTCAAGTTGGTCGCGAAGGAACTCGAGACTGAGCGATCCTTGAGTGCTGGAGAGCCGATACACTTTGCCCGAATACGTAGAAGATTGCGTGAGGGGATTGTCCGGGGTCCCGACCATGTTTGTATACTCCCGAAGTGTAATTGGATGGTTATGAAGGTATGTGAGGGACTGACCTGTTTGCGTCAGGAATGGCCGGGGAAACCGCCGGTTGAAATGATGTAGGACTATGGTAGACCTGCATAAATTCCCACTATGGCCAAGGATCGTCGAATTGAGTGAAAACAGGTTCTTTCCGAAGCACAGCGTATTCGCTACTCCAATCACCCAAATAGTCGTACCAGACGTTTTCGAGCCCGGGAACTGGCGTCAGCTCATCGCAGCCGCCGATAGTTTCGAGGTGGCGTTCAGCAGCATCGCGAGTTGTGAATAGGCGTCTGGAACGAGTGGTACGTGGGTTGTGTTCGTCAGCGATGTACGCCAGCCAATGATGCTGGTTCTGCGCGTCGGCGAGTGTCATTTGCTTACTTTGGTTCTCAGTTGGCTGGTGGAGGCGAACCCGGACGTGCATGTTACTCCCGCTGGTATTGACGAATTCGAGTTCGCCAAAACGTAGCAGATCGCCGATTGCATCACTGATGTCGCTGCTGTCTGCGTCTACGTCCTCAACGATGCTTGCACTCGACACGGCTTGGCCATCTGGTGGTGACAACTCATCCAGGATTTGCCGATAGATAGCTCCCGTCTCCTCGTCTATTCCCATACAGGACTATTGACAAGGTGATACTTAATCAGTCCCACCGGCTCACCACCGGATTACCGACGAGAAAAGGCCCAAGTGCAGCTATCTCGCGCCAATCCTCCCGGAATAAAGCACCTGAATCATGGCAGACCGCCTTCCGTGCCTCCACGATTGGTTATTGTCTTCCAGTCAGAAAGACCATCTATGACCTTTGACCTCGATGAGTTCCACCGTCGGGCAGTTCAGATACCTTCCCATGAAGACGTCGCGGAAATGCGAGACCTCGTCGTCGAGACGCTCCAAAACGAAGGACACGAACCCGAAATTGACGAGACCGGGAACATAGTCGCTGTTCGTGGTACCACCGGAAACACCGGTACACACCTTGTTCTGAACACCCATATCGATACCGTCCCACCACATCAGCCATTCGAACGTGATGGCGACATCGTGCGAGGAAGAGGTGCATGCGACGCGAAAGGTCCGCTTGCAGCGATGCTTGATGCATTCCTCTCGGCTTCAATTGGGGACGGCCAATTGACACTGGCGATTACCCCGAACGAAGAAACCTCACAGCTCGGCGGCGCACATCTCGGCGACGAGCTATCGGCTGATGGATACATCGTAGGCGAACCAACAGGGCTCGACGTGTGCCCCGCTGCCAGGGGGAACTTTGGCGGCTACGTCACAATTTACGGCGAAAGTGCCCACGCTAGCGAGCCTAATTCTGGAACGAACCCGCTTCGCGCAATAGGAGCACTCATCGAGGCGCTTGAGGCGTATGACACGCAGTGCGGGCCGGGCGAACACGAATTACTCGGCAAATCTACGCTTGCACCGACGCGCGTTGAAGGAGGAGGGCCACTCAACCAAATCCCCTCGGAGTGTACTGTTAGCTTCGACCGCCGTACAGTCCCGCCAGAAACCATCGACGACTTCGTCGCTAGTCTTGAAGCATATCTCGACCAACGACTTCCGGGGGAGGTCGACTACGAAGTGGGTGCGGCCTACCCGGACAGCCCCAGTCCAGATGCGTTTGCTACTGAGCTTCAATCCGAGCTCGTACAGACACTCGCTACAGTCAGTGGTGGTGAGATTCGTCCGTTTGAGGCAGCGACTGAGGCATCGTACTTTGCTGATGACGCGCCGACGGTCGTGTTTGGTCCTGGTGTACTCGCTGACGAGGAAGGCCCGGTCGCGCACTCTAACCGTGAATACATCTCTCTATCAGCTATCGCGGATGCTGCGAGCGATCTTAGTGAAACTCTGGAAATACTGATGTAACGAACCCGGCTCAGAAGGACGTTTGCTGACTAACGCTGAATCGATTCTCGACTACTACATCAAGTTCGACTACGCCAGCCGCGAGCACGTCGTCTTGTATCTCGCGTAGTGAACAATAATGCGACGCGGTGCTATTCGAGCACTCAACGTCGAGGATCAAGCAGCCGCAATTGACCGACAGCAGGCAAGCAACTTTCCGGCGTCAGTAAGCCCGCACACCGTGCGTCGCGACGGTATTACGTATTGGCTACAGGAGGACGTGCCAAAGCCTGTTGTCAGCGATCGGGTGTACGTCTCAATCGACACGCGGGCTGACTACTACGACCAGCGCATCGAGCGGGAAATGATGGAACAGCGCCGCCAGTGCCTCGACGACAGCTAACCACGGTTTTATTCTCTTCTTTTGTGTACTCTGAACTATGGGGCGGACACAGTGGGAGGACGTAGCGTCCGATGACGAGCGCGTGGATACCGTCGTGCGCTCATTATCGCAACCGCGGTCGGCCGGTTGGATAGCTGATACAGCTTTCGTTCCCATAGAAACAGCACGTAAGCTCCTTTCGGAATTAGTCGATGCCGGCGTGGTGGAGATTGTCGACGACGGTAGTGAGAAGACGTACGCGCCTGACCCGGCCTACGAGCGCAATCAGGAGGTGCGGCGTCTGGCCGAAGAGCACAGCGGTGACGATCTCGCTCGTCTACGTCAAGAGTTAATCGAATGCGCTAGCCAGTCCGAAGGACAGGAGCGCCAGTTGATTGAATTTCGGCTTGAGCTTGTTAATGACGCAATCGATCGGCTCGACGGCCGCGATTAGGCCAAGGATGGAATCGCGCTCAGCGATGCGATCAGCATCGCCAGCCGGCATGACAGCCTTGACGCAACGGGCAATAGGGGCGCTCTCCGGGTGGTAGGTGAGGAACTTTATAAGACGACTCTTGTCTTGACCGCGATCGTCGTCATCGAAGCAGTCGAACGGCTCAAAGGGGGGTTCCACCCCCCATCTTGACGCGGATCCGAACCTGTCAGCCCCTCGAGTCGCTCGCTCGACATCAATCCCAACGAGATGAGATGCGACCGCGGACATGGCCGTGGACAGCATACTGGACGTGGCATTCCAGGCAGACGCCCGCTTCCTCAAGCACCGACCGCCGCGGATTGATACATCGCTCTTGGCAGCGGTCGCACTGGTATTCGACGAGGGCAGCGTCGAGATCAGTAGTGAGCGATCGGAGAATACGCTCGCGGAAGATCGTCTCAAGCGGCTCGTCGGATGCGGCCGACGATCTATCAAGCGACACGCGGACCACCTCCGAGGTTTGCGAACGTAATCGCTAGGCGCGCGCGGGGCGCGTTCCGAACCGTGATGGTATCAGAATATACCGGTCGTTGAGAAAATCGAATTCCGCCGAAAATGCCACGAAGAAGGCAGTTACTTACCGAACCGTGTTGTAACTGGTCCGGGTTAATTTCAAGTGGGCGCTGCAGGATTTGAACCCGCGACAGCCTGGTCCGAAGCCAGGTACTCTGTCCAAGCTGAGCTAAGCGCCCTGCATCCCACGGTACTCCATTCGCCCGCTTAAGTCCCGCGATTCGGACCCGCCCGCCGACTCCGCGCCTTTTAAGCGGGCGGCCGGAACACGCACTGGTATGACCCTGATGCGTCGCCTGCGTGGGTTCCTCGACCTCACTCGCCCCGGCAACGTCGTCGCTGCGGGGGTCCTCACGTTCACGGGGGCGTACGTCGCGGGCGGGGCGGTCGCGGTCGACGCGGTCGCGGTCGGCGCCGCGGTGGTGGCGACGATGTTCGCAACCGGCGCGGGCAACGCGATCAACGACTATTTCGACCGCGAGATCGACCGCGTGAACGACCCGGATCGCCCGATCCCCCGGGGCGCCGTCTCGCCGCGGGCCGCGCTCGCGTTCAGCGGGGCGCTGTTCCTGGGGGCGATGGGCTGTGCGCTGTTCCTCCCACTGACGGCGATCGCGATCGCCGTGTTCAACCTCCTGCTGCTGGTGGCGTACACGAAGCTGTTCAAGGGGGTCCCCGGCCTCGGCAACGTCGTCGTCGGCTTTCTGACGGGCTCGACGTTCCTCTTCGGGGGCGCGGCGGTCGGTGAACCCCTGGGCGCGGCGACGCTGTTCGTCCTCGCGGCGATCGCGACGCTCACCCGCGAGGTCGTCAAGGACGTCGAGGACCTCGCCGGCGACCGGGAGCAGGGGCTGAACACCCTCCCGATCGCCGTCGGCGAGGTGGCGGCGCTGCGGATCGGGCTGGCGGCGATGGTCGTCGCGGTGCTCGCGAGCGCCGTCCCGTACCTGCAGGGGACCTTCGGCGTCGCCTACCTCGCACTCGTGATCCCCGCGGATCTGGTGATGCTGCACGGGACGAAACGGGCGTTCGCCGACCCCTCGGCCGCCCAGCGCCGGATAAAAGCCGGAATGTTGCTTGCAGTCGTGGCATTTATCGTAGGGCGGACCGTCGCCTGAATGTGAGCGAATGCTTCGTGCGTTCGGATCACCCGATCAAAAAGCATAATATATGCACGAGGCATGGTTTCGACAGTTGAAGAGGCTGGGTTGGCGGGCACGACGGCAGTGGTCGTGTCCGCAGGCTGGCCGTAGAACGACGAGGCGCCCGCATGTATGACCTCACCCCACATCTCGACGCGGAGGTCGAGCCGGGAACGAATCTCCTCCTTACCGGGCCGCCACTGACGGGTAAACGCAGCCTCGCGCTCGACATCCTCGCCGACGGCACCCGCAACGGCAACGGAGCCATCGTCGTCACGACGAAGGACAGCGCCGACCGCATCCTGAAGGACTATAAAAAGCGCGTCGAGTACGAGGGCAACCCCGTCGCCGTCGTCGACTGCGTCACGCGCCAGCAGGGCGTCGGCGACGTCCGCGAGGACGACCGCATCAAGTACACGTCCTCCCCCGTCGACATGACGGGGATCGGTATCAAGCTCTCCGAGTTTCTCGAGGTGTTCTACCGCAACCAGGGGATCGAGCAGAACCGGATCATGCTCCACTCGCTGTCGACGCTGCTGATGTACTCGGACCTCCAGACAGTCTTCCGCTTCCTCCACGTGTTCACCGGGCGCATCCAGAGCGTCGACGGGCTCGGGCTGTTCTGTATCGACTCGACGGCCCACGACGACCAGACGATGAACACGCTCAAGCAGCTGTTCGACGGGATCGTCGAGACGAGCGAGGAGGGCGAGCCCAAGATCCGCCTCGCGAAATCGTAACGCGCGAGCCAGACCGGCGCGCAGCTTTTTGCGCCCTGCCCGTGTACAGCCACGTATGAGCGCCAGCGACGACCTCATGCGGGAGCTACTGGGCGCCGACACCATCGCTGTCGTCGGCTGCTCGACGACGCCCAGCAAGGCGGCCCACCAGATCCCGGCGTACCTCCAGCGACAGGGCTACCGGATCGTGCCGGTGAACCCCTTCGCGGAGGAGGTCCTCGGCGAGCCGGCCTACGACAGTCTCACTGATCTCCCGTACGACGTGGAGGTCGACGTGGTCGACGTCTTCCGCCCGAGCGACGAGGTGCCGGCCGTCGTCGACGACGCGCTCGAACGCCGGGACGAGGCCGGCGACGTCGGCGGGATCTGGCTCCAGCAGGGGATCCGTCACGACGAGTCCGCCGCGCGTGCCGAGGCCGCCGGTATCGCGGTCGTGCAGGACCGGTGTATGAAGGTCGAACACCAGCGACTGATCGACTGAGAACTGGATCGAGGAGCGCCGCCGAGCTGACGAGCCGATTCCGACAACGACCTCTCGATGGGGGAGCGCCTCAACGACGGCCCGATAGCTATCCTTCCCATTCCTCGAAGGAGCGGTAGACGCCCTTCGAGAGGTAGCGCTCGGAGGAGTCGGGGAAGACGGTGACGACGCTGTCGTAGGGCGCGTCGATCTCGCCGTCGCGGATGCGCTCGGCGACGTCGATCGCGGCGAGACTGTTGGCCGCGGCCGAGGAGGCGACGAGCTGGCCCTCCTCGGCGGCGAGCCGCTGCATCTCCGCGTGGGTGTCCTCGTCCGCGATCGTGTGGATCTCGTCGACGATCTCGGGATCGAAGAGGACGTTCGTCTCGATGTCGTGGGTACCGATCCCCTCGGTCTTGTACTCGCCTTCCGCGATCTCCTCGCCGAAGAACTCCCGGTAGGTCGACCCCTCGGGCTCGACGGCGCCGACGTAGGTGTCGGGGTGCTGCTCGCGCAGGAACTCGGCCATCCCCATCAGGGTGCCGCCGGTGCCCGTGCCGGCGACGACGGCGCCGACCTCGCCGTCGAGCGCCTCGTGAACTTCGGGGCCGGTGTGCTCGTAGTGGGCCTCCTTGTTCAGGGGGTTCTTGAACTGCTGGGGCACCGCGGCGTTGTCGAGCTCGCTTGCGAGCTCGTGGGCGCGCTCGATGGCGTAGCCCATCCCGTCCTCGCTCGGGGTGTTGATCACCTCCGCGCCGAGCGCGCGCATCAGCTGCTGCTTCTCGACGGAGAACCGCTCCGGCACGACGAAGACGGCCTCGAGGTCGAGCTGGCCGGCGGCGACGGCGATGCCGATGCCGGTGTTGCCGGCGGTCGGCTCGATGATGGTTCCGCCGGGGTCGACGTCGCCGCGCTCCAGCATCCGCTCGAGCATGTGCTTCCCGATGCGGTCCTTGATGCTCGCACCCGGGTTGAACGACTCGAGCTTCGCGTACACCGGCACCTCGTCCGGCGAGGCCTGCACGCGGACGAGGGGCGTTTCCCCGATCGTCTCCAGCACGGACGAGAGGGGGTCCCGATGGGTGGTCATATCCGGTAAAAGGGGTGGCGCTTTGTGTAGGTTTCCATCCGCAGCATTCGAACCGGAAGGTAGCCGACTCCAATCGATCTGACCTCCGGCAGCGACGTTCGACGCCGGAACCGGCCACCCGCTTCCTACTCCTCGCCGTCGCCCGCCGCCGACTCGTCCTGCTCGGCTTCCGCGATGTGGACGTCCGTGCTGACGTCCTCGCGGTCGACGCCGACCTCCTCGGCGATGGCGTCGAGGACGGCCCGCTGCTCGGCCATCTCGTTCTCCAGGCGCTGCACACGGGTCGCGGTGTCGGCGACCATCTCCTGGGTGTCGTCGACCTCCTCCCGGAGCTCCGTCAGCTTCTCGTAGGTCTGTTCGGCTTTCTCTGCGACCGTCTGGATCTTTTTTGCCGTGCCGCCGAGTCCCATACGTGCCAATACGCACCCGAGTATGTGTGCGTTTCCGTTGGCGAGGTCCGTGTCGAAGCGCCGTCGCGCACCGCGTCGCGGGCGGTGGGCTTTTGCCCCGACCTCCCCCATGACGGGTATGAGCGTCGAGCGGGTCCTCCTGACCAACGACGACGGGATTCACACGGTCGGCTTCCGTGCGCTGTATGACGCCCTGGCCGACGAGTACGAGGTCGTGGCGGTCGCGCCCGCCGACGACCAGAGCGCAGTCGGCCGGTCGCTCTCGAACGACGTGACGGTCCACGAGCACGAGCTGGGCTACGCAGTCGAGGGCACGCCCGCCGACTGCGTCGTCGCCGGACTGGGCGAGCTCTATCCCGAGGCCGACGCCGTCGTCTCCGGGTGTAACAAGGGGGCGAACCTCGGCCAGTACGTCCTGGGTCGCTCGGGCACCGTCTCCGCGGCCGTCGAGGGCGCGTTCTTCGACGTCCCCGCCATCGCAACGTCGCTGTACGTCCCCGGCGGCGACGACTGGTGGAAGCGCGACCTCGACCCCGGTCACTACCAGCACGCGGCGCACGCGACCCGGTACCTCCTCGACCACGCCGTCGACGCCGGCGTCTTCGAGGAAGCCGACTATCTGAACGTTAACGCGCCGATGGCGGACGGCGAGGCCGCGCCCCGGCCGGATGAGGGCATCGCGCCGATGGACGTGACGAAGCCCTCCACGCTGTACGAGATGGGGGCGACGCGCGACGGCGAGGACATCACCCTCCACGACCGCATCTGGGACCGCATGCGCGAGGGCGACGTGCCCGATCCCGAGGGGACCGACCGGCGCGCGATCGTCGACGGCCACGTCTCCGTCTCGCCGCTGACGGCGCCGCACACGACGGAGCTCCACGACGCGCTCGACGGGCTGGCGAGCGCGTACGACGACCTCGAACCGCCCGCGAGCGAAGCTCGCTGAAGGTCAAAAAGACGCGTCAACTGGCCGCGATTCCTCGCTACTCGCCGTCGCTAACGGTGACCTGCGCCTCGCGGACGATGCTGTCGCCCATCTCGTAGCCGGGCTGGTACAGCTCGGCGATGGTCCCCTCGGGCTGGTCGCTCTCGACGCGGAGCATCACCTGGTGGCGCGTCGGGTCGACCTCCTCGCCGGCTTCGGGCTCGATGGGCTCGACGTCCTCCTCGGCGAGGACGCGGTCGAACTCCTCCAGCGTCGACTCGACGCCGGGGCGGATGTCCGTCCCCTCCTCCTGTTCGAGCGCGCGGATCAGGTTGTCACGCACGTCGACGATCTGCTCGACGAAGTCCGCGGCCGCCCGCTCTTTGATCTGCTGGCGCTTCTTCTTCTGGCGCTGCTTGTAGTTCTGGAAGTCCGCCTGCTTGCGCTTCAGGCGCTCGGTGAGGTCGTCGATCTCGTCTTCCGCCTCCGCCAGTTCGTTCTCGAGCTCCGCAACGCGAGCCTCGAGCTCCGCGACGTCGGCCGCGACCGCCTCGTCGTGGTTCGCGACGCGCGCCGCGAGCCCGTCGTCGAGGGTCGGCTCAGTGTCGTCCGCCGTTTCCCCGTCGGCTTCGGCTGTTTCCGGATCTCCCGAGGGCTCGGCGCCCTCTTCGTCGGTTGCCGACACCGACTCGGTCGCCTCGGCGGACTCGTCCGGCTCCTCGGCGTCGGCGTCGTCGGCTGCTTCGACGTCGATCTCGACAGCGTCGTCCTCGCTCATACGGGATCGGAGGCCTTCGGCGGGCTTAAGACTTGCAGAACGCGAGGCCGCCGCGGGTCCACCCGGTCGGGTCGTTCCGACGGTTTATATGCCATCCCGGTACGAACCCTGGACAATGACCGCACCGAACCGGAACACGCTCTGGGCGCGGGCGCTCGTCGACGAGCTGGCGGCCGCCGGCGTCGACGCCGTCGTCGTCTCCCCGGGCAGCCGCTCGACGCCGCTGACGATGGCCGCCGCGCGCCACGAGGACGTCCACGTGTTCTCCCAGCTCGACGAGCGCTCGGCCGCCTTCTTCGCGCTCGGCCGCGCGCGACGCACGGGCGAGGTAACACCGCTGATCTGCACGTCCGGTACCGCGGCCGCAAACTACCACCCGGCCGTGGTCGAGGCGAACCAGAGTCGCGTGCCCCTGCTGTGTCTGACCGCCGACCGCCCGCCGGAGCTCCGCGACTCCGGCGCGAACCAGACCATCGACCAGGAGAAGCTCTTCGGCGATGCCGTCCGATTTTATAAAGACCTCCCGGAACCGGCGGCCGACGACCGGAAGCTTCGGTCGCTCCGCACGACGGTCGCGGGGGCCCTCGCCGCCGCGGAGGGCGCCGACGCCGGCCCGGTTCACCTCAACGTCCCGTTCAGCAAGCCGCTGGAGCCGACGCGCGTGCCCGGCGACGTCCCCGAGGACCTCGCGAGCGAGGCCGAGCACGGCCGCGACGGGGCCTACGTCTCGCGCAACGCCGGCGTCCCGGAGCTCGACGACCGGAGCCTCCGCGAGCTCGCACGGGGCCTCGACGTCGACCGCGGGCTCATCGTCGCCGGCCCGGCAGACCCGCCGGGGCTCGACCCCGAGGCCGTCACGGCCCTGTCGCACGCGACGGGCTTCCCCATCCTCGCGGACCCGCTTTCCGGCGTCCGGTTCGGCGGCCATACCCGGGTCGCGCCCGTGATCGGCGGCTACGACGCCTACCTCTCCGCCGACGTGGCCGAGGACGACGACTGGGCCGACCCCGAGGCCGTCCTCCGGCTCGGCGCGTCGCCGACCTCCAAGCGGCTCCGGAAGTACCTCGCCGCGACCGACGCGCGCCAGTACGTCGTCGACCCGACCGGCCGCTGGCGGGAGGCCGAGTTCGCGGCGACGGACCTCGTCGTCGCCGAGCCCTCGCGGCTCTGCGGCCGGCTCTCCCAGCTCGTCGCGGGCGGCAGCAGCTCGGGTGCCTGGCAGCGCCAGTGGACGGACGCCGACGAGGTCGCGTTCGACGTCCTCGAGGAGTCGGCCAAGGCCGAGGAGGCGCCCGAAGAAGCGCCCTTCCCTGAGGAAGGGGCGTTCCCCGAGGGGCGCGTCCTCCAGACGGTCGCCGAGGAGCTGCCGGACCCCGCCACGCTGTTCGTCTCGAACTCGATGCCGGTCCGCGACCTCGACCGGTTCGCGGCGCCGTCGACGACGAGCGTGACCGCGCTCGGCAACCGCGGCGCCTCCGGCATCGACGGGATCACCTCGACTGCGCTCGGGGCCGGCTCGGCGACGACCGACGACCTCACGCTCGTTACCGGCGACCTGGCCTACTACCACGACATGAACGGCCTGCTCGCGCTCGATCGCTGTGACGTCGACGCGACGATCGTCCTGATCAACAACGACGGCGGCGGGATCTTCCACAAGCTCCCGGTCGAGGAGTTCGAGCCGCCGTTCACGGAGCAGTTCAAGACCCCACACGGCCTCGACTTCGAGCCGACCGGCGAGCTGTACGACATCGACTTCACGAGAGTCGACGCCCGCGAGCAGGCCGACCCGGCAGCGACCCAAGAGCTGCGGGAGCGATACCGTGAGGCCCGCGACAGTGAAGGCAGCCACGTGATCGAGGTCCTGACTGACGCCGAGGCGAGCCATCGAACCCGGGAAGCGCTCCGGGACGAGGTCGTCGACCACGTTCGCGGCGAGTAGGCCGACGATCGGCGAGGAGCGTCGGCCGCCTGCCGGCACAGCGGGACAATCCCTAAGCCGTCCCCCGCTCAATCCCACGTACAGCCACGCTCGATGAAGGAGTTCCCCGACCTCCCCGCGGTGTCGAACGCGCCCGACGAGCTCTTCGCGGACGGTCACCTCTGGGTGCAGGAGCTCGTAGACGGCGTCCCGTTCCGGTTCCGGGTGCTCGAGTCGGGGCTCCTCCAGTTCGGCGACGCCGACGCGACCTTCGACCCCGGCACCGTCCCGCTGCGGCTCAGGTCCGCCGCCCGCCACGTTCGCGAGCACCTCGACCGCGAGGCGCTCCGGCCCGCAAGCCAGGACGTCGAGTCGGTCGTCTTCTTCGGCGTCGCCGTCGAACCCCACCGCGTCGACTACGACTGGGCGACGACGCCCGCCTTCGTCGGGACCGACGTCTGGCGGGACGACGGCGGCGGCTTCGTTCCGCCGGATGCAGTCGAGCGCGTGTACGAGCGTCTCGGACTCACGCCGGTCCCGACCGTCGAGAAGGAGATACGCGCACGCGACGTCGACCCCGAGGGCTACGGGATTCCGCAATCGAGGTGGGCCAACCAGCCGGCTGCCGGCGTCGTCTTCCGCGACAAGACCGGCCATCGCGCGAAAGTTCGAACCGACGAGCTCGACTCGTCCAGTGAGGGGGCCTCGGCCGGACTGTCCCCGGCGGAGCTCATCGCCGACCACGTCACCGACGCGTGGCTCGACGACCTCGTCGCGGTCCACGACGTCGGGCTCGAGCAGGTCGAGTTCGACGAGCTCGCTCGCCTCGTCGTCGACAGGCTCGTCTGGGAACACGCCGACGAGCTCCGGGACGACGTCGCGTCCGTGGACGAAGCGGCCTTCAGGTCGGCCGTAAACGACCGGATCGAGCCGTACCTGCGCGACGCTCGTCCCTGAATCGGGAGCGCGCACTCTCGGTCGGTGCCATCACCGCCCGTCGCTGGCGACCCGTAGCGAACTCTTCACGACCGGACGTAACAAGACCTAACTAATCGCGGTACTCTCCCACAGTCATGACGGAGTTCTCCGACCGCGTCGAGCGGATCTCCATCAGCGGGATCCGCGAGGTATTCGAAGCCGCCAGCGAGGACGACATCAACCTCGGGCTGGGCCAGCCCGACTTCCCGACGCCCGACCACGCCCGCGAGGCGGCCGTCGAGGCGATCCGCGCCGGCGAAGCCGACGCCTACACCGAGAACCGCGGGATCCTCGCGCTCCGCGAGGCCATCGCGGAGAAACACGAGCGCGACCAGGGGATCGACGTCCACCCCGACGACGTCATCGCGACGGCCGGGGGGAGCGAGGCGCTCCACATCGCGCTGGAGGCCCACGTCGACGCGGGCGACGAGGTCATCATCCCGGACCCCGGCTTCGTCTCCTACGACGCGCTGACGAAGCTGACGGGCGCGACGCCCGTGCCGGTCCCCGTCCGCGACGACCTCACTATCGACCCCGCCGCGATCGAGGACGCCATCACCGAGGACACGAAGGCGTTCATCGTGAACTCGCCGGGGAACCCGACCGGTGCCGTCTCGCCCGGCGAGGACGTCAAGGAGTTCGCGCGCATCGCGAAGGAGCACGACGTGCTCTGCATCTCCGACGAGGTGTACGAGTACACGGTGTTCGAGGGGCAACACCACTCCCCGATGGAGTTCGAGAACGGCGGCAACGTCGTCCTCGTCAACTCCGCCTCGAAGCTGTTCTCGATGACCGGCTGGCGCGTCGGCTGGGTGACGGCCACCTCCGAGCGCGTCGACCGCATGCTCCGCGTGCACCAGTACGCGCAGGCCTGCACCTCCGCGCCCGCGCAGTTCGCGGCCGAAGCAGCCCTGACGGGCGACATGACCATCCCGGCCGACATGACGGAGTCGTTCGAGCGCCGGCGTGACCTCCTGCTCTCCGGGCTCGAGGCCGCCGGCATCGACTGCCCGAAGCCCAAGGGCGCCTTCTACGCGATGCCCGAGGTCCCCGAGGGCTTCGTGGAGGAGTGTCTCGACCGCGGCGTCGTCGTCGTCCCCGGCGAGGCGTTCGGCGAGCAGGGGAAGGGTCGCGTCCGGATCTCGTACGCGACGGACGAGGCCGAGCTGCGGAAGGCCATCGAGATCATGCAGGACGCCTACGAGGCGGTCAGCGAGTAGCCACGCGGGCCCAGACTGCCGAAACCCCGTCCGTTGGCTGCACGACGGTTCAAATTCGTTCAATCGAAGGCCGTGGTACCGTGACTCGCGGAAGCCTTATCCCGGTATCGACCCTACGTTTGTTTGCAATGGCAAACGGTAAGGTTGATTTCTTCAACGACACGGGCGGTTACGGTTTCATTTCGACTGAGGACGCTGACGATGACGTTTTCTTCCACATGGAGGACATCGGCGGGCCGGACCTCGAAGAAGGACAGGAAGTTGAGTTCGAGATCGAAGAGGCGGACAAGGGTCCGCGCGCGACGAACCTCGTCCGCAACTAAATTAGTCACACCGTCGCCTCACGGCGACAGTTGACGAACTTTTCATTTTAGTACCAACACTCGACCAGCGGTAGCTTCGTTCCTGCACCTCGGCGGCGCCGGAAAGCCCGAGCTACGCGAACAGTGCCGCAAGCCCGTCGGTCGACAGCGGACGCTTCCTTCGACATCCGCCAGGGTCGCCCCCGCGGAACGTGCGCTTTTCGGGACCGGAGATCGACGGTGCAGGCCCCGTCGCTACTGGTACATCCCGCGGGTGGAGACCCCCTGGCTCTCCTCGGTCGCCTGCTGGAGTCGCTGCATCAGCTCCTCGCGCTGCTCCCGGATCTGTTCGGCCTCCTCGACGAGACGCTTGGTGTCGACGTCGATGTCGGCGATCGGCTCGATCCCCTTGTCGATCAGCGTTTTGGCACCCAGTGGGTCCGGGAACCGCGGGTCCGACTCCACCATGAGGCCGACGGCGTCGACGTCTCGCTCCTTCGCACCGAAGAGGAACGCGCCACCGGGTCCCTGGATGAGCCCGTTGCTCCTCGGCGGGGCCACGTTGGCGTCGTCGAGCCGGCCGGCAGCCTCGCCGGTCGCGAGGCCGTGGATATCGGACTCCTTGCCGGGTTCGGTCTCGGCGGCGACGCCCGACAGGTAGATCGGCAGGACGCCGTTCTCCTCGACCCACTCGGTGAACGTAGTGACGAACGGGCCGCCCTGTACGACCTCGAACGGGATCGCGCTCTGGAGCACCATCACGTCCGTCTCGGGGTCGGCGAACAGCCGGACGGCCGACTTCACGCCACGGTCGTCGCCGTCGAACATCACTGCCGTCGGCGGCCCCTCGAAGACGACCTCGCCGTACTCGACCATGTCCAGTTGCTCGACGACGTGGTCCGCGGCGATCTTGCCGACGAGGCCGACTCCCGGCATGCCTTCGATGAGAACGGGTTCGTCGAGCGAGACGTCGTCGCGTGTGCGGATCTCCACCATGGACACGGCTTCGACGGCCGGTTAGAAAGAGGTTCTGGCGACGGCGACCACCAGCGTTCGACCAACGTCGGACCCCTACAGCCCGAGCGCGTCCGTGATCTCCGACCGGACCGCCTGCAACCGCTCGTCGGTGCGGTCCCGGGGGCGATCGAGGTCGACGTCGACGTTCGCGACGACGGTGCCGGGCTGGCCGCCGAGCACGACCACGCGGTCGGCGAGGTACGCCGCCTCCTCCACGTCGTGCGTGACGAGCACGATCGTCGCGTCGACGTCACTCCAGACGTCGAGGAGGAACTCCTGCTGTTCGACCTTCGTCAGCGCGTCGAGCGCCGAGAACGGCTCGTCGAGCAGCATGACGGACGGCCGGTAGGCGAGCCCCCGGGCGAGCGCGACCCGCTGGGCCATTCCCCCGGAGAGCTCGCCCGGGAGCGCCTCGGCGAAGTCACCGAGACCGACCTGTTCGATCAGGTCGTCGACCGCCCCGTCGTCCGGGTCCCCGTCGAACCCGAGCCGCACGTTCTCCCGGACGGTCGCCCACGGGAGGAGCCGCGGGTCCTGAAACACGACGCCGACGTCGTCGCTGCCGCCGGCCTCGATCGGCGTGCCCGCGACCGTTGCCCGCCCGTCGTAACCGGGTTCGAGTCCGGCGACGACGCGGAGGAGCGTGCTCTTCCCGCAGCCGGACGGCCCGACGACCGCGACGAACTCGCCGTCGTCGGCCGCGAAGTCGACGTCCCGGAGCGCGACCGTGTCGTCGTACCGTTTGGTGAGCTGGTGTACCTCGAGCATGATCAGGTCCAGTAGACGACGCGCTTCTCGATCGCTTTCACGCCCAGGTCCGAGAGGTTCCCGAAGAACGCGAAGAGGAGAATGGAGGAGACGATGACGTCGGGACGTGCCAGCACGCGCCCGTCGCTCAGCAGGAACCCGATCCCTTCGCTCGCGGCGATGAGCTCGGCGGCGACGACGAACATCCAGGCGAGGCCGACGCCGCCACGGATCCCGACGAGCAGCGCCGGCAACGCGGCCGGGAAGACGACCTTCCGGAGCGCGGCCAGTCGACCGACGTCGTACACCTCGACGACCTCGAGCAGCTCGTCGTCGACGTCCCGGATCCCCGTCGAGAGGTTGAGGTACACGGGGAAGAACGCGCCCAGCGCGATCAGGGTCACCTTCGCGAACTCGCCGACGCCGAACCACAGCAGGAACAGCGGCACCCACGCCAGCGAGGGGATGTTCTTCATGCTCTGGAGCAGCGGGTCGAGGAGGTCGTTCGCCAGCGGGAACAGTCCCGTGAGGATTCCGAAGCCGATGCCGACCGTCACGCCGAGGACGACGCCGACGGCGACGCGCTGAACCGTGATCGACACGTGGCCGAGCAGCTCGCCGCTCGCGGTCATCGCGACGAGGGTCTCGACGACGCTCGCGGGCAGCGGGAGCTGGTGCTGGGCGAAGACGCCGGTGACGACGAGCGCGTGCCAGGCAACCACCACCAGGGCCGGCACGACGAACCCGACCACCCAGCGGAACGAGTTTGCAGTGACCAGGGGGCCATCGCCCAGCAGGTTGTCGGCGAGGCCGGCGCCGCTCTCGTCCCCGGCCGTCTCGGTATCGTCCAGGGTTGCCATCACTCGATCACCGGCGCGGCCGTCTCGGAGTCGATCAGCTCGTCGATGGCGGCCTGGAGGTCCGTCCCCTCGTCGACCATGCCCTCCTCGTGGAGGATGGGCGCGAGGTCACTCAGGAGCTCGCGGTGTTCCTCGCCCGGCAGCGGGTTCGAGAGGTCGTTGCGGTCGACGAACACCTTCTCGGCGACGTCCTGGGACATCTCGGACTCCGCGGCGAGGATGCCCGCCGTCTCCTGGGGATTGTCGATCGCCCACGTCCGGCCGCGTTCGTACGTCTCCAGCACGCGGCGGACGTCCTCGGGATGCTCTTCGAGGAAGCCGTCCAGCACGTTGAGGAAGCCGTACGTGTTGAAGCCGGGATTCCGGTAGAACAGGTTCACGTCGCGCTCGAGCTCCAGCTCCGCCATGTGGGGATCGAGGCCGGCCCAGGCGTCGACGTCGCCCTGTACGAGCGCCGACTGCCCCTCCGGATGCTGGAGGTGGACGACCTCGATGTCGTCCTCGGACAGGCCCGCCTCGTCCAGCGCCTGCAGGAGGAAGAAGTGCGGGTCCGTGCCGCGGGTCGCGGCGACGGACTTGCCCTCGAGGTCGGCGACCTCGGTGATCCCGGAGCCGGACTTCGACACGAGCGCCGTCCACTCCGGCTTGGAGTAGATGTACGGCGTCCGGATCGGCACGCCGTTCGACCGGGCCATCAGCGCCGCGATGCCCGCGGTCGAGGCGAACTCCGCTTCCCCGCTCTGGGAGTACTCGTTGGCCTCGTTGCTACCGAGGCTCAGCACCCACTCGATCTCCGCGTCGTCGTCCGCGAACTCGTCCTCGAGCCAGCCCTTCTCGCGCAGAACGAGGCTGACCGGGTTGTAGTACGCCCAGTCGACCGTTATCGTCCGGCCATCCGAGCCACCGCTCGCGATGCAGCCCGCCGTGAGTCCCGCGGTGACCGCCGCGCCCGTCGCGCCGATGAAGTCTCGTCGGTCCATGTATCTTCCTGTCCCCGCCGCATCCCCTAATAAAGATGTATAGGGAACATATTCGGTTGCACCTATGATGCAATCTAGTAATATTTGGTGGAGTGGTCTCGGCAAGATGTGCTGCAATCGGCCGATGAACCGGAAGAGACGGCCACTCCGAGGGTCACGTGTGAGGCGATGGCACAACCCGGCTCGAAGCTGCTCCGTGCTCGATACCGGAGAGTGTTGCGAGACGGTGGATGCCCCTCGGCTGCGGATCCGAACGGAGGGGGAGTATCCCGGGGGTTCGGAACCCGATGCACCTGGCTCCTTACGGGCCAGCTGTCGAGACGATCTTGATTACGTCGCCCTCGGAGAGCTCGTAGTCGTCGGAGATCCGGCGGTTCGAACGGGCGTCGATCGCGTGCAGGTACTCCTCGCCGATGTCGGTGTGGACCGCGTACGCCAGGTCCGAGGGCGTCGACCCCTGCGGCAGGAGGAACGCGTCCGGGAGGACGTTCCCGCGCGCGTCCGTCCACTTGGAGGCGTCCTGCACGGGGTAAGCGGTGAAGTGGTCGAGCAGGTCGTAGACGGCCTCGTCCAGCGCGCGCTGGACGCCCGTCCCGTCGTACTCGGCCATCACCTCGCGGATCGACTCGAGCCCCTCGCGCTGGGCGTCGGAGACGTCGCCGACGATTTCGAAGTCCGCGTCGCCCGGGTCGTAGTCGATGACGCCCGCCTCGTCGCCCTGGCGGAGCCCGAGTTCGCCGTCCGCCGTCGCCGGGATGACCGGCTTGTCCGTCTCCTCCCGTAAGCGCTCGACGTTGCCCTCGGGGGCAACGTCGGCCTTGTTCGCAACGACCACGATGGGTTTCGTCCGCCGGCGGAGGTCGCGCGCGAGCGCCTCCCGGTGCTCGTCCTCCCAGTGTTCCGGGTCCTCGGGGTACTCGACGTTGCGGAGGGTCTTCGTCACCTCGGCCTCGGTCGCGCCGACGCCGGTGAGCATCTCCGTCAGCGCCTCGTCCATGTCGAACTCGGGCGAGCGGGACTTGCGTTCGAGGCTCTCCCAGTTGTCGTCGACGATCCCCGCGAGCCAGAGGTCCATCTCCTCCTCGATGAAGTCGACGTCCTCCAGCGGGTCGTGCTCGCCGAGGCCGACCGGTTCGCCCTCCTCGTCGGTGCCGCCGGAGGCGTCGACGACGTTGAGGATGACGTCCGCGTTCGTCAGCTGGTCGAGGAACTGGTTGCCGAGGCCCTTCCCCTCGTGGGCGCCCGGGACCAGTCCGGCGACGTCGAGGAGTTCGACCGGGACGTAGCGCTTCCCGTCGTGGCAGTTCTCGTTGCCGCAGCGCTCCTCGCGGTCGAGACAGGGACACTCCGTCCGGACGTGCGTCACGCCGCGGTTGGCGTCGATCGTTGTGAACGGGTAGTTCGCCACGTCGACGTCGGCCATCGTCGCGGCCGTGTAGAAGGTGGACTTGCCCGCGTTCGGCTTCCCGGCGAGCGCGACCGTGATCATACAGGATGCTCTACTGGGCGGGAAAAGCGCCTTTCGGTCCATTCGTGGTCTGCGCCGTTTGGATCGGTGTGGATCCTGGCGCAAAAAGAGAGCTTGACCGCTCGATACACGTGGGATTGGTCAGGTGATTCGGTTTTGTTCTTGACGGCACGGCAGACACCCCGAAAGCCCTCGGCCACTCGCAATGCGTGGGTTTGGACAGGTGATACGGACTTGCTCTTGACAGCAACGCAAACTCCCAGAAAGCCCTCGGCCGCTCGCGGTCGCTGAGCGACATATCCACGGCTCTCCGCACCGCCCGCCGTGGATAGTGATCGACTCAGCGACTCCCCTTCGGCGCGACCGGCCGTCGCCGTTTCACTCCGCCAGGACCGCGACCGCAACGGCATCCGCACCGCGACCGCCCACCAACCGCAGTCCCTCAGTCCTCCCCAGCCTCCGGCGGGGCGCGCCGGTACCGCAACGCACCGCTCGGCGCGCCCCGCCCTCCCTCGCACGCGTTTCTCGCGCGCGCCACCGCATCGCGCCGCGACCGCCCAGCAGCCGCCGCGAGCGACGCCCGGCCACCACTCCGGGGTGGGACTGAAAGGGGCAGTCGCTGAGCGGGACGCTCTGCGACGTAAGCACCGCAATCCCGGCGAACGAGCGACCGAAGGGAGCGAGGGAGCCGGGTGAGGAGCGCAGCGAGCAGCGCGACCGCTCAGCGACTGGGGCTTTCTAGGCATGCTGAGAGGTGTCGCAGGCGATGATAGCCGATCCTATTTATAAACTCACCCGGTCGACTAAAGGAAAACCGTCGTCAAACCGGATAACCGACGAACCAGTGAAGACCGTATTACGAATGAAGAACGTCGCCAATGCGCCGCGGCTCACCGGAGAGATCCGGTTCCTCCTCGACGATCTGGAGCACCTCGTGGTCCGTCACGTCGGTGTAGGTCTTCTCCGTCGCGTCCTCGATCAGTTCCTTCTCCAGTTTGAACTCCGTGCTGTTGTGGACGACGTCGACGCCGTCCTCCGCGAACGATAGCTGCGTGCTCATACCCGAACTACTGGACCGGCGCTTAAAAAGGGCTCACTCCGCTCCCTTCGCGTGGTCCGGCGACGACGCGCGCTGCGGGGCCGCAGCCGTCTCCGGCCTTCGGATCGTCTCGTGGAGCCCGATCACGAGCGCGGGCACGACGACCATGAACAGGTGCTCCTCGATCGGGATCCCGAACAGGTCGACGCCGGTCCGCGTGACGATCTCGAAGACGCCGACCTCGAGCGTGTACCAGTCCCAGACGTACGCGACGGGATACAGCGCGACGATGGTCCTTGCGGCGTCGCGGACGGCGTCCGCGTAGCGCAGCAGCGCCAGCGCGGCGGCGCCGAAGACGACCTCGGTGGCGAGGTAGGTGTACGGCCCGAGCGCGGTGACGTCTGGCAGCCCGACCGGCGCGAGCGGGCGGTACCAGACGGCGACGATCAGCAGCGCGAGGAAGACGTACGTCCCGCGGACGAGGAGCTTCGTCGCCACCTCGGCCGGCGCGCTGCGGGCGACGAGGACGACGGAGAGGAATACCAGCGCGGCGACCGGGGCAGCCGGCGGGAACAGCCCTGAGACGGCGCCCCAGAGCACGCCCAGGGCGCCGAGCGCCAGCAGTCCCTGTGCCAGCGCGCGTGCCCGGGCCCGCCCAACCAGGACCGCGACGGTCCGCTTGTCGATCGAGCTGTCGTAGTCGTAATCCGTCTCGTCGTCGATGATCTTCACTCCCGAAAGCACAGCGAGGAAGACGCCGGCGAACCCGAGGATCGCCGGCGAGAACGTGCCGGTCTGCACGTAGTACCCGCCGAGCATCACGAGCGCGATACCGACCGGATACCCCATCGTCACGCCGACGACGTTGGTGTCGAGCTGGGGCGCGTGGAGGAACCCGATGGCCCACAGCGGGAGGGTCAGCAGGGCGCCGACCGGGCCGACCAGGAGCCCGAGTGCGACCGTTGCGGCGAGGAAGCCGACGGCGGCGCCGACGAGCGCGAGCCGACAGCCCGCGATCGTCAGCGGATGGTCGTCGTCCTCGCCACGGGCGTGGAAATCGACGTAGCCGTCCTTCACGTGCGCCGTGTACACCGCGAAGAAGGCGGCGAGCATGTGGACCGCGCCGAGAGAGACCTGGAACTCGCCGGCGACGACGGCGCCGAACCAGGAGGCCGCGAGCGGCGGCGTCATGAACACCGGGTGGATCTGCGACGCCAGTGCGCGAAGGGCGGTGGGGATATCGTCGCCGTGGCGGGTAACCGACATGACGTGTGTCAACAGGGAGCAAGCAACCAAAATTCTTGTGCGGGAAACAGGTTCCCCCGTGTGGCGGCCCAGGCGTCAGACGCGCGTCGGATCCTCCCGGACAGTTTATAATCGCCCGTCCGTTTCCTCAGCGTGTGTCTCTCAGGGCCGACCCGATAGACGAGCTCGCGGTGCCGTCGGGAACGACGGTCGAGGAGCACGACCTCGTGACCGACGGGGACGTCCTCGTCGGCGGCCAGTCGACCGTGGAGTTCGGCCTGCGCGGTCGCAACGTCGCGCTCGGCGAGCGCGTCTCGGTCGGCGGCGACATCGAGGCGGACGGCGACTGCCGGCTCGACGTGTGGGCCGACGTCGACGGCAACGTCCTCGTCGGCGACGACGCCTATCTCGGCGAGCGCGTCCACATCGCCGGTCGGCTGATGGTCTCGGGCGACCTCGACGTCGGCGACGACGTGGACATCGAAGAGGGGTTCGAGGCCAACGGCTGGATCGTCATCCGCAACCCCGTGCCGACCATCGTCTTCTACTTCATCGTCCTCTCGCAGCTGCTGCGCGCGGGCGAGCAGGACAAGGCCGACGAGCTTGCGCAAGCGCTCGCGGACGGCGACGACGCGCGGGACCCCCTCATCATCCCTCGCGGGGCCGAGGTGTCCGACGACGCCTGGCGCGTTTCGACCCCCGCGACGATCGGCGACGACTGTCGGATCCACGGGAACGTCCGCGCGGAATCGATCGACGTCGGCGCGCGGAACAACATCTTCGGGTCGCTCCGCGCCCGCGAGGACCTCACCGTCGGGGCCGACACGCAGGTCCACGGCGACGTGACGACCCGGAGCGGGACGGTCGTCGTCGAGGAGGGCGCGCGCGTCCTCGGCGACGTCTCCGCCGGCGACCTGATAATTCACGAGGGCGCCGAGGTCGACGGGACGCTCCGGGCCCGCGGCGAGATGAAGCTGGTCAAATCCGACCCGAGTCGAGAGCCGGAATAAGAGTTCCTGGCGGGAACGTAGAGGGAGACCGGAGCGCCTGCCGTCGGTCGTTTCGGGTGATTTATTTATCCTGCACCAATGCGTCCACCAGTATGGAGGCTGGCGGTCGCTCCGCGTACTGGGACGAGGTCGCCACACTCGTCGAACAGTCGCGCGGCCGCTTCGAGGAGTTCGACCCCGAGACCGGCGACGCGCAGGTACCGATAACGGAGGGCGTCGTCCCGATCGTGGAGCTGTACGTCGAGGTCCGACGCGACGACGTAACGCTGTCACAGGTCGAACGGTCCCTCATCGAGGGCCTGCTGAACGACTGGCTGAACGCGTACGCTCGCGCCCACGACACGAGCTGTCCGGGAGAGTTCTCCGTCCACGACGTCGTCCTCGCCTTTGCGGAGGCCGGATCGCTCGAGGACGCTGTCCACGATCTCACTGTCGACTGGACGCGCCGACCTGGACCGGCGTAATCGGCGACACTCCTGTTACCGTGGCGTCGGTATTCGAACGAGCGACGGCGACTGCGCCACCGACTGCGACGGCGCCACCGACTGCGACAGTCCACGCCCCGACGGACAGTACGGATCCGTCCGCCTACTGGTTGTTTGGCCTATGTTTTCACCCTGATTAGGATTAATCTCGCACAAGATATTTACGTACAAACTTCAGAAATTGGAAACGTAGTATGTCTGGGCAGCGAGTTGGTCGCCGCACGGTCCTGAAGGGGGTCGGCGCGGCCATCGCGACGGGCGGCGTAGCATCGACGGCAACCGCTTCGACCACCGACTGGACCATCGTCGAGACGGCGGTCGACAGCTCCCTCCACGACGTGGTGGCGGCGTCCGCGGGACGCTACGCCGTCGGCAACGGCGGCAACCTCCTCACGCAGGACGGCGACCTGTGGACGATCGTCCGGCAGGGCGGTCCGACGGGCAACGGCAACGACCTCTACGGGGCCGACGTCACGGCCGGCGGCGACCGTGTCTGGTTCGTCGGCGCCAGCGGCGCGATCGGCGAGTACGTCCCCGCGACGGACACGCTGTACGACCACTCCGCGCCGAACGACAACACGAACAACTACAACGGCGTCGCCGTGACCGGCGAGGCCAGTGACGCGAACGTCTACGTCGCCGGCGACTCGGGGAAGATCTACTACAGCTTCGAGAACGGCGAAGCCGGAACCTGGGACTACGTCACCCCCGGCAGCGGCTCCGCGATCAAGGCCATCGACTTCCACGGCCCAAAAAGTGGCCACGCGATCGACACCAACGGGAAGGTGTTCGCCACGGACGACGGCGTCACGTGGAACGCGATCGGCGTCGAGGACGCCAACGTCACCTTCTACGGCGTCGACAGCGACGCCGCGGACGACGTGAAAGTCTCCGGCGGCAACGGCTCCCTCCTCGACTACGCCGACAGCCAGTGGACCGTCGACCAGCTCGGCGACAAAACCTTCACCGACGTCGAGGTGTCGGGCAACGACGGCATCGCGGTCGGCTCCAGCGGGACCGTCCACGAGATCGTCGACGGCGTCCGGGCGTCCCTCGACACGCCGACCGGCGAGAACCTCAACGCCGTGCTCCGTGACGGCACCGACGTCGCCGTCGGGGCGAGCGGCATCGTCATCGAGAAGTAGCCCGCGCCGTCCGGCCGTTTTTCGAGGTTCAGCTTCCTACTTTTGCAGCCAGCACGATAGCCGACGCCACGCCGAGTGAGCCAAAAAGGCCGTTCAGTGTGTCACGACCGGTTCGAACACGTCCTCGTGGAGCGCGCCGCAGACGGTGTCGGCGAGCGCGCGCAGGTTGACGGCGTCCTCGCGGTTGTAGGAGATGAGGGTTTCGAGGGAGTCCTCGTCGCCGCGCTCGTACTCGCGCCAGAGCCGGACCGCGTCGCGGCCGGAGATGTCGGGCCGGTCGCGGTCGATGCCGAGCTCCTGCTCGATCGGTTTGAGCCCGCCCGAGAGCCCGAGTCGCTTGGCGGGGTACATCAGGTCGAGGTGGGGCGTGTCGACGTCGATACCCAGCGACGTCTCCAGGAACGGCACGTCGAAGCGGGCGCCGTTGAACGTCGCCAGCAACTCGGCTTCGGCGAACTGCTCGGCGACGGCCTCGGCGGTCAGGTCCTCGCCCTGGACGAGCGTCCGCGTCTCGCCGTCCTGGTGGAAGCTCACCGTCGTCACCTCGTTGCGGTGCTCGTCGAGCCCGGTCGTCTCGATGTCGAAGAAGCAGGTCTCCGCCCGGAAGTTCTCGTAGAGGCGCCACCGCTCGTTGCTCGGGAAGGTTCGGTCGAAGTAGGCCGCGTTGTCGTCGTCGAGGTGCGTCTTCGCCTCGACGATGAACGTCTCGATGCGGTCCGCCGTCGTCGGCCCGACCCCCGACACGTCCACGCCCGGATCGAACGCGTCCCACTCGGTCACGCCACCCTCCCACAGCCGGCGCTCCGTCCGCTCGCCGACGCCGTCGACGGGGATGAAGCTGTTCTCGATGCGCATACTCACTCCCGGCACTCGGCGCCTTTGAATCCCTCGCTCGGCCGGTTGGAATCGGGTGGCACGTCGGTGCCGCGTCGGTGCTGCGTCGGTGCTGCGTCGGTGTCGCGTCTGTGTAACCTCGGCGCAACCTCGGTGACGGCACGGATTTAATTGCGCCCGTCCCAAAGCACCGCTATCGATGTGCGGGCGCTACTCCCTGTTCACCGGCACCGACGAACTCGAGGCCCGATTCGACGCCGACTTTCGATCCCACGAGCCCACGTACAACTGCGCCCCGGGCGAGGAGCTCCCGGTGATCACGAGCGAGTCTCCCGACGAGGCCCGCCGGCTCGAGTGGGGGCTCACGCCCTCGTGGGCCGACGAACGGCACGGCCACATCAACGCTCGCGCGGAAACCGTCGACGAGAAGCCCGCCTTCGAGGCCGCCTACGAGTCGCACCGCTGTCTCGTACCGGCCGACGGCTTCTACGAATGGGTCGAGCAGGAGGGGAGCAAGCAGCCGTACCGCGTCGCCTTCGAGGACGACCGGCCCTTCGCGATGGCCGGGCTCTACGAGCGCTGGACGCCGCCGACCACCCAGACGGGCCTCGGGGATTTCGGCGGTGGCGCGTCGACCGATGAGGAGCCCGTCGAGAGCTTCACGATCCTCACGACGGAGCCGAACGACCTCGTCGCGGACCTGCACCATCGCATGGCCGTCATCCTCGACCCCGAGACGGAGGAGACCTGGCTCCACGGCACGCCGGAGGAGGCCGCCGAGCTGCTCGAGCCGTATCCCGCAACGGCGATGACCGCCTATCCCGTCTCGACACGGGTGAACGCCGCCGGCAACGACGGTCCCGAGCTGATCGAACCGGTGTAACCCGGCCTGCGACCGGAGGCCAGGCCACGCGACCGTGGCGGAGTTTCTTCAACCGACATGTGGTGTATCGGTCGATCAGTCCGCCGTCTCGCGCTCGTCCGTCCAGTCGTGCTCCTCGCGTGCGTCCTTCCACTCGCCGACGCCGGAGGGGTCGAGATGGACGTGGACGTCACCGACGGACTCGATAGCCCGGAGTCGTTCGACGAGTTCGGTTTCGACGTCGTGGGCCTCCCGGAGCGACATCTCGCCGTCGACCTCGACGTGGCCCTCGACCTCCAGGTCCGTGCCGTCGTAGAAGATGGAGAGGTCGTGGACGCCCTCGACGGCCGGATGCTCCGAGAGCGTCGACTCGATCACCTGGCGGTCCTCGACCGGCGCCGCACTCCCGACGAGGTAGGGCACGTTCTCGCGCCCGATCTCGATCCCCTGGTAGACGACCAGCAGGCTCACGAGCGCGCCCGCGAGCGGATCGAGAACCGGATACTGGAAGAACACGCCGACGACGCCGACGACCGCGGCCAGCGACGTGTAGATGTCGTTCAGACAGTCCGTCGCCAGCGCGGCGAGGGAGGGAGAGTCGAGGTCGGCGTTCACCCGCGTCGTGTACCAGTAGAGCGCGTACATGTCGACGACGGAGAAGGCGATGGCGGCGATCAGCAGCGGGTCGAAGGTCACCTCCGGGCCCCGCAGGATACCGCCGACGGATTCGACGAGGAGATTCACCCCGAGGACGACGATGACCGCGCCGACGAACAGGGCGGTCAGGGGCTCGATGCGCTGATGGCCGTGGGGATGCGTTTCGTCGGGCTCGTCGTAGACGGCGCTCCCCCAGACGAAGACGACGATGCTGGCGACGAGGTCCGCGACCGAGTGGGCCGCGTCGGCGACGAGGGCGACGCTCCCGAAGGTCACGCCCACCGCGCCCTCGACGACGATCTTCACGGCGTTGCCGAGGACGTTGACGCCGGCGGCGCGGCTGAACTGCCGGCCCTCGTCGGTCATGCCTCACCGTCGCCGGTCGCGCCTCTTAAGCGATGTGACGCGCTACGGGAGCCGACTCGACGGCAGCGGCGACGGCAATGACGACGGCAGCGGCGACGGCACCGGTGACGACGACCCGCCCTCACAGCTCGCGGGTCATCCACTCGCTCGCCTGCGGCTCCTGCGGGTCCGTGATCACCTCGACGAGCGCGGGCCCGTCGACGGCCATCGCTCGCTCGACGGCCGGACCGACGGCGTCGCCGTCCGTGACGCGTTCCGCGTCGACGTCCATCCCCTCCGCGATGGCGACGAGGTCGAGCGCGGTATCTGCCCAGCCGTACGTCCCCGGGTCGAAGCCGTACGTCCGGTCCGCCTCCTCGCTGATGATCGCGTAATCGTCGTTGTTGAGCGCGACGACCGTCACGTCGACGTCCTCCGCCGCCAGCGTGTGGAGCTCGTGGATGCACATCATCAGCCCGCCGTCGCCCGCGAGCGCGACGACGTCCTGGTCCGGATTGGCGAGCTTGGCACCGATTGCCGACGGCACGCCGGTACCCATGGTCGCCCACGAGCCCGGATTGACGTACGACTGCGGGCCGAACGCCGCGAACGTGACGAGCGTCCAGAGTCGAAAGCCGCCCGCGTCGGCCGTGACGATCGCCTCCTCGGGAACAGCGTCCCGCACGCGACGGAGCGTCCCCGGCGACGTCAGCGGCTCGTCCCCCTCTCGCGAGTCGAGCAGCCTGTCGATCCGGGCGCGGTCGGCAGCCCGGACGGACCCAGCTCGCTCGCTACCGCTCGCGGCGGAGGGATTTTCGGAAATCGACTCCCGAAGCGCGTCCAGGGTCAGCCTCGCGTCTGCGACCAGCCCGACCGCCGGTTCGTACCCCTCGCCGATGTCGTCGGCGCCGAGGGTCACGTGGACCAGGTCGTCGGGGAGGTCGACCGACCAGTGGCCCGTCGCGACCGCGTCGAGGTCGGAGCCGACGGCGAGGGCGGCGTCCGACCGCGCGAGGAGGTCGCGAAGCTCGGTGCTCGACGCGCCACACAGCACGCCGGCCGAGAGCGGGTGGTCCTCCGGGATCGTCCCCTTTCCCTTATAAGTCGTTACGACCGGGGCGTCCAGTCGCTCCGCGAACGCGACGAGTTCGTCGCTCGCGCCCGCGCGGCGCACGCCCCCGCCGGCGACGATCACCGGTTCGTTCGCGCCCGCCAGCACCTCCGCGGCCTCGCGAACCGCGTCCTCGCCCGGACGCTGCTGCGTGCGCGGGTCGACCGGCGCGACCTCGGCTTGCTCGACCCGCGAGGCGAGGAAGTCCTTCGGGATCCCGACCCGGACGGGACCCTGCGGCTGCTCGCGAGCGGTCCGGATCGCCGCGTCGATCGCCGCAGCCGCGCCCTCGGCGTTCTCGACGAGGATGTTCTCCTTGACGACGTTGTCGTAGGTGTCCGGCGGCGTCTCGTGAATCCCGTCACCGCCGCGGACCTCGTGTTCGGTCTCGACGGCAACGTGGAGGAGTGGGGTCGTGTCGTTGAGGGCGTTCTTCAGCCCGTTCATCGCGTTCATGTCGCCCGGTCCCGGGATCACGACGGTCGCGGCCATCGTGCCCGGCTCGCGGGTTTCGGCGTACCCCCACGCCTGATGCGAGACGGCCGTCTCGTGGCGCGCGACGACGAACCGCGCGCTGGGGCGATCAGCGAGCGCCCGATTCATCGGGAGGGTCTGCTTGCCGGGAATACCGAAGACCGTATCGATCCCGTGGTCCAGCATGCGGTCGACGACCGCTTCGCCAACCGTGGGCGTCGCCGCCGCGGGCACGGAGTCGTCGTCGGTGGTCATGATTCCGGGGTTCGCCGGATTGTCACAAGAACCTGTCGTCACTGCAATCGAACCGAAACGTCGCCGGTTCCGGCTGGCGATTCCCTCGAGTTACTTGGGTCAGATGGCTGTATTCGCTGGCATCTCGATGGATCGATCGGAGGAAGAATTGGTATAGCGAAATAGGATTTATCCGTTTGATCCTGGTCAGTGGAAGAGTCGGATCCAGAGCAACAGAATTTCGGGTGGTCGGATCGGCTTTTAAAATACCCCTCACGGAGAGTCAACGTGTTGGTCCCCGTCGGCTTGTCTGTGACGTCTTCAAAGGTGATCGGATGACGGCGATCCGGTAAGGTGCCGGCGAAGGCGACCACGCAGGCTCCAGAGAGCGACGGTATCCGTCATCGCGCCACAGCGATCGTATCAGATACGGGACGGCGACGTGGAGCGCCTGAACATGGCAGTCAGGCGCTACAATCTGAAGAAACAGCGGGAGCCGAGCTGAAGTTGACCTGCGAACGATATCGTATACAGGTGTTTATCGATGGAACCGAGAACCAGATTCGTTGATTACTGATGTCGAACAAGCCCCCTGGGAGCAGAGAATCGAATGAATTGTCGTGGCCACGGCGGCGACGGTGGACGATCACTGACTCAGCGCTGAGACCCGGGAGAGATTAGATTGACGCCTCTATCCACGCGGTACCCACCGACCCCCGCGCTCGCTCGTGAACGCCGTCCAACAGCGGCGGTTACTTGCCGAGTGACGCTGTTTGCTCCGCGGTCGAGATATGGGTTGTAAACGAGAGTGAATCATTCTGAAAAACGTGGTCAGCACCAGGTTCCGAAACGAGCGCGTCGTGACTACGGACGCCATAATCAATGTTGATGGCTAACGAAGATCGGTACAAGCACAACAAATCGTGGAACGGGAAACCATCAGCTCAATTGACAGTATTGGGCGAGATCTTGGCTAAAATGGAACCGGACTTTACCCGTCTGACCCCTGGGGTACACGCCCGGAGATTGGGCATCCTCTGAGCGCCGATCGACCCTCTGAGTGAGAAATCTCGGCGCGGTCTCGATCGGTACTGCAGGTGTGTCCAAATCGGTCGAACGCGATCCTGTTCTCGAGAGATATCGTCATTGGAATGAACTATCACAAAACTGGTTTATCAATAGATTCGGTATGCCGACTATCGCTGATGATCGCCGATCTCCGGATCACTCGAAATTTCGCACGGATTCTTATCTGTGATCGTGGGACTATTAGTGCGGTTTTAAAGTACTAGAATCACAGTCTAGTGTACAAAATCACCGAAATGAGGGAACTATATCTACAAATAAAGACCCTTATTTGTGGTTGTAGGTAGATTCATAATCCCGGGTCGATATTGCTGGCCCATGAGCGAAGCCGACGATCGGACTGCAGTGAAAACATACGTTCCTCGATATCAAAAGGAGATCTGGGCCGAGCACGCCGACGAACTCGACATGAGCCAGAGCGAGTTCGTCCGGACGATGGTCCAGGCTGGACGGAGCGATTTCGACGTGGACGTCTCGATCGACGAGCCGAGCGAAGATGTCGACGACGCGGACACCGAGACCGCCGAGTCGAGCGGGGACCTGGAGGGTCGCGTCACCAAAGCCCTGCGCCGAGAGGGCTCGCTCGGCTGGGACACGCTCGTCGAGACGCTCACTGCGGACCTCGAGGACGACCTCGAGGCCGCCCTCGAGAACCTGCAGGAGTCGAACGTCGTGCGGTACAGCGGTCGGGACGGGGGGTACGTGATCGTCGATGAGTAGCCAGAGCGCCGTCGAGTACTTCATCGAGGACATCGAGTACCACGGCCGCAACGAGCGAACGGCGGAGTTCTACCGGCGCGTGCTGACGGAGTTCGAATCGTTCGTCGACGAGGAGTTCGGCAAGTCCCCGACGGAGGTCGATTACCGCGACTGCATGGCGTACGTCCACGAGCTGCGGTCGACGAAGGGGGAAAGCACCGTGGCGACGTACGCCTCCTACCTGAACCGGTTTTACACCTATCTCGAAAGCGTCGATCGGCACGACGAGAACCCGATGTCGCTCGTCATCGAGGAGATGGACGAGTCCATCGACACCGACCCACAGCGCCGGGACGTCTCCCTCCCCGAGATGCAGGAGTTCGTCGCCGACATCCGCCATCCCCTTCACCGAGCCATTGTGGTCACGCTGCTCAAGACCGGGATTCGGTCGGGAGAGCTGTGTAACCTCGACCTCAAGGACGTGAACCTCTCGGGCGTGGAAACCGCCAGAGAGCCGCGTCCAGCGCTCTCAGGCCGCCCTGACTCGCTGTACGTGCCGGCCGACCATTCGTACGGCGAGCGGAGCGGCGGCGAGGTGCGGACCGCCTCGAACAAGCGTAAACGGAGCACGACGATACCGATCGACGACGAGCTCCGCCGGATCCTCGTGCAGTGGCTAGCGATCCGCCCGGATCCGGTCTCGGAGACGGAGCCGCTGTTCATGGGCACCGTCGAGAGCTGGGGGGACCGCCTGACGCCGAACGTCGTCCACCACATCGTCGAGGGCCACGCTCGCGACGCCGGCTGGTACCGGACCGGTGGGTCGGCCGAGGAGAACGTGACGCCGCACTACTTCCGGCACTTCTTCACGACGTATCTCCGGGACAGCATCGGGGATCGGGGTATCGTGAAGTACCTCCGGGGCGACGTCGGCGACGACGTCATCGACACGTACACTCACGACTGGGGGAATCGCATCCGCGAAACCTATCTGGACCACATCTACACGGTCACGGAGTAGCTCTCGGTGGCGGGATCGATTCGTATTCTCGCTACGAGAGTAACTGCTGCAACCGGCCACCGATTCTCGGCCTATTCGCGAAGAAATAGTTTAGAAGTTGAGCATTCACGAAGTGATGTTCGTCCAACGCGGACCACATAAACTGCATGTCGCTATACAAAACGTTCGAGAGAGCCTTGCCAGCGCCGGAGAGACGAACTGGCCGTAGAGCCGGCATATATCCCGAATATCGGGTTTCCGGCCCGTACCATTCGAATGCACCTTCGCTACGAGAAGGTCGTCGTAACGCTCCGAGTGCAAGGGTCACGCGGCCAACCTTTTTGAGGCTGTTTCACCCGTTACGACCGTGTCACCGAATACCACGACTTCGCGATTTGCGGGACGAACCGTCCTCGTCACCGGGGCGGCACAGGGGATCGGGCAGGCGACCGCGGAACGCTGTGCGAACGAGGGCGCCACCGTTGTCGTCACCGACGTCGACACGGAGGGCGGCGAGGAGACGGTCGCGACCATCGAAGACGACGGCGGCGACGCAGTTTTCCGAGAGCTCGACGTGACTGACGCCGAGGAGTTCGACGCGGTCGTCCGGGCCGTCGCCGAGCGACACGGGCTCGACGTACTCGTGAACAACGCGGGGATCGCGCACCCGCTCGAGAGCATCGAGGACACGGACGCCGAGACGTTCGACCGGGTCCTCGACGTCAACGTCCGTGGCGTCTGGAACGGGTGCCAGGCTGCGCTTCCGGTTCTGAAAGAGCAGGGCGAGGGCGCGATCGTCAACGTCGCCTCGCTCGGGGGGATGATCGGGCTCCCGCGCCAGGGGGCCTACACGCTCTCGAAGGGGGCCGTCCTCAACTTCACGCGAACCGTGGCGGCGGAGGCCGGCCCGCACGGCGTCCGCGCGAACGCGGTTTGCCCCGGCTTCGTCGAAACGGCGATGGGCGAGTCCTTCTTCGCCGAGGCCGACGACCCGGAGAAGGCCCGCGAGCGCATGGAGCGCCAGTATCCGCTTCGGCGACTCGGCGAGCCCGACGAGGTGGCCGGCTGCATCGCCTTCCTCGCGTCGGAGGATGCGGCGTACGTCAGCGGGCACGGCCTCGTCGTCGACGGCGGTTACTCGATCAGCTAACTGAACGTCGCGGGTGAAGTCGACGACCGGGGAACGCTGCTGGTCGCCGGCGACTCGGAAACGGTTCGAGACTGAACCCCCTGTTTGAACCGTCAGGCAACGAACGGTACCGTATGCCAGTTGCCTCTGTCGGCGACGAGTCGCGCGCGGAGACGGTCCTGTCGGCCGAAGACGTCGACGCCTTCGCCGAGATCACGGGCGACGACAACCCGATCCATCTCGACGAAGCGTATGCGGGCGAGACGATGTTCGGCGGGCGCATCGCACACGGCATCCTGAGCGCGGGGGTGATCAGCGCCGCCATGGCCGACCTCCCCGGCGACGTCATCTACCTTTCGCAGGACCTGCGGTTCGAGAACCCCGTCCAGCTCGGCGACCGCGTCGTCGCCACCGCGACCGTCGAGGAGGAACCTGGCGGCGACCGGATCCGCGTCGAGACGGTCGCTCGCGTCCCCGACCGCGACGAGGTTGCAATCTCGGGGGAAGCCACCGCGCTCTCGACGCCGCACGAGGACTAACTCGGCAGGGAATACCGGCTGACGCCGCCACGTGACGACGTGTTTACAACCGTCCTCGTGAAGTGGGGAATATGGCCGAACACGCGGCGGGCACCGCCGCCGAGCGTGACCACGACCGCGTCGGCGTCCTGCTCGTACTGATCGCCGGCGTCGGCTTCGGCACCCTCGGTATCTTTGGGACCTACGCCCAGGGGGCCGGGCTGTCGATCCCGACGGTGCTCCTCTACCGGTTTTTCGTCGCGACGCTGGCGGTCTGGGGCGTCCTCCTCGCGCAGGGACGACTCCGACCCCTCCGCGGGCGGACGCTGCTCGCGGCCGTCGGACTGGGGTCGCTCGGCTACGCGACGATGAGCGGGCTCTTCTTCCTCGGACTGGAGTACATGACGGCCGGGCTCGTCGCCATCGTCTTTTATACGTACCCCGCGTTCGTCGTCCTGCTCGCGGTCGTCGCCGTCGGCGAGCGCGTCACGCGAACGACGGTGGTTGCCCTCGCGCTCGCGCTCGGCGGCGTCGGCCTCGTCGTCGGCGCCGATCCGGCTGGCGCCTCCCAGACCGGCGTCGCGATCATGATCGCTGCCGCACTGACCTACGCCGTGTACATCACCGTCTCGCGCGCCGTGCTGGAGACCACCGATTCGCTCCTGCTGACGGCTCACGTCCTGCCCGCGGCCGGCCTGACGTTCCTCGTCGGCGGTTCGATCACGAACGATCTGGCCATCCCCGGGACGCCCACGGCCTGGGGCATCCTGGTTGGGGTCGCGCTGCTCGGTACGGCGGTCCCGGTGTTCACGTTCTTCGCCGGCCTGAGCCGGATCGGGGCCAGCCGAACCGGGATCATCAGCACGGCTGAGCCACTCGTCACAGTCGCGCTGGGCGTGATCCTCTTCGCCGAGCCGCTGTCGCTCCCGACCGTCGCCGGCGGCGGACTCATTCTGTCGGCGGTCGTGTTGCTGCAGACGGCGTGACTCGGCGGTTGCCAGCGAGAGATTCCGCCGATCGGCAGCGATATATAAAAGGCGTCGGCAGCGACTTATAAAGGACGCTGCCAGCGACGGGTCGAGTGCCTACTCACGCCAGCGAAGCACCGTCGCCGCCCAGGTGTAGCCGGTGCCGGCCGCCAGGAAGAGCAGGACGTCGTCGGTGGCGATCAGGTCGCGGTCGAGACCCTCCTCGAGCGCGAGCAGCTGGTCGACGCTCTGCACGTGACCGTAGCTGTCGAGGTAGACGCTGTCCGTCTCCGGGTCACAGCCGAGTTCCGATAGGACGCGCTCGTGGAACGACCGCTTCATGTGGGTGATGGCAACGAAATCGACGTCCTCGCGCGTGAGGCCGGAACGGTCCAGCGCGTCGTCCGCGACCTCGAGGAACGACGGCAGCGACACGGGCGCGAGCCGTTCCTTCATCCCCTCCGGATCCGGCACGTCGAGGGTGTGCTCGTTCGCGGCCAGCGTCTCCTCGCTCGGTGGCTTCCGGGAGCCGCCGGCCGGCATGACCACGTCGCGCGAGAAGGAGCCGTCCGTCTTGGCGGCGCTCTCGTGGACGATTGCACGGGCGCCGTCGCCCGGATCCGATTCGAGCACGGCCGCGCTCGCGCCGCTGCCGAAGTTGAACATGAACGATGCGTCGGGGTTGCCGTAGTCGACGAGGTCCTCCTCCCGACTGGCCGATACGAGCAGCGCGGTGTCGACGTGGTCGAGGGCGAGCTGCGCCCGGGCCTGTCGGATCGCGATGGGGGCCCCCGCACAGAGCGTGTAGCTCTCGGTCGCGAAGGCGTTCTCGGCCCCGAGCCGCTCCGCGACGTCGGCGGCCGCGCTCCAGACGTAGTGGTCCTTGTACTCCGATCCGTGATACAGCACCATGTCGACGTCCTCGGGAGCGCGGTCCGCGTCGGCGAGGGCGGCCTCGGCCGCCTTTATCCCCATGTCGGTCACATGGTCGTCGTCCGGTGGAGGGACGTGCTTCTCGACGACGCCCATCTTCTCGATGACGATCTCCTCGGGGATTCCGCTTTGCGCGGCGATCTCCTCGCCGGTAATCCGGTCGTCGGGGACGTAGGTCCCGAAACCGGTGATGCCGACCGTGGTCACGGTAGAATCACCCCGTTCGTCGACGTGGTCGTGTTCGCGCAGCCGTTCGTCGTGGTCACTGTGTCCGCGTGAGTGCGGTACTGCGTTGGTGAACGAGCGTGTGTCATGAGCGTTAATGGAGGAAAGTGGAGGAGCGCGCCTACGGCAGGTAGCGGCGCACCTGGTCGGGAAGCGTTGCGGCGACCGTGCCGCCGAGTCGGTCGCGAAGCGTGCCGACGATCCCCCGCGGGACGAACAGGACGAAGGCGATGAAGATGATCCCGAGGTACAGCGAGGCGCGGCCGTCGACGAGGACGTTCACGACTTCGAGCAGCGTGACCCCGGCGAGGTCGGCGCTCAGCGCCGACTCCGGTAGCGTCTCCCGGAGGTACCGAGCGAGCCCGTGGGATTCCGTCGTCAGGATGCCGCCGACGAACTCGTGGAACAGGTGGCCGTACAGCGGTCCGGCGAGCGTCCCGAAGCCGCCGATAATGGCCGCCAGCAGCGCGTCGGCGGTGACGAACAGATCGTAGGTGTTCTCCGGCGCGACGGACCGCCGGTAACCGGCGAACAGGGCGCCGCCCACGGCCGCGAACGCGCCGCTGATGGCGAACGCACCCATCTTGTACCAGAACGTGTCGTAGCCGATCGCCCGCGCGCGCTCCTCGTTCTCGCGGATGGCGACCATCACGCGGCCGAACGGGGAGTGGATGATCCGCTGCATCGCGAAGTAGCAGAGCAACGCGACGGCGCCGATCAGGTAGTAGGAGAGCTCCGCCGTCCCGATCTCGACGCCGAGCCCCAGCGCGTTCTCGAAGCTGTCGCCGACGAGCCGCCCGATAGCGAACTGGAGGCTGTCGACGAACGGGACGCCGAGTTCGAACCCTTCGGGCGAGGTGACGGCTGCGCCGTCGCGCGGATTCTCGGACACGCGGCCCCAGTTGCGGACGAAGACGTGCGTGACCTCCGCGAAGCCAAGCGTCACCATCGCGAAGTAGACGCCGGTCAGTCGGAACGAAACCGACCCGACCAGCAGCGCCAGCAGGGCCCCGAGCACGGCGGCGGCGACGATGAGGACCATGAACGACGTCCCCGCGCCGACGAGCGGGAGCTTCCCGTTCGCCGCCATGACCACGAAGTACGCGCCGGAGCCGTAGAACATGGCGTGGCCGAAGGAAAGGTAGCCGGTGTACCCCGAGACGAAGTCGAAGCTCATCGCGAACAGGCCGACGTAGAAGACGGCGATCATCGTCCGCAGCGGGGGCAACAGGACGGCGAACTCGTCGCCCAGCGGCGTCGACAGCAGGTAACTGAACACCGCCGGGTAGAGCGCGAACGCGACGACGACGCCGACGTGGACGACGTGGTCGCGCGCGTACTGCTTCGCGTACGCTCCCGGACCCTCGGGGCGGTCCGCGACGGCCTCGCCCGTCGCGTCCGGGTGGGCCTCGCCGCCGTGGCCGGGTGGCGCGTCCGCACCCGGCGTCGCGTCCGCGGATTCGTCGGGTTCAGGCGGCACGTCGTCAGCGACGGACCCCTCGTCCGTCGTCGACTCGGCTCGACTGAACCCGGCGTCGTCCTCCGGGCCGCGGTCGGATGGGCTAATGGCCGCCCACCTCCTCCAGCCCGAACAGTCCCTGCGGGCGGACGACGAGCACCGTGACTAACACGAGGAACATCACCATCTCGGGCAGTCCGGGGAACGCGACGTGGTTCTGGAACACCCACGTCATCACGGCGTCGACGAAGCCGACGAGTACAGCCGCGACGACGGTGCCCTTGAAGCTTCCGAGGCCGCCGATGATGACCACGATGAACGCGATGAGCAGCGTCTCGACCCCAAGCGGGACCGAGGCGCCGTAGCGCGCGTCCCACATCAGCATCACGCCGGCAACGCCCGCGAGGCCGCAACCGACGCCGAAGACGACGGTGAACGCCCGGCGGATGTCGATGCCGAGCGCCTCCGCCATTTCCGAGTCCTCGCTGCCCGCGCGGATGTAGAGTCCGTAGCGCGTCTCCGTGAGGAACAGCCAGATGGCGGCGACGACGACGGCGCCGACGAACACCTCGAACAGCTGTAACCCCCCGGTGGAGACGCCGGCGACCTGGTAGGAGGACGCGAGGAAGTCCGGTTTCGTCCCGATGGCGTCCTGCCACTCGCTGGAGGGCTGCATGCCGCGCAGCTCGATGACGATCCGGGCGACCTCGTCGAGGACGAGGACGAGTCCGAACGTGAGCAGGATCTGGAACAGCGGCGCCCGGTCGTAGACGGGCCGGATCAGCGTCTTCTCCAGCATCGCGCCGCCGAGCGTCATGACGGCGAAGACGGCCGCGACTGCGAGGAAGAACAGGACGAGGCGAGTGATCCCGCCCGTCCCGCTCGTCACCGCGACGACCATCACGACGCCGCCGAGGTGCGCGCCGATCATCGTCAGCGACCCGTGCGCGAAGTTGATGACGCCCATCAGGCCGAAGATGAGGCTAAGGCCGCTGGCGATGAGGACGAACAGCGACGCCTTCGAGAGCCCGTCGAGCACGATTCGCGTGACCGTCGAGATGCTCTCGGTGAGGGCCAGCATCCCGGTTGCGCCCAGCGACGCCGGTGTCGGATCCAGCGGTATCATGCGGAGAGGTACCTCCGGATCGTTTCGTCCTCCTGCGTGACGCCCTCCGTGTCGCCCGAGTCAACGACCGTGCCGTGGTCGATGAGGTAGTACCGATCGGCGAGATCCATCGCCAGCGGGAAGTTCTGTTCGACGAGGAGGATCGTCGTCTCGGTGGACACCGACCGCAGCGCCTCGGCGACGGATTCGACGATCTGTGGCGCAAGCCCTTCGCTGGGCTCGTCGACGAGCAGCAGGTCGTTGTCACCGACGAGCCCGCGGGCGATGGCGACCATCTGCTGCTGGCCGCCCGAGAGGTCGCCGGCGTCCTTCTCGCGGTGGGACTTCAGCTCCGGGAACGTCGAGTAGGCGGTCTCGTACGCCGCCTCGACCATGTCGGGCTCCGGCGTCGCGATCCGGACGTTCTCGTCGACCGTCAGGTGGGAGAACAGCCGACGCTCCTCCGGCACCCAGCCGACGCCGCGGCGGGCGATCTCGTGGGTCTCCTCGCCGGTCACGTCCTCGCCGTGAATCCGCACGGTCCCCTCCCGGGGCGGTGTGAGACCGAGGATCGACCGAATCGTCGTCGTCTTGCCGACGCCGTTGCGGCCGATGAGCGCGACGACCTCGCCCTCGTCGACGTCGAGCGAGACGCCCTGGAGGACGTGGCTCTCCCCGTAGTAGGCGTGGACGTCCTCGATTGAGAGGAGGCTCACGGCGAGTCACCCCCCGGGGAGCCATTGGCGTCGCGGTCCTCAGTGGCGTCGCTTGAGCCAGAGCCAGAGCCAGAGCCGGAGCCGGAGCCACCCGCGGAGGCAACGCGATGCTCGTCGGGATCGTAGCCACCGAGGTACGCTTCCTGCACGCGCTCGTCGTTGCGGATCGCCGCCGGGTCGTCGTCGGCGATGAGCTCGCCCTGGTGGAGGACGGCGATGCGGTCCGAGAGTTCCATCACGACGTCCATGTTGTGCTCGACGAGCAGGACCGCGTGGTCCTCGGCCACGTCGTCGATGAGGCGTTTGACCTCGTCGATCCCGTCTGTCGAGACGCCGGAGGTCGGCTCGTCGAGCAGCAGCACGTCGGGGTCGCCCGCGAGCGCGATGGCGACCTCCAGGTTCCGCTTCTGGCCGTGGCTCAGGTTCTGCGCGACCGTCTCGGCCTGGTCGGCGAGGCCGACGCGGTCGAGAATGGCGTAGGCTTGCTCGGTGTACTCGGTGAACGAGTCCGCGTTGCGCCACACCTTCCAGGAGTCGGTGCCGCCGTGGGCCTGCGCGGCCACGCGGACGTTCTCCAGCACCGTCGACGTGGCGAAAACGTTCGTGATCTGGTAGGATCGATGGAGGCCGGCGAGGGCGGTCTGGTCGGTGTCGTAGTCGGTGACGTCGACCCAGCCGTCGGCCCCCGGAGCGTCGCCGCCGTCGCGTCCGGCGGCGGCGTCGCCACCATCCGCGCCGTCTCCGCCATCGCCGACGGCGCCGCCGTCACCGGCGACCCCGCCATCACCCACGGCACCCGTCCGGCTCGTTCCGGTAGACGGCCGGTACTCGACGGAACCTGCGGTCGGCTCCAGCGCGCCCGTGAGCAGGTTGAAGAACGTCGTCTTGCCGGCGCCGTTCGGCCCGATGAGCGAGCAGCACTCGTCCGGCGCGAGCTCGAAGGAGACGCCGTCGACCGCGGTGAGTCCCCCGAATCGCTTCGTGAGTCCGGTGGTTCTGAGGGCCATTTACAGCGAGCAGTCCACGTCCTCGGCCGGCAGAGTCGTTTCGCTCTTGTCGATCGTCGCCAGCGGCGCGCCCGGCTTGATCGGTGCGCCCCACTCGCCATCTTCGTCAGGCACCGGGTACGAGACCGTCATCGCCGACCGCGCCTGGTTGTTGTACTCCTGGTAGGTGTAGCCGTCCTCGCCTTTCGGCGTCTCGGCGACGGTCATCCCGCGCATCGCGGCGGCGACGTCGGCACCCTCCGTCGAGCCGCTCGCTTCCACCGCCTGGACGATGCCGGACGCAGCCGTGAACGTCCCCGAGGTGAACAGGTCGGGCACCACCCCGTACGTGCTCTTGTAGGTCTCCACGAACGACTCGTTGATCGGGTTGTCGTACTGGTTCCAGTGGTACCGCGTCGTGAACGGCCCGAGCTTGGCGTCGCGGATCTTCTCCTCCGTCAACGGCTCGCCGAGGACGCGCTGGGCGACGCCGCCGATCGCCTTCATGCTGATCTGCGTGCCGAAGCCGCCGAAGAGCCGGAGGCCGTAGTCGCCCTCGAGGCCGGTGCCGAGGAACTGCGGCAGCGTCACCACGGTGAAGCCGCCGATGACCGCGTCGGCGTTCGCTTCCACGGCGTTCTGGTAGAGCCCGTCGAACTCGGAGTAGCCCCGAGGGACGAACTTCTCGCCCACGATCTCGACGCCCTCGCTCTCGAGGACCTTCCGGTAGTTCTCGGCGACGGAGCGACCGAACGTGTAGTCGGCGGCCATGATGTACACGCGTTCGACGTCGGTTTCGCGGGCGACGTAGCGGCCGCCGGAGCGGGCGTCCATCGCCGTGTTCTCGGACGCGCGGAACACGAGCTCCGAGCAGGTCTCGGAGCTGGACGTGATGTCCGTCGCGGCCGCCGGGCCGGCGACGAACGGCGTCTCCGAGGGGAGTGCGACCGTCTCGACGACACGGCGCGCGGACGCCGACGACGCCGTCCCGAAGAGGACGTCGACGCCGACGCTGTCGACCAGATCGGTCGCGACGGACTGGGCCGTGTCCGGCGAGAACTTCGTGTCCTCGATGTGGAGCTCGATGTCCCAGCTCCCGGCGTCGATCGTTTGCGTCCCGGTCGTGCCGGTATCGATCGGGTCCTGGTCGAACTTGTGTGCGAGTCCCGAGAGGAACCCCCACAGCGCTTGCTGACCGTAGTACTGGAGGTCGCCGGTGACGGGCTGCATGACGCCGATGGAGAGCGTCCCCTCGGCGCTGGCGCTCGTCTCCGCCTCGTCGCCCGAGTCGGTCGAGCCGCCGTCGTCGGCGTCGGTAGCAGTTCCCCCGCTGTTTCCGCCCGAACAGCCAGCGAGACCGGCGATCCCGAGCGAACCAGCGGTCGCGGTACCTTTCAGGTATCGTCGTCGTGTGGTGTCGTCCCGCATACCCTATAGCGTGGACGCCATCCCCCAAAGTGGGGCTGGTTAACATGCTAACCTGCTCTGCGGCTTTTGCGGGGATCGCCAGCAGGCACGTGGTTCCCAACAGTGGACTGTCCGGGCGGCTGCCGCAGTCGAGCGTCGCGCTCGAGCGCCCCCCTACTCCATGTTCTCGAGCGCCTCGACGACGCTACGGAGGAGCTTCTTCTCGCCGCGGCGCATGTTCTTCGAGACGGCCGCGGTCGACACGTCGAACTCGTCGGCCAGCGTCGACAGCGTCGCCTCCCGGGGCGAGTCGAAGTAGTTGGCCTCGGCCGCCGTCGTGATGGTGTCTCGCTCGACGTCGGAGAGATCGCGGCAGGCCTCGAGGAGGGTCGCGGCCGCGTCCGCGTTCTGCATGAGATCGTGGAGCTGGTGGAGTTCGAGGTCGCGCTCGTCCTCGACCGTGAACTCGTTGCCCTTCTCCAGGTCGACGAGGGCGTCGTCGACGGTCGTCGCGTCGTCGAAGCCGACCTGCCAGAGCTCGCTGCCGTCTTCGATGTGGAACGGCCCCGTGATGTAGCCGTCGTGCTCGGTGATCGTGGTCATCGCGTTCGTCTGCTCGATGACCGTCCGGATCACGGCCGTGCCGTCCTCCTTCGAGAACAGCCGGTAGTCGTTCATGTTGTCGTGTTCGCGCAGCGCCGTGAGCCCGGCGTCGAGCTCCCAGCGGTCGGGGCTGTCGACGAGCAGCCTGGTTTCGAGCTCCTCGGCGGCGGTGTCGAGCTGCCAGTGCATCGTGGAGAAGGCGACCTCGTGGTCCGCGGACGTGTCGATGAACGGGCAGTCGAACTGCTCCATGTCCATCGTGAGGTCGATCATGGCCGAGGATTCACCCGCACCCACATAATTATTAACCATTATAAATGAATGCGCGTCCGTGGATGAAACCCGGGACACACGGGGGCCGTCGCCCCCGCGGCGGGACCACGCGGTCGGTCATTCGCCCTCGAACCGCTCGTTGATGGCGGCCCGGTCGATCTTCGAGGGCCCGCTCATCGGCATCTCGTCGACGAACGCGAGGCGTTTCGGGATCGCGTACCGGGCGACCCGCGAGGCGAGGTGTGACTCCAGCTCCTCGAGGGTGAGCGACTCGTCGCCCTCGACGACGGCCTTGCCGACGGTGCCCCACTGGTCGTCGTCGACGCCAATGACGACGACCTCGTCCACGGCGGGATGGTCGGCGATGGCGTCCTCGACCTGCGGCGGGTAGACGTTCTCGCCGCCGGAGACGAACATGTTCTTCTTCCGTCCCTCGATGTGGAAGTAGCCGTCCGCGTCGACGCGCGCGAGGTCGCCCGTCGACACCCAGTTTCCGAAGGTCTCCTCGGTCTCCTCGGGGTTGTTCCAGTACCGGTCAGCCGCGTGCGGGCCCGCGAGCTCAAGCTCGCCGATGTCGCCGGGATCGACCGGAGCGCCGTCGTCGTCGACGATGCGGGCGTCGACGTGGAGCGCGGGCATCCCGACGCTGTCCGTCTTCTCCGGCGGGAAGTCGTCGGGCATCGCGAAGTTGTTCGGGCCGCACTCCGTCAGCCCGTACCCCTGCGAGAACTCGACGCCGCGGTCGCGCCACAGCCGGATGACGGCGTCGCGGCACGGGCCGCCACCGCTCTTGACGAACCGGAGCGTGGAGAGGTCCGTCGCGTCCCAGTCGTCGTTGGTCGTCATCATCCGCAGGACGGCGGGCACGCCGACGAGAACGGTCGCGCCCTCGCGCTCGACGTCCCGGAGCACACGGTCGGGGTCGACCTCGGGGCTGATGAGCAGCGTCGCGCCCATGTGGAAGAACGGGACCGTGAGCACGTTCCAGCCGCCGGTGTGGAACATCGGGAACACCATCGGCGTCACGTCGTCCTCGCGGATCCCCCACGCTGTGATGGTGTTAAAGGAGTTCCAGTGGATGGCGCCGTGGCTGATCACCGTCTCCTTCGGCACGCCGGTCGAGCCGCCGGTATGGAGGAACAGGTGCGGGTCCGACAGCGCCACGTCGGGCGTGTCGACCGGGTCGTCGTTGGCAGGAAGCTCGCTCGTGTACGGGACCCACGCGTTGTCCGCGTCGCTCGGGATGGCCCGGACCGTCGGCTCCGCGTCCGCGCGCTCGAGTGCGTCGACGACGTCGCCCCCGAACGGCGTCTCCACGAGCAGGAGCTCGGGGTCGACGTCGCCGAAGACGGCTGCCAGCTCCCGCTCGGCCAGCCGGTGGGACAGCGGCGCGAGTACCGCCCCGAGCTTGCCCGTCGCGAAGAAGAGGTCGACGAGCTCGACCCGGTTCCGGGAGATGACGGCGACGCGGTCGCCCTTGGCGACGCCCTTCTCTTTCAAGAACCGGACCGTGCGGTTCGCCCGCGCGTTCAGGTCCGCGTACGTGTACTCCTCGCCGGCCGCCGTGTCCTTGACGGCGACGCGGTCCGGCGAGAGCCGTGCCCGTCGCTCGGCCAGCGAGCCGACCCAGCCGTACTCCCGGTCCGCGTGGGGATGCGGTCGGAGGTCTTGCACCGTGTCGCCGTCAGACATGGGCCTCCAGGAACTCGCGGACGCGCTCGTTGACCCGCTCGCGCTTTTCGATGAAGAAGAGGTGCGAGCCGCCGTCGACGCGCTCGTACTCGGCGTTCGGCAGGCGGTCGGCCAGGAGGTCGCCGTTCTCGACCGGGAGCACCCGGTCCGCGGTGCCGTGCATGACCAGCGTCGGGAGGCTCAGCTCGTCCAGCCGGTCGCTCACGTCGAACGCCTCCACGGCGGCGGCCTGGGCGTTCCGCCCGGCGTCGGCCGCGTCGCCGGCGAGCCGCCAGTCAAGGATCCGTTCGACGAGGTCGGGTTCCGCCTCGTAGAACCCCTCGGAGGCGGCCGGCTCCATCCGATATTTGAGCGCTTCACGCCGGTTGTACTCGTCCGGCGTCGAGAAGATGTGGTCGAGCACGTCCTCGGGTGTTGGCACGGCTTCCTCGCCGCCCGGGGAGGTACACAGCAGGCCGAGCGCCTCGGCCCGGTCGTACTCGAGGGCGTACTGCATCCCGATCATTCCTCCCATCGAGGCGCCGACGACGGCGGCGGCGTCGGCACCGTGGTGGTCGAGCACCGCCTCCACGTCGTCGGCCATTTCGCCGATCGTGTACGGCCCCTCGGGCGTGTCGGACTTGCCGGTTCCCCGGTTGTCCGGGCGGATCACCTCGTACTCCTCGTGGATGGCGTCGGTCAGCCAGCGCCACATCCAGCGCCCGTAGCCCAGGCCCTCCAGGAGAACGACGGTCGGGGCGTCGCTCGGGCCGTCCACCGAGTAGTGGAGAGAAACGTCGTCGTTGACAGCGCGCGGCATACACGGATCATCCTCGACAACCACTATCAAAGAGGGGTTTCACATGTGAACCTCGCGCCGGAATCCGACCGCGTTGCCTCGGGCTGGTGGTGACGAAAACGGCTCCGGCCACCCCGCGACCACCGGAATCGTTCCACGAACCCGAGCTGGAGACCCGATTTAAACCGTCAGCGCCGACTCCAGGTCCGGCCCGACGACGAGTTCGCGCACGCGCTCGACGTGCTCGTCGGCTTCCGCCTGGTTCTCCATCAGCATCGTCTCGCTCGGGAAGAGGTGCTCGCCCAGCACGAGCCCGTAATCCCGGGCGGTCGACCCGGTGACGGTCAGGTAGACGCCGAGGCCGGTTTCCGCGATGGCCGCTTCCTCCTCTTGCTCGGGAGCCGGGTACGTGAACTCGACGTCCGACAGCGCGCCTGTGCCGAGAACCGCGGTGACGAGGCGCTCGTAGCGCGGCGAGATGCAGAGCTCGCCCTCGTACGTTTCGAGGAACGAGCGGTCGAGGTCGGCCCCGGTCGGCAGCGTCTCCGGGCGGGCCATCAGCGTGTGGTACACAGTGTCGCCGAGCCCGGAAACGACCCGGACGTCGGTGTCGCGGGGGTTGATCCGCTCGTTGACGTCGTTCAGCGTGCTGATGCCGGACTCGCGGAGCTCGACGACCTCCTCGAGCACGAGGTCGGCGGAGTCGAAGCCGAGCGCGAACTCGTGGGTCCGCAGCGCGCGGAAGGGCTCCTCGCGGCCGACGAGCGTGACCGGCGTCCCGTCGATCTCGACGGTGGCGGAGTCGAAGACGATCCGGCGCGGCTTCCCGTCGCGGTCGTCGCGGAGGAGCGTGAACTCCGGCGAGCTCGGGTTCGACGGGTCGGAGTACGCCGCGAGTCGCTCGTAGATCCCCTTCTCGGCGGTCATCTCTCCCTTCGTCACGGCCTTCTCGTACCGCAGCGTCGAGCTGACGGTGTCCGCCAGCTCGGCGGCGTCGGAGACCTCGGCGAGCCGTTCGAGGACGGCCTCCAGCGGTCGCCCCTTGCGTGGCACGGCGACCGGAACCGACTGAGTCATTACACCCTCTCGGGTATCGCGCGTAAAACGGGTTGCGTTTCCACTCCCGGATCAGCCGCCGAACGCGTCGCTGAGGCTGTCGCGGAACTCCCTGAGGTCAGCGAGCTCCTCGTCGATGCGCTCGATCTCCGACTGGAGACCGCTGACCGCCTCCGCGGTCTCCTCGACGTCCGTGAGTCGGGCGTCCAGCTCCGCCACGTCCTCCCAGACGTCGCCCAGCTCCTCGTCGAAGGAGTCGACGCGCCCTTCGACGGCGGCGACCTGGTCGCTCGTGTCGGACAGCTCCTCGCTCGTCGTCGCGAGGTTCTCCGAGAGGTCGTCGAGCGTCGAACGGAGTTCGTCGACGTCGTTCTCGACGGCTTCCACCGCCTCGTCGACCTCGCTGATCGCGGCGTCGTTCGTCGAGACGTCCTCGACGATGCTCGCTCGCTCGTCGGCAGCCGCGTCGAGCTCCTCGTCGAGCTCCGCGACTGTCTCGCGGACCGCCTCGAGCTCGGCCTGGACCTCGTCCAGCACCTGCTCGGCTGTTCCCTCCTCGTCGATGAACTCCTCGAGCGCCTCCGTGTACGCTGAGAGGTCCTCGACGCGGGACTGGAGGCGCCCGATCCGGACGTCGACGCTCTCCGGCGTCTCGAAGTCGAGCTCCGACTGGAGCACCTCGAGGTCCTCGTCGTCGACCTCGCCGGACCGGATCTCGTCGGCCAGCGCGGAAGCAACGCTCTCGACGCCGCCCGCTGGAGTCGCGGGTGACGCCGGAGACGCCGACTCGGAGGCGGACGAATCCGTCTCGGCGGGATCTTCCAGCTCCAGCTCCTCGGAGTCGCCGGCCGATTCCGCCTCGACGGCCTCGACCGCCGGCTCGCCGTCGGTCGCCTCCACCGCCGACTCCGTCGACGCGGCTGCCGGGTCCGGCTCCGGTTCGGGAGCCACGTCCGCGTTGGCGTCGGCGTCGTCCTCATGCACGGACACGGCAGCGGTCGAATCCGTGTCCGGTGTGCGCGGCTCGGGGCTTTCGTCGTCCGACCCGGACCCGCCTGCTACGCTCGGTTCGTCGTCCGACTTCGCTTCGACTCCAGTTGGCTCGTCGGTTCCCTCCGCGACCGCTTCCTCGGCCGTCGGATCCGCGAGGTCGATGGAGCCGGTTTCGACGTCGACGTCGTCCTCGTCGCTCGCTGTGCCCGTCGTTCCGAGCCCGCCGTCGGTCCCGGACAGCGAGTCGCCTTCGCTCGACAGGCCGTCGGCCTCGTCGACGTCGCCGATGGCTGCGGCGACGGCGTCGTCCGAGGGCCCCTCGGCGACCGTTTCTTCCGATTCGGCGTCGGCGTCGACGTCGGTGGCCGAGTCGCCCGGGTCACCCGCGCCCGCGCCGACCTCCGAGTCGACGATCGGTTCGTCCATGCCCGGCAGCGAGTCGCTCTCGCCCGCGAGCACCTCGCGGACCGGCTCGGCGTTGTCGCCGCCGAGGATATCCTCGATCTCCTCGTCCTCGGGGACGTGCTCGACGAGCGGCGGGGTGAGGAAGGCGTCGACGTCGGGGTTCTCGTCCCGGATGCCGAACACCGTCAGGACGTCCTCGTCGGGTTCGAGCACGCGCTCGTACTCGACGCGGTGGTCCTCGTAGGCGGTCCAGTTCTCGCTCTCGTAATCCGGGTGAAAGCCCACCTGGTTCATCGGGAACGACTCCGGAATGGTGTCCACGATGCGCACGCGCGTGGGATCTGCCCGGTTGGAAACGAGACGGAACGTGACCGCTGGGACGGGGAACTCGTCGCGCGAGAACGATTTCTCCACCCGGATCCCGTCCTCCTCGACGGTTACTGCTGCGTGATCGGCCATAGGGATACGCTTCGCTACTGGATCCTTAAATCACACGGGCCGTTTTACATCGTTGATAGCGGCGTGAAACGGCGGCTGGGGCGATCAGACCGTGTAAACCGTCACTGGATCGTCGAAGTCGAGGATGACCCGCTGCGTCGCGTCGCCGAAGAGCGCCTTGCCGGTCGGCGAGCGCTTGCGGCCGCTCAGGAAGACGTGGTCGGCGTCGATCCGGTTCGCCTCCTTGACGATCGTCTCGCCGCGGTCACCGAGCGCGCCGCGAGCCTCCCACTCGACGTCGACCCCCTCGAGCACCTCGCGGCCGATGTCGGCGGCGTAGTTGCGCGCGCCCTCCATCGCCTGCGAGATGCTGTAGGAGGCCTCGTAGTTCGAGACCTGCTCGAGCTCCTCCCGTCGGTCGTTGTACTCCTCCTCGGTCGTTACGTGGAGGAGCGTGAGGTCGGCATCGACGCCCGCGGCCAGTTTCCCGGCCTCGCGGACGAGGTCTTTCGCTTCCTCCGTCGGACCGACAACTGCGACTGCGTGATCCATGTTCCGGCCTAACCGCAACCGCACTTAAAAACGTAGGGGGAATCTTACAGGTCGACGCGGTCGCCGATCTCAGCGATCTCCAGCCGACGGGGGTGTTCGTAGCTCCGAACGTGGTCGTGCAGCGCCGTCGGGTCCGCCGTCAGCCCCTTCCACATGTCCCAGTGGGTCGGGAGGAGGCGGTCGAGCTCGAGGTCGCTCGCGGCGTCGACGACCTGGTTCTCGTCGTTGTACCACTTCGTTCGCTTCGGCTCCCGGGTCTCCTTGTCCGGGATCTGGCCGACCGAGCCGAACGCGAGGATCCCGAGGTCGACGTCGTGGTCGGCGGCGAGATCGGGGAAGCTCTCCGCGGGCTTCGTGTCGCCGCCGTGGAAGATCGTCCCCGACTCGTGTTCGATTACATAGCCGACGGGGTGGCTCGCGTCCGGGTCGTTGACGGCGACGACGTCGATCTCGAACTCGCCGACCTGGAGGCGGTCGCCCTCGGCGACCTCGAGGAACTGTTCGTCGGCGACGTCGTAGTTCGCGGGCCAGTTCTCCTCCTCGCGCGCGACCGCCAGCGAATCGTCCGGCGCGACGTAGTCGGCGTCCGTTTCCTCGAGGATGGGAGCCTGCGACGGGCCGTGAACGTGGTCAGTGTGCTCGTGCGTCGCGAGCACCGCGTCCGCCTCGTTGACGTCCGCGGGGGCGAACGGAACCGGGATCATCCGGATCGTGCGAGGCGGGTCGCCCGTGCCCAGGTACGGGTCGATCCACAGCGTCGTTCCCTCGCTGCCCTTGATCGCGAAGCCGTTACAGCCCAGGTACCAGAGCGCGACGGTGTCGGGGTCGGCGTCGGCGACGGCCTGCGGCAGCCAGTCGCCCCAGTCTGAAGTCGTCATGGGCGTGCGTCCGTGCGGCGGTCCCCTAACCGTTGCGGGAGCGGGACGGGAGCAGCGCGGGAGCGGGACGGCCCGGGGCGGGAGCGGGACGGCCCGGTGATTGCGAGAGCATCCCCTGCGCGTCGCGCACACTCCTTATGAATCCCGACCCGCTATAGCGAATCATGACCGAAGGGACGGACGGTGGCGACCCGGACGCGCTGGCCGCGCTGGCGAGCGAGCTGCGCGAGGCCGACCGCGCCATCGCCCTGACCGGCGCCGGGCTCTCCGCCGCGTCGGGAATCCCCACCTTCCGCGGCGACGACGGCGTCTGGGGCGACGTTTTCGACGAGGCGGACTTCCACATCCGGCGGTTCACCGACGACCCGGCGGGCTTCTGGACGGACCGCCTGGAGCTCCACGAGCACATGACCCCCGAGGGCGGCGCCGGGCCGAACGCCGCCCACGAGGCCCTCGCCGAGCTGGAGAACGCCGGAGTCCTCGACGCCGTCGTGACCCAGAACACCGACGGTCTGCACGCGGCCGCGGGGACGGAGTCGGTCATCGAGCTCCACGGCAACAGCGAGCGCGTGGTCTGCCGCGGGTGCGGCCGAACGACCGCCGCCGAGCCGGTCCGCGAGCGCGTCCGCGAGGGCGAGCGCCCGCCGGAGTGCGAGGCGTGCGGCGGGGTTTATAAACCGGACGTGGTGCTGTTCGGCGAGCTACTGCCGAAAGCGGACCTCCGCAAAGCGAAGAACCTCGCGCGCGCCAGCGACGTGGTCGTCGCCGCGGGCTCGTCGCTCACGGTCGATCCGGCCGCCTCGATCCCCAGCCACCAGCAGGGCGGATCGCTTGCGGTCGTCAACCTGGAGTCGACGCGGTACTCGGGACGCGCCGAGTACGACGTCCGCGCGGACGTGACCGAGGTGCTGCCCGCGCTCGCGGAGCGCGTACTGGAGTAACGTGCGGAGGGAGGCCATATCCAACCTGGCCTGTGTGGCGGCCGACGGTGCTGTCGGCCGCGGAGGGGATCGAGTTACTCTGCCGGTTCGATGGTCCGGCTGATCCGCTCGCCGCCAAGCAGTTCGAGGTGGTACGTGACGCTGTTCGGTTCGCCGGCCGGTTCGTAGGGGCTCTTGGCGGGGTACTCCCTCGTCATCGACTCGCCCGCGTCGAGGTCGACGGTGATCTCGCGGACCGGCGTGTAGGCGATGCGCGGGCCGACGCGGTTCAACCCCAGCACGCAGGTGCCCGCGACCTCGCCCCGGTTGTGTACCGACAGCGATAGCGTGGGCGAGTCGTCCTCGGTGACGGTGGGGGGTGCCTCGAAGGTCACGTCGAACGGCGGCGACGGCGTCTCGAGTCGCGTCCGCGTCCGCGGCAACAGCGTGACTGTCCCGTCCGGCCAGCCGAATTTCGGCTCGCTCGCTTCGACCTGTTCGGGTAGCTCGAACACGACCCATCCCTTCCCCTTGTCGAACTCGTACAGCGCGCCGAGGTCCTCATTTTTAAATAATCGGTAGCGCTCCGGTTCGTGACGCTCGCCCGCGACGAGGAACGAGAGGTCCGAGTACTGTGGCGCCGGGCCGTCAGTCACCTCGACCTGCATCAGGAGAAACTGCCCACCGTCGCCGTGAACGGCGACCGAATCCGGGCTGTTCATCGCGACGACGCCCGGCTGGACGCGCTCGTCGAGGATGGTCATCGTCGTTCGCGCTCCCTGGGTCGCCGTCGGTGTCGAAGTCGCTGCCTCGGTATCGGTTGGTTGTTGCGTTCCCGGAGACGAATCCGGGGGTTCATCCTGGCCGACACAGCCGGCGACGAGGAGGGCGGTACCGCTCGCGAGGACCTGGCGGCGTCGCATGCGACGGACTCCTACGGGCTGTTATAAGTGCTTTCAGGCGAGGGAGTGCCGTCGACGGGTGAAAAGGCGACTGCGCGGTCGTCCGGGCGTGGAGGGGTTACCAGGTGTCGTGGAACGTGTCGAACTCGATCGAGTCGAGCGGCTTCTCGCCGATGGCGGCCTTGTACTCGCCCGGCGTCAGCATGGGCTTGTGGAACTGCGGGCCGTCGTCGGTCGTGATCCGCGGACAGCCGGTGTTGACGAACGCGTCCATCGAGAAGTTGCGGAGACGGTCCGGCGTGACCTCGTCCATCGTGATGAGGTAGGCGTTCTCGTTGTTCTCGACGATCTCCTGGGCCTGCTCCCAGCGCCCCTGGCCGATCTTCGTACAGAAGATGACGCCCCAGCGCTCCGCGTCCATCGCCTTGTGGACGGCGGCGTAACGCTGCTTGAGGAACTTGTCGTGCTCCGCGATCTTGACGACGTTGTTGACGGGATCGCCGATGACGACGCGCTTGTCCGGGTGCTCCATCGCGAGGCCGACGGGGTGGAACTTCCCGCCGCCGACGTACAGCACCTGCTCGGCGTCGATGTCGGCGGAGGCGTAGTTGCAGCCGAGCACCTGGCCCTCCTTCGTGAGGCGGTCGTCGCCGCGGCGCGTGTGGACCTCGTAGCCGCGCTCCTCGAGCCACTCCGTCATCTCCTCGAAGCGGTTCATGTGCTGGGCCGTGGTGACGAGGCCGACGTCGGGGTCCTCCTCGGGGTCCGCGAGCTCCTGCTCGACGGCGTCCTCCATGATCGGGAAGGGGTCGACGTTGGAGAACAGCGGCACGTAGATGATCTTGTCCGACTCCTTCATCGGCGTGTGGCCGAAGTGGACGAACACGTCCGTCCGCCGCATCAGGTAGGTGTCGAGGTCGCAGGCGCCGTAACACGGCTGCCCGGAGAGCATGAACGTGACGTCGTCGGGCGCCTGCTCCTCGAGGTCGTCGGCGACGCTCGGGCCGCGTCGCTTCAGTCCCTCGGGGAATTGCAGGCCGACGGTCTCGGCGTCGCGCTCCTCGATCTCCTCGATAATACGGTCGAGTTCGTAATCCCACTCCCTGTCGTGTTGCAAGGCCATCCCAGTTTTCGTGAGATCGCCATCGGGTGACCCGCGGCTCATATACGAACGGATTGCCACCGACGACGGTTAAGTAACCCGTTCGGGCCGCTCGGGCGCTAACGACTGTCGTAATCGGTGTCGTGAACGACGAAAAGGGCGTCAGTTCGGCTCGGACTGCAAGCGAACGGAGGCCGCGTTCGTGTGAACTCCGGCCCCCGGTGGGTGCCTCTGCGATCGGTCGGCGGCTAGCCGTCTCTCGGCCCCGCCGTCAGTGCCCGGCGACCGCGTCCCGGAACGCGGCCGTGAAGTCCGCGTGATCGAACCCTTCCACTAGCTCCCCGAGCGACTCCCCGAGTGATGCCTGCCCGGCATCGGGAGCCCCACGGTGATGCCCGGTCGCTGCCGCGGTGAACGCGTCGAGCCCTTCGACGTAGGTGAGGCGTTTGAACGCCCGGTCGACGGCCTCACATAGCGCGTCGGACTCGACAGGTTTCTCCACACGGAGCGCGCTCGGCTCACAGCAGTTCGCGGTGAGCTGCACGACGCGGTCCGCCTCGAAGTCGAGAGGCGAGTCCCCGCAGGTCTCCGTGTCGAGGACGGCAACGTCACCGACGACACCCTCCTCCCGAGCCTCGCGACAGGTCGGGTCGACGACTTCGACCCGCCGGCCTGCCAGGGCCGCTTCCACGCGGTGTTGCGTATCGGGGTCGGCAGTCAGGAGGACGACGCGTCGTGTCATCGGTGTATCCCAGTCCACGCCCGGTACCCGTATAATGCTGCCAGATGGTTACGGTACGTTCACTCCGTTTAGATAGTTTATCGGGCCGTTTGCAGGCCCATTTCGGTTCTCGATTCGAGAATCCGATTTCGGCGGAATCGTCCGACCTCACGCTTCCACCGTCGGTTATCAGCGATGAAGCCGCCGACGTGGGGGCCTCTCACATGTTCGATCGCAGCAACTCGACGGCTCCACGCCGTCCCGGCGACAAGATCTCACCAGCGCCACCTCGCTTGCAACACCGCGCCGACAGCACCTCGCCGACAGCACCTCGCCGACAGCACCTCACCGACACCACCTCGCCGACAGCACCTCGCCGACAGCACCTCACCGACACCACCTCGCCGGAGACGACACGCACAAACGTCGGGGGGACGCATAACGACCATGCCGGAAATTCCGCTCGAACACGTTCACGTTGCGCCGGAAGACGCAACCGGCGGCGAGCCCGCCGTCTTCGTGTTGCACGGTCGTGGTGCCGACGAGGAGGACCTGCTGCCGGTCGCGCGCGAACTCCCGGACGACCTCCACGTCGTCAGCTTCCGCGCGCCGGACCGCCTGCAGGGTGGCTACACGTGGTACGAGCTCGACCTCTCGGGTGGCGGCCTCCACCAGAGCCAGCCACACACCGAGGACTTCCGTCGGAGCCTCGACCTGGTCTCCGAGAGCGTCGACGCCGCCGTCGACGAGTACGACCTCGACGCCGACAACCTCGGGCTGCTCGGCTTCAGCCAGGGTGCGATCACGAGCCTCGGGCTCCTGCTCGAGACCCCGGACCGCTACGCCTGGACCGTCGCGCTCCACGGCTACCTTGCGGCGGTCCACAGCGACCTGGCACCCGAGGGCATCGAAGGCAAGCCGGTCTTCGTCGGCGCCGGGACCGGCGACCGGGTGATCCCCATCGACCGCGCGGAGGCGGCCGCCGAGCGGCTCCGCGAAGTCGGCGCCGACGTGACCTACGAAACGTACGAGGCGGGCCACGGGATCGGGCCGGACGAACTCAGCGACGTCGTCGCGTTCGTGCAGTCGCGGACCGAGTAGGTAGCGGAGCGGCGACCATCCCCGCTGGAGCGAGGAGAGAACGCGGATTCAGCCCGTCCGCTCGTCGACCCACTCGGGTCTCGGCGGGGGCGGAACCTCGTCGATTTTGCTGTATGTGACCTCGATAACCACTGGTTCGCCGGTCGGTGCGTGCGTGTACTCCACCCGCAGTCGGATCAGCCGCCCCTCGGGGGTGATCGAGGCGATCGCCCGGAAGTCGGTGACGTTGTCCCGGTAGCCCTCCGGGTCGCCGGCGGCGATTATCCGATGGACGGTCACGCCGGATTGCCGGACCGTCTCGACGCTCGTTTCGTTGGCCGTCAGCGCCCCCAGGTAGATCCGGTCGACGAAGGCCTCGACGGCGACGACGATGGACCGACCCGAAAGCGGCGTCCGCGAGTAGCTCGAATTGGTCTCCGTCTCGACCTGCCGATGTCGCTGCGAACCGTCGGCCCAGTACCGAACCGTTCGGTTGGCCCGACTCCCGTTCTGGAGTTCGACCACCTGGAACGTCGTGTTGAATCGGCCCGACGAGTGGAAGTAGCTCGTCACCTCGTGCTGGACGATCCCCGGTAGCGTCGTGGTGTTCGCGGGACCGCGATAGAACGTCGTCACCCGTCGCTCGCGGTTCTCGATGGCGCTCCGATGCGCTGCCGCTAACTCGCTGGCGTTACGCACGCCGGAGCCGGTGAGCCCGTCGGGATAGGCGTCCGCCGAGTCGTCCGTCGCCGTCGACACCGACGAACTCCCGTCCTCGGTGGGGGCATGGTCCGCCGGCTCGGGGGTCGGGAACTGCTCGGCGCGCTCCTCCGCGAGGGGCCCGCCGACGCCCGAGATAGCGACCACCGCGCCGACGGCCACGACGACGGCCACCAGCACGACGGCTCGGGAATAGTCGGGGCCCGAATCGGGCTCGCTCGGCGGCACGGTCAGGTCCGTATCGAGGTACTCGCGCGCGATACGATTCCCGTCCTCGCGGTCGACGCCGTAGAGCAGCTGCTCGAGGAGGTCCGCGGGCGTCAGCAGCTCCGCGTCCGTTGCCGACGCGGCCGACTCCGCGCGCCCGCTGAGTGGGCCGGTTGCGATCAGGACGTCCGCGTCGGGCGGGGAGAGCGCGAGCGGCCCGACGACGCCGATGGTTACGGTCTCGCCGTCGCGTTCCGCGATGACGAGGCCATCGTCGTCGACCCGGGTTTCGAAGCCGCGGGCTGCCCAGAGGTCGGCGAGGAGGGCGCGCTGCGTCGCCGGCCACTGCCAGCGGAACGTGCGGGCGAACGTCGACGGCGGGAGCGGGGGCACACCCGACGCGACGGCCTGCGGCTAAACAAGTGTTCCCCCGATGTGGTGGGTCCGCGCTTCGGTGGAGGGTCCCGGCTTCGGATTCGACAGTTCCGGCAGGTTGAAACGCGCGGGACCGTAATCGCGATCTATGAGCGCGGAACAGCTGACCATCGAGGATCTCGGTCGGCAGCTCGGCGAGCGGATCGCTGAGACGCCGGAATACCAGCGGTTCGAATCGGCTCAGGAGGCCGTCGAGAACGACGAGGAGGTCCAGGAGCAGATCGCGGAGTTCGAGCAGCTCCGCGAGGAGTTCATGACGGCTCGCCAGTCCGGGCAGGCGACCCAGTCGGACCTCCACCGCGTGCAGAACGCGCAGGAGGAGCTACACTCCATCCCCGTGATGGCGGAGTTCCTCGAAGCACAGGAGGAGCTGGAGGAGTCGCTCGAGGCCGTCAACGAGGCGATCTCCGAGCCCCTCGCCGTCGACTTCGGCGGCGAGGCCGGCGGCTGCTGTCACGACTGAACACACCGCGTTTCCGGAGGCCGAACGTCCCCGTTCGGCGGCCGCAGCTTCGAGTTGCTACCGCCGTTTTTCACCGACGCCGCCGACTGAGTCGTCACACTGCTGACGTACCCTTTAGTCGTCACGCTGCCGACGTACCCTTTTCACCGATTGCGCGCCAGATCCCCCATGATCGCTATCGCCGGGGGCAAGGGCGGCTGCGGCAAGACGACGACGGCGCTCGGCGTCGGCGCGGCGCTCCCCGGGCGCCCCCTCGTCGTCGATGCCGACTGGGACCTTCCGAACCTCCATCGGCTCGCGGCGGTGTACCAGGACGGGGAAGGGGACGGAACCCCGTCCCAGGACGCGCGTGCCTCCAGGAGTACGACACCGCCGACCGTCGACGCGGAACCGGTCCGCATCGAGCGCCTCGGCGAACTGACGGTCGTCCCGGCTCCGGAGACACGAGGCGAGTGCGAGGTCGTCGAGTGGTTAGCTCGGTTTCGCGGGACCGAGCGCGACGCGGACGGGGGCGTCGACAGCGGGCACGCTGACAGTGGGGACGCCGACAGCGAGCCGATCCTCGTCGACTGTCCGGCCGGGGCGAGCCCCGACGCGACGGCGCCGTTATCGACCGCGGACGCGACGCTGCTCGTAACGACTCCCAACCCGGCGGCGATACGCGACACGATGAAGACGGCCGCGATGGCGCGCACGCTGGATGCGCCCCCGGTCGGGGCAGTGGTCGTCGGCGCCGACGCGCCGCCGGAGGGGATCGGGGCCGCGCTGGACGCGCCCGTCGTGGGTTGCGTTCCGACGGCGAACCCGCCAGTGCTGGACCGGGCCGGCGTCGCGGCCGCGTACCGCGCGGTCGGGACCGAGATCGTCGACGACCGCCGTGCAACTGACTGCTGATCGCGGCCGGGTGTTGCAGCGTTTCGAGTGACGCTGGACAGCCGGATGTCAGACGGAAAGGATGGATCCGGGGGCCTCGCCACCCCTCGCGCCGATAAACAATTAACCCTGGAGGACTTTCTCTGGTCCATGAAACGACTCCCGACCGGAATCAACGTCCTCGACCGCCAGCTTGGCGGTGGGATTCCGGCCGGGAGTATCGTCACGCTGACAGCCGACCCCGCGAGCCAGTCGGAGCTGTTCCTCTACGAGATCACCTCGGCCCGCGGAACGCTGTACCTGACCACGATCCGCTCGGAGCAGGCCGTGCGTGACGGGATGGAGAAGACGAAGACCCGCGTCGGGTCGCCGACCGTCCGCGACGTCGGCGGCGACGCCGCGCTCGACCAGGCCAACAGCCTGGTGTCGACGCTCCCGGAGGAGGCGAACCTCATCATCGACGCGCTCGACCCGCTCGAGCGGTCGGAACACTCCCGCTACCGCCGGTTCCTCAACGAGCTGCAGACGCACATGGTCAACACCGGCGGGATCGCCGTGCTCCACGCCCTGAAGGGCCAGATGATCCCCGAGAACCGCGACCTGACCCAGAACGTTTCGGACGTCGTCTTCGACCTCCGGACGACGATCACCGCCAACGAGGTCGAGAACCGCCTCGCGGTGCCGAAGTTCCGCGGCGGCGCAGCGCTGGAGGAACCGGTGAAGCTGCAGCTGGCCGATTCCGTTACGATCGACACGAGTCGCGACATCGCGTAATCGGCTCGTTGGAGGGTGGAGTTTTTGATAGCCTGACCCGGGAAGAACGAGTCACAGTTTCTTTTAAGTAGGTCAGGTACAGTTTGGCCACACTTTACCACATCAACGCCGACACGAGCTATCCGCGACTCGAAAATCCCGAGCTACTACTTATAAATCAAAAACGCGAAACCGAGAACTCCGTCGGCTAAAAAGGCTCCTACAGAAGGTCCGCGTCGACGAGCCGCTCGATGGCCTCACGCAGCCGTTCCTCGCTCGCGGCGTAGGAAATCCGCGCGTAGCCGTCCGCGTTGAACGCCGAACCGGGGACGCAGGCGACGTGCGCCTGCTCGATAGCTTCCTCACACCAGGCCTGGTCGTCGTCGTCGACGGGCAGCATCATGTAGAACGCGCCGTCGGGGACGGCGACGTCGACGCCGTGGTCCGCGAGGAGGTCGACGAGGAGGTCGCGGCGCTCCGCGAAGGCGTCGCGCATCTCCGTGACGGCCGCGTCCGTGTTCTCGAGGGCCTCGACGCCCGCGTGCTGGACGAAGTTCGTCGCGCAGGAGACGGAGTGAGAGTGGAGCTTGCCCGCCTCGCCGATGAACTCCTCCGTCGCGTGGAGGTAGCCGAGCCGCCAGCCCGTCATCGAGAACGCCTTCGAGAAGCCGTTGATCGTGATGGTCCGGTCCGCCATCCCGTCGAGGCTCGCGAGCGACGTCGGGTCCTCGCCGTAGGTGATCCGCTCGTAGATCTCGTCGGAGATAACGGCGATGTCGTGCTCGACGGCGAGGTCGCGGACGCCCTCGAGCGCGTCGTCCGAGAACACCGCGCCGGTCGGGTTCGACGGCGAGTTGACGACGAGGAGCTCGGTGTCGTCCGAGACGGCCTCGCCGAGCTCGTCGAGCGCCGGCTCCAGCTGGAAGTCGTGGGGCGCGAGGTCGACGCGCGTGAGGTCCCCGCCGGCGAGTTTCACCATTGCCTCGTAGGAGACCCAGGCGGGGTCCAGCAGGACGACCTCGTCGCCGTCGTCGACGACGGTCTGGACGGTTTCGTACAGCGCCTGCTTGCCGCCGGGGGTGACGATGACCTCGTCGGCCGCGGCATCGATGCCGTTGCCCCGGAGCTTCTCGGCGATGGCCTCCTTGAGCGGCGGGATGCCGTTCGAGGAGGTGTAGCCGGTGTGGCCCGCGTCGAGGGCGTCCTTCCCGGCCTCGACGATGTTCTCCGGCGTCGGGAAGTCCGGTTCGCCGACGGAGAGGTCGACGATGTCCGCGCCCTCGGCCTCCTTCTCGGCGGCGAGGTTGGAGATGGCTAGCGTTGCGCTCGGTTCGACTCGTTGAATGCGGTCTGAGAACTCGTACGTCATAGGGATTCTACCATGTCGATTGCGGCGTGAACGGCTTCCGCGCCCTTGTCGATGCGCTCGCGCGCCTCGGCCCCCGACATCCCCGGGCCACTCACGCCGAAAGTGACCGGAGTGTCGCGGTCCAGGCTGATCTCCGTCAGGGAATCGGCGGTCGACTGCGCGATTACCTGGTCGTGGTCGGTATCGCCGGTAACGATGGCCCCGAGCACGGCGACCGCGTCGACGTCCTCGCGGCGGGCCAGCCGGTCGGCCGACAGCGGGCTGTCGTACACGCCCGGCACCTGCTGCTCGACGGCGACCTCGGCGTCCCGCTCCGCCGCGGCCTCGCGGGCCGCCTCGGCCATCGGCTCGGTCACCGATTCGTTGAACTCCGCGACCACCAGTCCCAGCGTAACCATATCGGATCGTTCGGTGGGTCGGGCAAAGAAGTACCGTTCGCAGGCGAAGGTTGGCGGTACCGGAACGGCCGCTGCGCTGGGTCGTCGCAGAGGGGGAGATTCCGGGTGTCCCGTCGCTGAAGGCTGCAGGGCTGACCGCCCCCGACGCGCCTTTATCCTTCCACACACTACTTCGGCGCATGACGACGACTGAAACCGCGACGTTCGGCGGCGGCTGTTTCTGGTGTGTCGAGGCAGCCTTCGAGGAGGTTCCCGGCGTCCGCGACGTCACCTCCGGCTACGCCGCGGGCCACGTCGAGGACCCGACCTACGAGCAGGTCTGCACCGGCGAAACCGGCCACGCCGAGGTCGTGCAAATCGAGTACGACCCGGACGAGGTCGCGTACTCCGACCTGCTGAAGGTGTTCTTCACGGTCCACGACCCGACGACGCTGAATCGGCAGGGACCGGACGTCGGCTCCCAGTACCGGTCGATCATCTGCACCCACGACGAGGAACAGCAGCGGATCGCGGAGGAGTACATCGAGGAGCTGGACGCGGAAGACGCCTACGAGGACGACGTCGTCACCGAGGTCGAGGCACTCGAGACGTTCTATCGCGCCGAGGAGAAACACCAGAACTACTACGAGAAGAACCCCGGCGACGCCTACTGCACGTTCAACGCCGACCCGAAGATCGAGAAAGTCCGCCAGAAGTTCGCGACCCAGTAACGAACGAATCGGACGATGTCCCCCCCTCCAGGGCCGTTGCGTGTGTTCTCCGCCGAACGTCTCTCGCCGAACGGCCGAACGTCTCTCGCCGAACGGCCGAACGTCATTCGCGGAACGTCTCTCGAATCGATCACGTCCCTCGCTAGAGAGGTAGCAATAAAACCGCCAGACTGCGGCCGATTCACCTGGGGTCACGAATCGTGTCGGCCCAAAACCATACTTATGGCGAGTCCGTATGGTGTGTTGACATGCCGGAATGCAGCAACTGTGGTTCGTTCGTGACGGAGCAGTACGTACGAGTGTTCGCGCCACCCGGCTACGAGAACGTCCGGGTGTGCCCCGGCTGTGAGGACAAGGTCCGGGACGGTTCCAGCGTCCGGGAGGCTCGATCGAAGCGCGTCTAGACGACCGACCACGACGACGCATTGCTCTCTGGGGTGGGACCTCGAACCACGGGCTGTTTCCCGGCCCGATTTCTGCCGGCAACGCACTCGAACAGCGGAGCTTCCCTCGTCGGTAACGCGCAAGGTGGACGAACCAGCCGGGTCGACCGCGGGCGATGGAAGGAGGCTTTTATGCGACGGTGCGTTAGCGCCGGCGATGACTGACGGCACCCTCGCTGCCGACCGGCGCCGACTGGCCACGGTAGTCTGGGCGGTGCTGGTCTCGCAGGTGCTGATCTACCCGGGCGTCCCGGACCTCATCACCGCGCTCGGCGCGTCGACCGACATCCGTGCCGGCATGTGGTTCCTCGTCGCGGAGTTCGCCGCGTTCGTTACGTTCGCGGGCGTCTGGGGCGCCGCGAGCGACGCACTCGGAAAGCGCGTTCCGCTGGTCGTCGCCGGCGCCGTCGGGGGCGCGGCGGCCTATCTCCTCCTGGCAACCCTGCCGGCGCTTGGGGTCGGGTTCGTCGGTGCCCTCGTCGTCCGCGTCCTGGGCGGCGCCACGACTATCGGCGCGTTCTCGCTCGGCATGACGATGCTGATGGACCTCGACGGCGGCCACGGGCGCAACATGGGCGCGGCCGGCATCGCCATCGGGCTCGGGGCCGCACTCGGGTCGGTCGTCGGCGGCGCCCTCGCCGACGTCGACCCCTTCTACCCGGTGTACGCGGGCGCCGCAATGCTGCTCGGGGCCGGCCTCCTCGCGGCGACGACGACGGACCGCGTCGTAGAGGACGAGGAGACTCCTGGCTTCGCCGAGATCGGCCGTCGCGTCCGCGCCATGCCGGGGCTGCTCGTTCCCTTCGCGTTCGGCTTCATCGACCGGCTGACCGCCGGCTTCTTCTCGCTCGTGGGCGTGTTCTACTTCCGCGACGTCTTCGGCCTCGACGCGTTCGGCGCCGGGCTCACGCTCGCGCTGTTCTTCCTCCCGTTCGCCCTGCTCCAGTATCCGATGGGGATCCTCTCCGACCGGATCGGTCGCTTCTATCCCGTCGTCGCCGGCTCGCTCGCGTACGGGGTCGTCATCCTCGGGGTGGGACTCTCGCCGACGTACCCCCTCGCGGCCGTCTTTATGCTGCTCGTCGGGGTCTGTGGCGCCTTGATGGCGCCGGCGACGATGGCGCTGGTGACGGACCTGGTCGCCCCGGTCGAGCGCGGGGCCGCGATGGGGCTGTTCAACGTGTTCGGCTCGCTCGGCTTCCTCACCGGCTTCCTCGTGGGCGGGCTGGCAAGCGAGGCCTTCGACTACGAGGTGGCGTTCCTCCTCGTTGGCGGGCTGGAGATCGGCATCGCGGTCGCGTTGCTGCCGGCCGTTCGCGTGATCGCGCCGAGGATGGGGTCGCCCTCGGAGCCCTGAGCAGGACCTTTTAAAAGACCGGCCTTACGGCGCCACGAGGTCGACGAGGACCTCGTCGTCGACGACGACGTTGTAGGCCTCCTCGTCGTCGTTCCACAGGACGAGCGCGTTCTCGAAGTAGAGGATCGACCCGTAGTCCGCCTCCAGCAGGTCGCGGTTGAGGCTCGTTTCGCGCGTGCTGACGGCGTAGTGCTCGACCGACTCCGAGCCGTCGCCGATCTTGAACAGCGGGTTCCCGCCGTCGGCGAGGTCGTGGCTCAGCTTCACCGCCAGGAGGTTAATGCGGTCCGTGACGTGCTCCTCCGAGTCGGCCATGCGAGCCTGTCGCTGCGGGTCGGCGCGCACGTCCACCCGACGCTCACCGTCGGTCCGAAGGATAGCGTAGGCGTACTGGACGTCGACGTTGCGGAACTCGCCAAGGTCCTCCTCGTCGGCCCGCGTCGCTGCCTCGTCGAGGCGGTGCTGGAAGGCCGGGACCTCGAGGTCGGGCTTCACGTCGAAGCTCCAGCCGCGGTCCGAGGGTGCGGCGTCGGGCCAGAGCCGGAGCGTCGGGGAGTAAACCGTCACGTCGCCGTCCGGCGGGGCGACCTCGCGCTCGATCTCGCGGAGCCCGGTGGCCGTGTTGAGGTCGGCGGGCGCGAGCCCGACCACCGTACCGTCGTCCGCGAGGGCGTCGATGCCGGCCTCGACCACGGGGACCGGTTCCTCGATCTCGGAGAGCACGTTGCCGAACAGCACGAGGTCGAACGGCTCGTCGTCGGAGTCGGCATTGGCCTCTGCATCTGCGTCGGAGCCGCCTGCATCCAGACCGAAGAACGACTGGGCTGTCTCCCGGTGGATCGTCTCGTGGAAGTTGCGCCCGGTTTCCTCCAGCAGCTGCGTCAGGACGTCCGCCGCGGCGCTCGGTTCGATCGCGTGATAGTCGACGACGGCGTCGTCGGGGAGGTAATCGTGAAGCCCGAGCGCGGGCCCGCCGGTGCCCGCGCCGACGTCGAGGACGCGGATCGTGCGGTCGAGGAGGGCGTTCTCGGTGAGGTCGTCGAGGACGTACCCGATGGCGGCGTAGTAGTCGGGGAGGTGGTAGATCGCGTAGCCGAGCGCGGCCTCGTGGTCGTACGCGACCTCGTTCTCGTAGTAGTAATCCTCCTTCAGCTTCCGGATCGCGTCCCGCAGGCGGTCTCCGGAGTCGCCGCGGTGCCAGTTGGCGCCGTATTCTTCGACGAGGAGGTTCTCCAGCGCGATGCTGTACGGCTCGGGGAACTCGCGGGGCTGCCAGCCCGGCTGGGGGACCGGATCGTCGTCGACGGGGACGAAGGTGCCCTCGTCGGTTTCCCGGAGCGCGAGGTCGTACGCCTCCTCGCGGAGGGTCTGGCGGACGACGGCGGGGTGCGCGCCGCCCGGAACGTACTCGGCGATCTCCTCGGGGTCGATCGGGCGGACGTTACGGAGGTACTTGGCGTTGTTACGGACGGCGTCTCTGTCTATCATGGTGAAAGGCTGCGGTTGCTGGGGTGATCTGCTCGGTCTCTCAGTCGTGGCGGTCGCGTTCGACGCCCTCGCGGCGGGCCTGCTCGTAGAGCGCTTCGAACGCCTCGGGATCGGCGTCGGCGATGTCCCGGGCCGCGTCGGCGACGCCGTCCGCACCCTCGAAGGCGCGCTGGATCTCCGCGTACACCGCGGGCGACCCCTCGGTGACGGTGTCGGCGAGGTCGTCGAGCGCCGAGGAGACGGGCGTGTGGAACTCCTCGCGGACGTCCTCGCCCGCGAGGCGCCAGGCGAGGATGGCCGCGTGCGCGCCCGCTTGCACGGTCTCCATCGCGTCGTCGTGCTCGGCGGCGGTGGTCTCGAAGACGTCGTTGCCCTGCGCCTCGATGGCCTCACAGATGGCGTCCACGACGGCCCCTGCCTCGTCGATCACGACGGCGACGTTACCGGGGATGCGCGGCGGGGCAAACAGCGGGTGGAAGCTGGCGCGCTCGCAGTCCGGGCAGTGCTCGCGCATCGCCGCGATGGGGGTCGCCATCTCGCCGGAGACGTCGACGATCGCCTCGCTCGCGTTCTCGGCGTACTCCGCGACGGCGTCGGCGACGGCCGACATGGGGACGGCCAGGCAGACGGCGTCGAAAGTCTCCGTCGTATCGGTCGGCACCGCGCGGGCGTCGTCAGGCGCGGCCGCCGCTGCGGCGTCGCGGGCGACCGTCTCGTCGCGGTCGGTAAACGCGACGTCGGCCTCGACGGTATCGGCGATCCAGCGGCCGATCTCCCCGGCGCCAACGACGAGCAGCTCCATTCTCACCTCGACGTTGTGCGGCCCGGACTTAAAGGAGTTCGACTCCCGGAGCCGCCGACGATCCTGCCGCACAGTCCCGCGAGCTCAGTCGAGCAGCTGCTGGCCGATCGTGTTCCGGAGCACCTCGGAGGTGCCCTCGTAGATCTCGTTGAGCTTGGCGTCCCGGTAGTAGCGTTCGACCGGGAAGTCCTTCGTGTAGCCGTAGCCGCCGTGGACCTGGATCGCCTCGTTGGCGACCTCGCGGGAGATCTCCGAGGCGTACAGCTTCGCCTGGGCGGCCTCCTTGATGAAGTCCTCGCCGCGCATCTTCCGGTCGGCGGCCTTGTGCATCAGCAGCTCCGCGGCCTGGAGCTTCGTATCCATGTCGGCGAGCTTGTGCTGGATCGACTGGAACTCCCCGATGGGCTGGTCGAACTGCTCACGGTCGCCGGCGTATTCGACGGCGTCCTCCAGGGCGGCGCGCGCGATTCCCACGGAGCGAGCGGCGATCGTGATCCGACCGCCGTTGAGCGTTTTTAAGGCCTGCACGAAGCCGTCGCCCTCCTCGCCGAGCAGCCGGTCCTCGGGGATCCGCATGTCGTCGAAGCGGAGCTCGGCGGTCGGACAGCCCTTGTCGCCGAGCTTGTCCTCCGTTCCCTCGACGATGAAGCCGTCGTCCTCCTCGGGGCGCACGACGAACGCCGAGATCCCGTCGCGGCCGGCGTCGGGGTCGGTCTTCGCGAATAGCGTGACCGTGTCCGCGACGGAGCCGTTGGAGATCCAGAGCTTCCCGCCGTTGACGACGTACTCGTCGCCGTCCTTCTCGGCGCGCGTTTTCATCGACGGCACGTCGCTGCCGGCCTCCGCCTCCGAGAGCGCGAACGCGCCGATGTCGTCGCCGGTGTTCAGCGGCGTGAGGAACGCCTCCTTCTGGGCCTCGTCGCCGAACTCGTAGACCATGTTGCCCGCGAGCGACGTGTGCGCGGCGACGACGGTGCCGAGGCCGCCGGAGCCCCGGGCGATCTCGGAGAGGCCGATCGCATAGGAGTGATAATCCAGGTCGGCACCGCCGTACTCGGCCGGGAACGGCATGCCCATCAGTCCGAGCTCGCTCATCTCGTCGACGAGGTCCGCCGGGAACTCGTCCGATTCGTCGATCTCGGCGGCCCGCGGCTTGACCTCCTCGTCGACGAACTCCGCGACGGTGTCGCGGATCTGCTTCTGCTCCGTGGAGAGCGTGAAGTCCATACGTGCCCGTTCGGCGGGCCGTCCTTAGACGTTTCTACACGAATTTCCATCCGAAATACCCCGACCGATGCTACGAGTCCCGTTGGGAGCAAATTCACCGAGTTAACTGTTCACACGAACCGGAGCGAAACCGTGAAACCGGCCGAGGGAACTCCGCTGTCGCCGGCAACCGATCGGGTTCCGTGGCCTCCGCGCCCACGAGACTTTTTTATGCCGTCTGCGCGTAAACGACATATCTGAATGAGCGGACGCGACCACTCTCCCGGTGAACCCGACCTCGCGTGGTGCAACGAGGCGGTCCAGGGCGTTTCACGCACCTTCGCGCTGACCGTCGACGTGCTGGAGGAACCGATGTCGACCCAGATCTGCCTCGGGTATCTCCTCTGCCGCGTCGCGGACACCGTCGAGGACGCCGCCCACATTCCACCCGCGGAGCAGGCGGAGTTGCTGCGGACGTACGACGCCGTCCTCGATACGGAGGACGACACCACGATCACCGAGTTCCGGAACGACGTCGACGAGTGGATCCCGCCCGAGGGCGAGCGCTCGGACGACTGGACCGTCGTCGCCGAGGCGCCGACCGTCCTCGCGACCTTCGAGGAGCTACCGCCGGACGTCCAGACCGCGATCGTCCCGCCGGTCCGGGAGATGATCGACGGGATGGCGATGTTCGTCGAGCGCCACGCCGACGCCGGCGGGCTCCGGATCGACGACCGCGACGAGCTCGAGCAATACTGCCACTACGCGGCCGGGACGGTCGGCAACCTCATCACGAACCTGCTCACCCGCGGCGACGTCGCCGAGGAGCGCGTGAACCGCCTTTACGACACCGCCGAGGAGTTCGGCCTGCTGCTCCAGCTCGTCAACGTCTCGAAGGACGTCTACGACGACTACACGGAGGAGAACAACGTCTACATCCCGGCCGAGTGGCTCGAGGCCGAGGGCGTCGCCCAGGAGAACGTCATCGACCCCGACAACCGGGAGGAGTCCGCTCGCGCCGTCGACCGCACCGCCGACCACGCACGGTCGTTCCTCGACGACGCGCAGGCGTACCTCGAGACGATGCCGATGCGCCACGGCAACACGATGGCGGCCTGGAGCGTCCCGTTCCTGCTGGCCGTCGGCACCCTCCGGGAGCTCGGCCACCGGCCCGAGGACGCGCTCACGGAAACGGGCGTGAAGGTCTCACGGCAGGAGGTGTTCGCGGTCATGGACGTCGCGGGCGACGCCGGCCGCGAGTCGCTCGCCGACCTCCGGGAGACGATCGCCTCGACGCCGTTCCATCGCGCCGCCGGCTTCGCGGAGTGAATCGGCTTCACGGAGTGAGTCGGCTTCGCCCCACGGCCGCGTCCGGATCCGGCACACTCCGCCGTCGGATCCGGCACACTCCGCCGTCGGATCCACGTTCTTTTAACGACGCCGTGGGAAACGGCTTACATGAGTTTTGAGAAGGAAGACAAGGTCGTTCTGCACGACAAGCACAGCGAGTACGACGGCGACGTCGGGACGGTCACGCAGGTGATGGAGACGATGTTCGGCGAGGACACGTACATCGTCAGCTTCGAGGACGGCCAGGAGGCCGGCGTCGACGCGGACTCGCTCGAGGCCGCCGAGGAAGCCGACGTCGAGGTCGACGAAGACGACGCCGACGAGGACGCGGAATAACCCCACCCTGAGCGCCTCCATGTCCCGAGTTCCACTCCACTACATCGACCTGCGGACGTTCTCGTACGCGACGGAGGACGACAAGCGCGTCGAGGAGGCGCTCCGCACTTTCCTCCCCGAGGACTTCGAGTTAGACCGCACGGAGAACGTCGGCCACCACGGCGACCGGATCGTCGTGTTCTCGGCCCGCGTCGAGAACGCCGACGACATGCGCTACGTCCTCGATAGACTCGGGGCCATCGAGGAGGCCGACCGAGTCATCCGCGAGATGGACGAGCGCGTCGACGAGAACACCTCGTTATTCCTCCGGCTAGATAAGCAGGCCGCCTTCAACGGGCTCGTCCGGCTCGGCCAGGGAATCACGCTTCGTGGCAAAGTCGAGGCCTATCCCGCGAAGAAGGACGCCGCGGTCGAGAACGCGCGCGAGCTGCTGGCGGACGCGGCCGACGTCGACCTCGAGTCGCTGGCGATCGACGAGGACGACTAGGCCCGCCGGCCGAACTCGACGTTAGCTTCTCAGGTCCACTTGATCGAACAGCCGCGCGAGGGCCGATCGGGGAGATCGACCGTCTCGCCGGCCAGCACGGCATCCACGGCGTCGCGGACGTAGTACTCGGACGGGTCCTCGTCCGGGCCGAGCGCGTCGTCCAGCCGCCCGTGATAGCGCAGCACCCACTCGTCGTCCTCGTGCCCGAAGAGGAACGGGTCCGGCGTGCAGACGGCGCCGTACGCCTGCGCGACGTCCTGGGACTCGTCGCGGAGATACGCGTCGTACTCGATCGTCCCCGCGTCGACGTACTCCTGCATCTTCTCGAAGGCGTCCTCCGGGTACTCGTCGGCGTCGTTCGGGTTGATCCCGACGACGGCGAGGTCGTCGTACTCGTCGGCCAGCTCGTTGAGCAGGTCGAACTTCGCTTGCGCGTACGGGCAGTGGTTACAGGTAAAGACGACGAGCAGCGCGTCGGCGTCGAAGGAGTCGAGCGTGTACGTCTCGCCGTCGACGCCCGGCAGTTCGAAGTCGGGAGCCGCGTCGCCGCGTTCCAGTTCGGAATCGGATTCCTTCAGGACCATGTGTGTGGTTACTCGCGAGTACCCGTAAAGGGCGCGACGACCGGCGCACAGGGCACTCCTCGCCGTCGCCGGACAGCTGTTGGAGGGTACCGGCGACGGCGGCGAGGCGAGCGCTCGTCGTCCGGCGCTGCCGCTGGCGACGGCGGGCAGCCACCCCCTGCCACGACACCCTCGGTCAGGTGCGTGCCCGTATGGCGACAACCAGCGTCGCCGTGCCGACCAGGACGACTGCGAACCCCCCGGCGGCGACGGCGACGTATCGGGCACGGGTCGCGGTCGTCGCCAGCGCGGCGTCGATCCGGCGGAGGCGCGCGACGTCGTGGGGTCCGAGCGCGAGAACGTCGAGGCCGGCCGCGATCTGTACACCGGTTTCGGCGACGAGCGCCAGCGTGACGAGGACGAAGCAGACGAACGCTATCGCCTTCCAGCGTTCACGGGTTACGGTGCCGTTCCCACGTGACTCGAACCCGACGGGATCGCGGTTGTCGTCGCGAGGTCGACGCTCGTCGGAAAGCGAGCTCCCATCGTGCTGGCCGTCGGCCGACGAGGGATGTCGAGAACGATCCGGCCGAACTCGGGAGACGCCGAGCGTCGTCTGGCCGGTCGCTACGCTCGGTGAACGACGGCCGCCCTCGGGCAGACCGCCAGGGTGACCGCCGCCGAGGTGGCCGCCGCCGTCAGGGTGACCGCCCCCAGGGTGACCGCCGCCCTCGGGACGACTGCGGCCGTCGTGGTCCGTCATGGTAGGCCGCGTTCGTCCCGGTCTGGGTGATAAACCTACGGGGATGGGTGACAGGAGGTCCTCGAGCGACGGAGTGGCGTGGCCCCGTCGCCGCGCTCGTCGACTCGGAATTTTTAATGTGGTCGTCCGGGCAGTGACTGGCAGTACGGCCCCAGGTGGGTCACTCGGAGAGACACTATGGCTACGGATGAAACGTCACAGTCGGGAGCGACGGTCGAGAGCGGCCGCACGGGGGAGCGCGAGGCCGCCTCGTTCGTCGAGTATGGTATCGAGGACAAACCGCCGCTTGGCGAGTCGGTGTTCCTGGGGATCCAGCACTACCTGACGATGGTCGGGGCGAACATCGCCGTTCCGCTCGTGCTGCTGGGTGCCATGGACGCGACGGCGACGCAGTCGGCGACGCTCGTCGGGACGTTCTTCGTCGTCTCCGGCATCGCGACGCTGCTGCAGACCACGGTCGGGAACCGGTATCCCCTGGTGCAGGGTGCCTCGTTCGCGCTGCTGGCGCCCGCACTGGCGATCATCACCGCCGTCGGCGGCGACTTCGAGATCGCGATCCGACAGCTGCAGGGCGCGATCATCGTCGCGGCACTCGTCCAGGTGCTCATCGGCTACGTCGGCCTGATGGGACGCCTGAAGCGCTACCTCTCGCCGGTCGTGGTGGCGCCGGTCATCGTGCTGATCGGCCTGTCGCTGTTCAACGTGCCCCAGATCACGTCGACGAACCAGAACTGGTGGCTGCTCGGGCTGACGCTCGTGCTAATCGTCGCCTTCTCGCAGTACCTCGACCAGTACAGCCGCTACGCGCGGCTGTTCCCGGTCCTGCTCGGCGTCGTCACCGCCTACGTCGTCGCGGCCCTGCTCTCGGTGGCGGGCGTCTACGGCCCGGAAACCGTCGGCTACGTCGACCTGGCCGCGCCGTTCGACGCGCCAACGCTGCTCGCGATCCACCCGCTCCAGTGGGGGACGCCGCTGCTCACTGGCTCGTTCGTCGTCGGCATGTTCGCGGGCATCCTCGCGTCGATCATCGAGAGCTACGGCGACTACTTCGCGGTCGCGCGCCTCGCGGGCGTCGGGGCGCCCTCGAAGAAGCGCATCAATCACGGGATCGGCATGGAGGGGATCGGCAACGTCTTCGCGGGCCTGATGGGCACCGGGAACGGCTGCACCTCCTACTCCGAGAACATCGGCGCCATCGGCATCACCGGCGTCGCGTCGCGCTGGGTCGTCCAGATCGGCGCCGTCGTGATGATCGTGGTCGGCTTCATCGGCCCCTTCGGCCAGTTCGTCGCGACGATCCCCTCGCCCATCGTCGGCGGGCTCTTCATCGCGATGTTCGGCCAGATCGTCGCGGTCGGCCTCTCGAACCTGAAGTACGTCGACCTCGACTCCCAGCGCAACGTGTTCACCATCGGCCTCGCGCTGTTCGCCGGCCTCGCGATCCCGGCGTACTTCGGTGGGCTCGAGGGGATCGCCGCCTTCCGGGAGTCGATGGCGGGCGTCTCCGTGCTCGGTCCGGTTCTGGGTCGCCGAATCATCGCCGACACGGTCTTCGTCATCGGCTCGACGGGAATGGCCGTCGGCGGGATCATCGCGCTCGTCCTCGACAACACGATCCCGGGGACGCGCGAGGAGCGCGGCCTCGACCAGTGGGAGAAGATCTCCGAGGCCGAAAGCGAATTCCAGACGGCGTTCGAACGGCTTCGGAAGTAGTCGAGACGGCGTTCGAACGGCTTCGGAAGTAGTCGAGAGGGCCTTCGAGCGCCCCCGGAAGTAGTCGAGAGGGCCAGGGTCCGGGAGTCGGTTCCCGGCAGACCGGCCGCCGGTCGCCGACCTTTTAATGTGCGTCTCGCAAGCGCCACGTATGTCCGAGCCAGCCGGATCCACCGTCGACGACGAGCAGGTTCGCTTTCGCGGAACGGATCGGCTGGGCGGCGACCTCGTCGTCACCGACCGGCGCATCCTCGTGGGCGAGGGAGCGGAGCGCGTCGTCGACGACGTCGACCACGAGGACGCCGACAGCGTCGCCGGCGGGGACGCCGACGGCGACGTGGTCTCGATCCCGCTCGAAACGGTCTCCGAGCTCACCACTCAGTCCATCGACTGGTTTCTGCTGCTCATGGGCGTGGCCATCGTCGGGTTCGCGATCCTCTCACTTGACAGAACGCTGCTCGGCGCCGGCGCGTTCCTGGCTGCCGGGCTCGTGAGCCTCGGCTTGACGTGGCGCCGACGGGGTCGCGTTCGGATCCACACGCACCCTCGGCCCAAACCGGTGGACACGTATCCCGAGGATCGGGAGGCGTTCCTGGAAACCGTCGACGAGGTACTGGTACCGATCCGTGCGGAGCGCCCGCCCGCGGGGGATTCGGTCGGCTCGCCCTGAACCCGGCCCGGCAATGGATCTGCCCGTCCGAAGTTGCGGCGGTCGCTACGTCTTTCAGGGTCGGGAGCGATGACCACGTATGAGCGACGAGCGGGAGGTCCTCGACGTCCTGACGACGAACGCCCGCGAGAGCGTGGAGACTATCGCGGCCCAGACCGGTCTCGAACCGGCCGAGGTCGAGGACGCGATCGCGGCGCTAGAGTGCGACGGTGTCGTCCACGGCTACCAGGCGGTCGTCGACTGGGACCGCGCGGACGACGAACAGGTGCGAGCGGTCGTCGAACTCAACGTCGAACTCGACCGCGAGACCGATTACGAGGAGATCGCAGACCGGATCGCGAAGTTCCCGGCGACGCACGCGCTCCACCTCGTCTCCGGCGACTACGACTTCGCCGTCGAGGTGGTGGGGAACTCGATGCAGGACGTCTCCCGGTTCATCTCAGAACAGGTCGCGCCGATGCCAGAGGTCACTCAGACGGTGACTCACTACATCATGGACACGTACAAGGACGGTGGGATCCGCTTCGGCGACCGTGACGACGACGACCGGCTCTCCGTCTCCCCATGAAGCTGTCCGAGCGCGCCAGCGACCTCCCGGAGTCCGGCATCCGGAAGTTCTTCGAGCTGGCGGAGGGCCGTGACGACGTCATCTCGCTCGGGGTCGGCGAGCCGGACTTCTCCGCGCCGTGGGCCGTCCGAACTGCCGCCATCGACTCACTGGAACGCGGCCGGACCTCCTACACGTCGAACCGCGGCATGGCGGAGCTTCGCGAGGGGATTACTGACCACCACCACCGCTACGACCAGGTGTACGACCCCGAGACGGAGTGTCTCGTCACGACGGGCGCCAGCGAGGCCGTCGACCTCGCGTTTCGGGCGCTGGTCGACCCTGGCGACACCGTCGCCGTCCACGAGCCGACGTACGTCTCCTACGGCCCCGGCGTCGACCTCGCGGGCGGCGAACGACTGGCCGTCCCGACGCGCGCCGCGGACGAGTTCAAACTCACGCGCGACGCCCTGGAAGCCGCAGGTGCCGAGGACGCGGACCTCCTCGTCCTCTGTTACCCGAACAACCCGACGGGAGCGACGATGGACGACGAGGCGCTCGCCGAGGTCGCCGCGTTCTGCCGCGAGAACGACCTCCGCGTCGTTGCCGACGAGATCTACGCCGCACTCACCTACGGCGACGATCACGCCTCGATCGCGAACCAGCCCGGCATGCGCGAGCGTACCGTCGTCGTCAACGGCTTCTCGAAGGCCTACGCGATGACGGGGCTCCGGCTCGGCTACGCGCTCGGGCCCGAGTCGGCCATCGACGCGATGAACCGCATCCACCAGTACACGATGCTGTCGGCGCCGACGACGGCCCAGCACGCCGCCGTCGAGGGATTACGGAGCTGTGACGACGAGGTCGCGAGCATGGTCGACGAGTACAATCGCCGGCGCCGGTTCGTCGTCTCCCGGTTCGAGGAGATGGGCCTCGACTGCTTCGAGCCGAAGGGCGCCTTCTACGCGTTCCCCGACTGCGGCCGCGACGACGAGGCGTTCGCGGAGGCGCTCCTCGAGGAGCAAGGGGTCGCCGTCGTCCCCGGCTCGGTCTTCGGCCCGAGCGGCGAGGGCCACCTCCGGGTGTCGTACGCGACGAGCATGCGCGAACTGAAACAGGCGACCGACCGCATCGAGGCGTTCCTCGAGGGTGAGTAGGCGCGCGGCCCGATCGGCCGGGGCGGCCGAAACAACTCTCCGCGAATTGTCCGTTGTTTGCGAACGGTTAACGTGACTGCTCCGTAGTACCGAATATGGACTTCGGCTTAACGGACGAGCAACAGCAACTGCGGGAGGAAGTGCGCCGGTTCGCGGAAAACGAGATCAAACCGGTCGCGACGGAGTACGACGTCGAGGAGAAGTACCCCTACGACGTGATGGACGCGGCCGCGGAGATGGGACTCATCGCGCCCCACATCCCGGTCGAGTACAGCGGTATCGGCTACAACTCCGTCGAGAGCGCCATCCTCACGGAGGAGCTGTTCGCGGCCGACCCCGGCATCGGCCTGTGTATCTCCAGCGCCGGCTTCGGCGCGGAGGCCCTCATCGAGTTCGGCACCGAGGACCAGAAGGAGCGCATCCTCCCGGAGGTGGCGAACGGCGACGCGATCATGGGGTCGGCCATCAGCGAACCGCAGGCCGGGTCAGACGTGACAGCGGTCGAGACGCGCGCGGAGAAGGACGGCGACGAGTGGGTGATCAACGGCAACAAGATGTGGATCACCAACGGCTCCGTCGGCGACTACTTCGTCATCCTCTGTGAGACGGACCCGGAGGTGGAGGACCGCTACTCGGGCTACTCGCAGATCCTCGTCGAGAGCGACCGCGACGGCTTCGAAGCCGACAAGATCACCGGCAAGCTCGGCATCCGCGCGAGCGACACGGCCGAGCTCATCCTCGACGACGTGCGCGTCCCCGAGGAGAACCTCATCGGCCAGCGCGGGATGGGGTTCCTCCAGCTGATGCAGTTCTTCGACCAGACCCGGACGGCCGTGGCCGCGCAGGGCGTCGGCATCGCGAAGGGCGCCGCCGAGCGCGCGCTCGAGTACGCCGAGGAGCGCCAGCAGTTCGACCGCCCCATCGGCGACTTCCAGGCCATCCGCCACAAGCTCGCGGAGATGCACACGAACACCGAGGCCGCGCGCTGGCTCACCTACCGGTCCGCGTGGGCCGTCGAGCACGAGTCGGGCGACCTCACCGCGCTCGCGTCGATGGCGAAGGAGTTCGCCTCTCGCATCGCGGTCGACGCCGCCAACGAGGCCGTCCAGATCCACGGCGGCGCCGGCTTCGTCAACGACCACGACGTCGAACGTCTCTACCGCGACGCGAAGATCACCCAGATCTACGAGGGCACCACGGAGATCCAGAAGAACATCGTCGCCCGCGAGCTGTTCGACGAAGGGTTCTGAGCGGGAATATCCCGCGCCCCGACCAGCCTTTTAAATCGGGTGGGCCTCGTCCGGGCCGTCCTCGCCGACGAGGTCGACGCTTGCCCCGAGGTCGTACAGCGCGTCGAAGAAGCCCGGGAAGGAGACGTCGACGTGCTCGGCGCCCTCGATTACCGTCTCGCCGTCGGCCGCGAGCGCGGCGACGGCAAGGGCCATGACGATCCGGTGGTCAGCGCGGCCGCTGACGGCGGCGCCGGTCAGGTCGGACTCGTCGCCGTGGATCGTGAGGGTGTCCTCCTCCTCGGTGACGCTGGCGCCCATTTTCTCGAGCTCGTCGGCCATCGCGGCGACGCGGTCCGTCTCCTTTAGCCGGACGTGCTTACAGTTGACGATGTGCGTGTCGCCGTCAGCGACGGCGCCGAGCGTGGCGATGGTCGGCAGCAGGTCCGGCGTGTCGCCGACGTCGACCTCGACGCCCGAGAGGTCGGAGCGATCGACGACGATGACGCCGTCGTCCTCGCGCCACTCGACGGCCGCACCCATGCGTTCGAGGACGTCGACGATGGCCGTGTCGCCCTGCGCGCTCGGGAACGCGCCCTCCACGACGACCTCCGAGTCGGGGTCGGCGGCGATCGCGCCGACGGCGACGAGGTAGGAGATGGAGGAAAAGTCGCCCGGGACGGTGTACTCGCCGTCCGAGGGTTCGTAGTGCTGCCCGCCGGCGACGCGGAAGCCGTCCGCGCCAGCAGCCGCGTCCGCCCCGAGCGGCTCCGCGGTGATGCCGAACGCGTCGAGCACCTCGATCGTGATGTCGACGTACGGCGCCGACTTGAGCTCCGTCGTCAGGTCGATCTCGACGCCCTCGTCGGTCGCCGCACCGGCCATCAGCAGCGACGTGATGTACTGCGAGGAGACGTCACCGGGGATGGCGACCTCGCCGCCCTCGATGGGACCGCCGACGACGAGCGGCGCCTGGCCGTTGCCCCGGGTCGACTCCGCGTCAGCGCCCAGCTCGGTGAGCGCGGTGAGCAGTGGGCCCTGCGGGCGCGACCGGAGCGAGTCGTCGCCGGTGAGTACCGTCTTGCCGTCCGCGAGTGCCGCGGCGCCGGCGACGAGCCGCATCGTCGTGCCGGAGTTCGCGCAGTCGACGACGTTGCCGGGCGTATCGGGGTCGCCGCCGAAGCCGTCCACCTCGTAGGTGTCACGTTCGGTGTTGCGGATAGCGTCGCCGCCGAACGCCTCGACGGCCCGCGCGGTCGCCTTCGTGTCGGCGCTGACGAGCGGTGACCGGACGATGGCGCCGTCGCTGTATCCGGCCGCGAGGATGGCGCGGTGGGTGTAACTCTTCGATGGCGGGGCGCGAACCGTGCCCCGCACGTCGCCGTCGGAGATGTGAGCGTCCATGCTGAATGCCTCCACGGGTGGCCGTATGAGAATACCGGACCCGGCGCGTACTTATAGGGGACGGCCCGGTCAGGCAGTCGAGCGGAGTCGGACGACCCGGCGTTCGACGTCGCGTGCAGACAGTCGGAACTCCGCACGATCAGCCGACGAGAGGGAGTTGGCCGGTCGGGCCGGGGGTCACGTCGCACACTTTATACCATCGGGACGGCTACCTGGCAGTATGCCTCAGTGTGAAATGTGTGGTGCCAACCAGGCATCTTTGACGACGACGAAAGTGGAGGGTGCCGAACTGGAGCTCTGTGACTCCTGTACGGACTTCGGAACGGAAGTCCGCCAGGAGTCCTCCTCCACGTCCACCGGCAAGTACTCCACGTCCTCCTCCAGCGGGAAATCCTCGAGTTCGAGCTCCGTGTCCGGCTCGAGTTCCGGCTCCTCGAGCAGCTCGAGCCGCCGGCGCGACATGTTCGACCACATGGACGAGATCGCCGGCGACTACGACGAGCGGATCCGGGACGCCCGCGAGTCGCGCGGCCTGAGTCGGGAGGAGCTGGCGGACGAGCTGAACGTGAAGGCCAGCCTCATCGGGAAGCTCGAACGCGGCGACACCCTGCCGGAGGACGACATGCGGAAGACGCTGGAGAAGAAGCTCGACATCTCGCTCATCGAGGGCGGCGACGTCGACGAGGACTGGGACTCGGGCGACTCGGGTTCGATGACGCTCGGCGACGTCGTCAAGCGCAAGGACTGACCCGCTGGCGACTGGCGGATACCGCCGCGGGCGACGACCGCGGCCCCGTTGTGGGCGATGACCGCGGCCGAAAGCGCCGACGAGACGCGGACGACTTTTGCGGGGGGAGCAATCCACTGCCAACGCTCTGTAGCGGCGCCTATCGAGACTGAGGAGAAAATCGCGGCGGTTGCAGTGGCTAAGCAGTTGCGTCGCCTTCCTCGCCGGATTCGACGATCGCGTACGTCGAGTGGAGATGCTCGATCGCCGCGTCGACGGTTTCCGGATCGTAGCTCCAGAAGCCGTAGAACCGGCCGGGTTCACGTTCCTCGGCCAGCAGCATGCACTTGTTCACGTCGACCCCGCCGCCGTCGTAGACGACGAACCACGTCTCGCGGATCTCGGCAGCGCGCTCGACGTGAACCGAGAAGTGCTCCGCGTCGGGGACCGGTCCCTCAGGCGCGCCGTACGCGTGAACGTCGAGGTCGCCGGACTCCCCAAGGCGGTTGTACATCTCCGCCTGCTCGGCCATGTTCCCGAACGTCTGGAACCCAGCGTGGACTTCGCCGGTGCCGAGCCGCCAGGCCCGGTCCTCGATCTCGCGTGAGGCCGCGACCATGTCCGCGATGGAGTAGGAGGTAAACAGCGTCTCGTCCAGCTCGTCGAGGATCGGCCGGTACGTCTCCGGGGCGAACTCCGGGTCCGTGCGGTCGTCCGGTTCGAGTAGCGCGTCGAGCTCGACCGCCGTCACGAACTCGCCGTCCCGCGTCAGGACGGCGAATCCACCGGATCGCGTCGAGAGGTCGTCCTCGACGACGGTGACGTTCCGGGTCGCGAAGCGGTCCGCCAGCGCGTCACGGGCCTCGCCGTCGCCGTCCACGACGGTGAGGGTGGCCTCCTGGGCCTCCACGCCGGCGATGAGCTCGATCAGTGACATCCGTACAGGTACTGGGACTTCGAAGTCCACGCTTATGCCTTTTTGCCCGCGGAGGTGCGGTCCCGCCCCGCGGAGGTGCGCCCCCACGGAGGTGCGGTCCCGCCCCGCGGAGGTCCGGCCCCCTGGCGACGCGCGGGAAGGCCCGGTTCGTGGCCGAATATTGCGCGGAGTATCAAGCTATATGCGCTCGCGTCGTCGTCGTTCGGTATGTTCATCCTCGTGAATCTGAAGGCGTATCCCTGCGATCCGGTCGCCGTCGCCGAGGCGGCCCGCGACGTCGCCGAAACCACCGACGCTCGCATTGCCGTCGCCCCGCAGGCGGCGGACCTCGCCCGCGTCGCCGACACCGGTGTGGAAACGTGGGCCCAGCACGTCTCCCCGAACGCCCACGGCTCCCACACCGGCTCGACGCTCGCGGAGGCGGTCGCCAACAACGGCGCCGAAGGAACCCTCATCAACCACTCCGAGCGCCGACTGAAGCTCGCCGACGTCGACGCGGCGCTCGACGCGACGGACCGCGCGGACCTAGAGAGCATCGTCTGCGCGAACAACCCGAATCAGGTCGGCGCGGCCGCCGCGCTCGGGCCGGATGCCGTCGCCGTCGAGCCCCCGGAGCTCATCGGCGGCGACGTGTCCGTCGCCACCGCGGACCCCGAAATCGTCGAGGGCGCGGTCGACGCCGCGGCCGCCGTCGACGAGGACGTCGACGTGTTCTGCGGCGCCGGCGTCTCGACCGGCGAGGACGTCGCGGCCGCCGCGGAGCTGGGGGCGTCCGGCGTCCTGCTCGCGTCCGGCGTCGCCAAGGCGGACGACCCGCGCGCGGCGCTCGAGGACCTCGTCTCGGAGATCTGACCGACGGAGCACCTCCTCGAAAGCAGCTGGTCGGCCGGGCCGTTTATAAATGGAGAACCGGTCGATAGCATCGCAAATCCCCTACAACTCTGGGTCGATCGCGCCCGCACGGCGGTTGGCGACGGGGCCCACCGCACCCGGTGCGCCATCGCACGCGTTGCACGCACGTCGACCGCTCAGCACCGCACGCCAGGCAGCCGACGCACGACGGCGGCGCCGCAGCCGCCGCGAGCGACGCCCGGCCACCACTCCGGGGCGGGACTGAAAGGGGCAGCCGCTGAGCGGGACGCCCTGCGAAGCTAGCACTGAGCCAGCGAACGAGCGACCGAAGGGAGCGAGTGAGCTGGCGAGGCGCGCAGCGAGCAGCGCGAGCGCTCAGCGGCTGGGGCTTTCTGGGTGTGCCGAGTGGTGTCGAAAGCGACGAAACCCGACTTCATTTATAAGTGCGACCGCCTCTGCGGCTGGGGCTTTTCCCGCATGCTGAGTGGTGTCGCAAGCGCGGCGAGACGACGCTATTTATAAGCACAATCGCCGCAGCAACTGGGACTTGCCCCGCGTGCCGAGTGGTCTCCCAACCAACGATACTTCGAAACTCACGCGGGTCGGCCATTCCTTTTACCGCCACTCCGGACGCGCGGACACCCATGTTCACGCGTGAGGCAGCTACGGAGCGGCTCATCGAGGCGAAACGATACCGCGGGGTCACGTACGACGCCATCGCCGAGGCGGTCGGCCGCGACGAGGTCTGGGTCGCAGCCGCGATGCTCGGCGAGACGAGTATGTCCCAGGAGGAAGCGGAGCATCTCGTGAAGTTCCTCGAACCCGACGACCCGAAAGCGGTCGCCAGGGCGCTCCAGCGCCCGCCGAAGAAGGGCGAGGAGGACCCGACGATCCCGTCGGACCCGATGCTCTACCGACTCTACGAGATCCCCCAGGTGTACGGGGAGGCGATCAAGGCCGTCGTCCACGAGGAGTTCGGCGACGGGATCATGTCCGCTATCGACTTCGAGTGTCACGTCGACCGCGTGGAAGCCGACGACGGCGACCGCGTCCGGATCACCTACGAGGGGAAGTTCCTGCCGTACAGGAAGTGGTAGCTGCGTGGGGAAGCCCATCCCGACCCGACCTGACCCGACCTGAATCAGACCAGACTCGACCCGTGAACGATGACGGTCAGGTTATTCGCAAACACGAAGAGCCCCGCCGCGACGAGCAGGCCGAGGAACACCTCGATACCGAGACGGAGCGGGCGGCGGTGCCGCATCGGGGCCTCCCGGACGAGTTCCACGAGTCCGTAGAAGAGGGTAGCGACGAGGACGACGGCCGTCAGGTGCAGCCCGACGAGGACGACGAGCGACTGGGTGAGGAGCCACCCCATCACCGGATTCGACTCGTGAGCGATGCCGACGTCCGCGGCGGCGTACAGCGTCATCAGGAGGTCCACCGACAGCAGCAGGAACAGCGAGACGGCTGCCCATCCCCAATACTCGTCGACCCACGCGTCCAGCTCGCGGCCCATTACCTCGCTATACGCCCGAGCACGGAATAAAGGAGGTGGCAATCGACCGGCTACGGACCGACCCACGTACGACCAGTTCGGTCACGGCACCGCTAACTGGTTCGTCGACGACGCGTTCGACGATGATGACGAGTTCGACGATGATGACGCGTTCGACGATGACGACGAGTTCGACGCCGTCACGTTCGCCCGTGACTCGGCGGACGCGTTTAACGTTCGCGCCTGCTCGAGGGCGGCTTCGAGGTCGATGTGGGCCACGTCCCCCTCGCGGTCGGCCGTCGCGAGAAGGATTCGCCGTCCCTCTGCCGCGTCGACGCCGGCGCTCGCCTGCAGGAGCGCCACCGACCCGGCCACGTACGGCGCCGCGGCCGACGTCCCCTCGAGCTTGCCGACCGACGTCGTCGCGCGTCCTGGCGCGACCAGCGTGACGCCCTCGCGGGAGCTATCGGTCCGTATCGAGCCGTCGGCGGCGGCCGCCCCGACCGTCATCGCCCCGGTGCCTGTGGTCTCCGGAACGCTCCCGGTGGCGACCGCGTAGTCGAGGTCGTGCGAGGGCGCGTACAGCGTGAGGTTCGTCCGCTCGACGTCGCCTGCGACGCGGACCGCGACGTAGTAGGTCCCCTCAGGCACGGTCGCGTCGATCGCGGCCACCCCGTCGCTCGCGTCCGCCTTCGCGACGACGGTGTCCGACTGCGACGCGTGTCGACGGTAGAGGTACAGTCGGGCGTCGGCCGAGCGGTCCGCGTGCAGCCGGAGCGAGACGTCGCCGGCCACCTGCCCACCGCCGAGGGGGTTCGCCTCCGCGCCGTCCCCACCGAACGTGACCCACCCGGGCTCCCTGGCGGTTCCGGACCAGTGGCGGTTTCCGAGGTTCCCCGCCGACGTAACCACGACGACGCCCTCCTTCACCGTCCGGTCGGTCGCGTTGGCGAAGCCCTCGGCGGTCGTCGCCGAGCGCGGGAAGTAGCTCCCGGAGTCGACGACGACGTCGACGTCCTGACTCACGAGCCACTGCATCGCACTCCGGTACTCACGGAGCGAGGGGTTAGGGCCCAGTTCGACGAGCACCAGTCCGGCATCGGGCGCCGTCGAGTGGACGACCTCCGCGACCGCGGTGTCGTGGCGAGCGTTTGCCGCCTGCTCGAACGCCGGTCGGTTCGCGGTCACGTCGTGCGCGGCCACCACCGCGCCGTCGATGGCGTCGGCGTTCCGGTCGAACGCCGTGCCGACGACGCCGACGCGGACCCCCTCCCCGGTGACCCCCTTCGCGTGAACCGACTCGAGATCGGTCACGACGGGCGGGTCGCTGTCGTCGACCGGGACTCCGGCATCGCGATCACTCCCGAGGATGTCGGTGGTACCGACGCTCGACGTCGACACGCCCTGGGTTCCGGCGTCGAGCGGTAGCATCGCCGGCGACGCGGCCGCGGGAGGCTGGCTCGTGCCCGCGACCGAGAGCGCGAGGCCGCCGCTCCCGAGCAGCAGCAGGGCGAAGAGCACGACCGTCACGCGGGCGGTCCTTGCGCCACCTCGACCGGGCATTATCCCGTGACGACGTCGCGGTTACGCCAGGCGAGCAGCGCGAGCAGTACCAGCAACCCGCCGGCGAAGAAAGCGAGCCCCGGCGGCAGGAAGCCGAGCAGCGGCTCCGTCGCCGAGACGCTGTCGGCGACGCGGGGGCTCGTTTCCGGCCCGCCGACACCGGACGTCGCCGTCTCGAAGGCGTACTGAACGAAGAGGCTCGCGACGGCCAGCAGCGCGGCTGCGCCGACCAGCTCCGTGAGCTGGTCGACGAGGGACCCGTGGTCGGAGTCGCCGCCGACGCAGACGACCAGAGCGTCCTCGACCGGACCGTACACGTCCATCTCGCGGCCTTTCACGGAGTACTGGGTGTCGACGACCTGCACCAGGTCGGCATCGATGAGCGTGTCGAGGTGGTGCCGGACGTTCTGGAGCGACGTGTCGACCGTCTCGGCGAGCTCCGACGCCGTGGCGGTGTCCTGATGGAGGGCGGAGAGCACGGCACGGGCTGTCTCGGACGAGAGCGACTCGATGAGGTGGTCGGCGTCGTCGATCTCGAGGACCCTGACGTCGCCGGCCGCCTCGTCGGTCACCCCCTCCCTGTCACTTGGGAGCAGCCCTGACATGGGCGAGTCTTTTCACCCCGTCAATAAAACACTTCGGTCAATTTTGCCAAGCAGAGTGTTAAATGTAGGGCTCCGGGGACTGAGTATTCTTGGGGAATCGTCGGTGAAAGCACAGGCCAGCGGGCGGTTCCACTCACGACCACTATGCTTTTTTGCAGGCGAGCGGATGGTCTTGCCATGGAAGTCAAAACCGTCGACGACGCCACGTTCTCCTTCTGGCGGGCGGCGTCGTACACGGCGATAACTGTCGCGCTCGTCGCCATCGTACTCGCGCCGACGCTCGTCTTCGACGCGTATCCGCGGGTTCTGAACACGCTCCTGCTCGTCGGCCTCGTCGGCCTCGTCGGCCGGTCGTTTCTCTCCGCGCTGCTCTCGTTCCGCGGCGCCAACACGCCGGACCTGGAGCTTTCGGACGCGGAACTGCCCGAGGTCAGTATCGTGATCCCCGCGTACAACGAGGAACCGGTCCTCCCGGACACGATCGACGCCTGTCTGAACCTCGATTACCCGGCCGAGAAACTCGAGGTCGTCCTCTGCTACGAGGCGGCCTCGGTCGATCGAACGGCCGAGATCTGTCGTGAGGCCGCCGCGAACCACTCGATATTCACGGCCGTCGAACGCGACGAGCCCGGCGGGGGGAAGGCGAAGGCGATGAACTACGCGCTCCAGTTCGCCTCCCACGACCTCATCGCGATGATCGACGCCGACCACCGGTACCGGCCGGACGCGATCCGCCGTGCCGTCGCCTGGTTCGAGACCGACGACGACATCTGGTGTATCAAGGGACGCTGTTACGGCACGAACGCGGACGACTCGATCCTGGCGCTGCACGCGACGGTCGAGCGCCACATCGCCGAGAAGGCGGACCTGTTCGCCCGCGAGGTCATCGGTGGGTTCACCATCTTCGGCGGGGGCCAGGCGTTCTTCCGCCGCGAGGTGTTCGACACGCTCGGGGAGTTCGACGAGGACATGCTCACCGAGGACATCGACATGTCCTCGAAGATCCACGCGGCCGGCAAGCGTCTCGTGATGGACCCGAGCATCATCACCTTCGAGGAGAACCCGCCGACGCTGCAGGCCTGGTGGAGCCAGCGCAAGCGCTGGGCCCGCGGCTGGATGCAGGTCGCGGTCCGGTACCTCACGTCGATCCCGCGGAACCCCGCCGTCTCGGTTTCGGAGAAGGCCGACGCGATCTACACGTTCTCGTACGCGATCATCCCCGCCTTCGTCGTCATCGGGCTCCCGCTCGCGATCCTCCCGAAGTTCGGCGTCGAGACGGCGACGTACGTCCCGGGCGCCTGGGCGGTCTGGACGGCGATCGGCCTCTCACCCATCGTCGTCACGGCGCTCGTCTACCTCCAGGACTGGCGCGACGGGCTCTCCCACCAGCCGCGGGAGTACCTCGCGGCCGTCACGCTCTGGTTCTACCTGGTCTTCCAGACGATCGTGTTCATCACCGCCTTCATCGAGGAGTTCATCGTCGAGAAGCCGAGCGTCTACGTGACGACCTCGCGCGCGGAAGCGTCCTCGGACGACTGACTCCGAGGAACCACCGCAACTGCACCCCGAAACAGCTCGCCGCCTTCCCCCTACGCTTAATCCCCGAGCGAGCGAAGCCGTTCCCATGATAACAGCCGACCGGATGGCGGCCGTCGACGCCAACGCCGCCGCGCTCGGTGTCCCGCGCTCGAAGCTGATGGAGTCGTCGGGCAACGCCGTCGCGCGCGAGGTCCGCGACGTTGCCGATCCCGGCGCCAGCGTCACGCTCGTCTGTGGCCGCGGCAACAACGGCGGCGACGCGTTCGTGACCGCCCGCTTTCTCACCGACTACGAGGTGACCGTCAAACTGCTCGGTCGCCCCGACTCTATCGGCACCGACATCGCCCGCGAGAACTGGAACGCGCTCGAGGCCGCGGAGATCCCGATCGAAGCCGTCGCCGACGTGAGCGACCTCTCAGTGACTGCGGGCGACGACTCCGCGGACGGCGACTCCACGGACGGCGACTCCGCGGACGGCAATGCTCCGGACGTCGTCGTCGACGCGATGCTCGGCACCGGCCTGACCGGCGCCCTGCGCGATCCGGAGCGGACCGCAGCACAGCGGATCAACGAGGCACGCGAAGCCGGCGCGACGGTCGTCGCGGTCGACGTGCCCACCGGCATCGACGCCGACACGGGCGAGGTTGCCGGCGCGGAAAGCGCCGAAATGGCCGCAGGCACCGGCGCTGAACCCGTCGCCGTCGAGGCCGACCGCGTCGTCACGTTCCACGACGAGAAGCCCGGCCTCGCCGACCTCGACGCCGCGGTCACCGTCGCCGACATTGGGATTCCGGAGGCTGCGGAGCTGTTCACCGGCCCGGGCGACCTGCTCGGGCTCACTCGCGATCCGCGGAGTCACAAGGGCGAGCACGGCGAGGTCCTCGTCGTCGGCGGCGGCCCGTACACCGGCGCGCCGACGCTCTCGGCGCGGGCAGCGCTGCGAGCCGGGGCCGACCTCGTGCGCGTCGCCTGCCCGAAGGGCGTCGCGCGCGAGGTCCAGGCCTTCTCCGAGAACCTCATCGTGCGCGGCTTCAGCGGCGAGACGCTAGCGCCGGCGCACCTGGAGCAGATCCGCTCGCTCGCCGCCGACCACGACGCCGTCGTCTTCGGGCCTGGCCTCGGCGACGCGGCCCCGACGTTGGAGTTCGTCCGGGAGTTCCTCGCCGAGTACACCGGAACCGTCGTCGTCGACGCCGACGCGCTCCCGGTCGTCCCGGAGGTCGACACCGACGCGACGCTGATCTGCACGCCGCACCAGGGCGAGCTCCGGCAGATGGGCGGCCCGAGCGCCGACGAGTGGCGCGAGCGCGCGGACGCGGTCCAGGCGTTCGCAGCCGAGATCGGCCACACGGTGCTCGTCAAGGGCGCCTACGACGTCGTCGCCGACGGCGAGACGGTCCGCGTGAACCGCACCGGCAACCCGGGCATGACCGTCGGCGGCACGGGCGACGTGCTCGCGGGCGCGGTGGGCGCGCTCGCGACGACGAACGCGCCGCTCGACGCCGCGGCCATCGGCGCCTACGCCAACGGGCGCGCCGGCGACGCCGCGGCCGAGGAGCTCGGGGACGGGCTCGTGGCGACGGACTTAATCGACCGGCTCCCACAGGGTCTCCGTACCCATGACTGAGGACGCAACCCCCAGCGCTGACGGCGGGGCCGACCCCGCCAGCGACGACCCCGCCGTCGACGACCCCACCGACGAACTCACTCACACGGACGAGTCCGGCGACGTCCAGATGGTCGACGTCGGGGCGAAGCCCGACACGGCCCGTCGGGCCGTCGCGCGCGGCGAGATCCAGCTCACCGAGTCGACGATCCAGGCGATCCGCGCCGACGAGATCGGCAAGGGCGACGTGCTCGCGACGGCCCGGATCGGCGCCGTGCAGGCGGTCAAACACACCTGGGAGACGATCCCGATGTGTCACGCGATCCCCGTCACCAACGTCGACACGGATTTCGACGTACGCGAGGACCGCGTGGTCCTGGAGGTCGGCGTCGAGACGACCGGCAAGACGGGCTGTGAGATGGAGGCGCTGGAGGGCGTGACGACCGGGCTCAACGTCGTCTGGGACATGGTGAAGGCCGCCGAGAAGGACGCGGACGGCCAGTACCCGGACACGCGTATCTCCGGGGTCGAGATCGTGGAGAAGCGGAAGGAAGAGATCTGAGCAGCTTCGCGGATTCGATTCGCGTTAGCGCATGCCGTCGAGCCCGCGGACCGTGTCGGACATGATCCAGGCGTCGTCGCTGTCGGGTTCCTCGATACAGAGCGCGAAGAACGTCTCGTCGTCGCCGTCGGTCGTGATACGGTAGCCTTCGCTCGTCACCGCAGCGGGGAGGTCCGCAGCGTCGGCGTCGGAGCTGGAGGGGTTCATGGCCGCCGTAACAGCCCTGGCGGGATAACCGGCGCGATCCGAGTGCAGACCTGTTAGCGAGCGGAAATTCGGCCGTTGCGAAGTCGAAGCAGTCGCCGGTATTCCGGGTCAGGCGTCGGCCGGCCGGAGGTCGGCCGCCTTCGAGCGGGCCTGCGAGACGACGGTCGGGCGCGCCTCGAACTCGACGACGACGTGCTCGTCGCCGTAGGACTCCTCCTCGACGTAGCCGTGGTCGTGGATCCAGGAGACGACGCTCATCGTGTCGTCGGTCATCGGGAGCACGAGCCGCTCGTGGCGCCACTCGGGGAGCTCGTCCTCGACGCGATCTCGCAGGTCCTCGACGCCGCGGCCGGTCTTCGCCGAGACGGTGATCGGGTTCGGGGCGATCGACGAGAGCGCGGCGGTCTTCTCCGCGAGCTCCTCGTCGGAGAGCTTGTCCGTCTTGTTGAACACCGTCACAATGGGCGCCTCGTTGCGCTCGTACAGCGTGTCGTGACACGTGACGATCTTCTCGCGGATCTCCGGCACCGGCTCGCTCGCGTCGACGACGAGGAGAACGAGGTCAGCGCGGTAGACGGATTCAAGCGTCGACTCGAAGGACTCGACGAGCCAGTGGGGCAGGTCGGAGATGAACCCGACCGTGTCCGTCAGCAGGACGTTCCGGCGGTCCATCTCCGCGCGCCGTGTCGTCGTGCCGAGCGTCGTGAACAGCATGTCCTCGGACTCGGCGGTCGTCTCGAGGTCGGGGTGGCGGTCCGCGTTCTCGTCGACGTCGATCTCGGCCGCGAGCTGGCGCATCAGCGTCGACTTGCCGGCGTTCGTGTAGCCGGCGAGCGCGACGAGGTCGAACCCGGAGTCGCGGCGCTGCTTGCGGCGGCGCTGCTCTTTTGCCGCGATCGACTCCAGCTCGTCGCGGATCTCGGAGATCTGCCGTTTGATGTCCTGCTCGACGCTCTCGTCGTACTCGCCGAGTCCCATGAAGCCGGGGCGCTCGTCGCGCTTGGCGAGGCTGGCCTTCACCTCGGCCCGGGGGAGCTCGTAGCGCAGCTCCGCGAGCTCGACCTGGAGCTGGGCCTTGCGGGTCTGGGCCCGGTCGCCGAAGATCTCCAGGATGAGCGTGAACCGGTCGATGACCTCCACGTCCTCGGGGAGCTTCGTCCCGACGTTATACGTCTGGTACGGGCCGACGTCGTTGTCGATGATCACGCACCGGGCGCCCGTCTCGCGGACGCGTTCGGCGAGCTCGTCGACCTTGCCCTCGCCGAACATGTACGCGGCGTCCTCGGTGCGGGTCTGGGTCAGCTCGCCGACGACCTCGTAGCCGGCGGCGTCGGCGAGCTGCTTGATCTCGGAGAGGTCCGCGCTGCCACTCTCGACGCGTTTAGCGACGACGGCACTGTGTTCGGCCGTCATGGCGAGACAGAGTCCGCAGTCTCCCCGCCGAGTAGCGCGTTCCGCGCGACGCTGGCGGTGCCTGCGGGACGTTCGTCGTGGTGTGCTGCCTGCACTGTTCGACCTGTAAATAGCTCCTCGACGTATTTAAACCCAGTCTGCAGGGGGTCGTCGCGGCCGGCCGAAATCGGCCGTCGCCGCTCGACGGCATCGATGCCCCGAGCTGCCCGACGACGCTGGGTGTCGAGCGGCATTATCTGGTGGAGAGCTCGTCTTTGTCCTTCACGACCGTCGTCTCGGCTTCGCCCGAGGAGACCTCGTTCGCGAGGTCGTAGAACTCGTTTTGCAGGCCCGCGGGGAACGTGATGACGCCGACCCAGGAGCCGTCGTTCTGCCACTCCTCGCGTTCCAGCTCCCCGTACTCGCGGAGCTTCGCCTGGCCGGAGCCCGCGTAATCCGCAGGGAGCTGGACGGCGACCGTGATCTCCTCGAACCGGATGGGAATGACCGGGCGAAGCGCGTCGAGCGCGTCGTCGACCTGCTCCTCGACCGGCTCCATCGGGTCGACGGTGAAGCCGGCCTCCTCGAGCGCGCGCTCGATGCGCTCGGGCGGGTGCGGGGCGTTGTCCATCTGCGGATTGACCGCGTTGCGCGTGATGGTGTTGATGAGGTTCTTCCGCTTCTGCTCCTGCATCTCCTTGCGCTGCTCGGCGGTGATCTGGATCTCGCCACGTTTGATGACCTCCGGGATGATCGCGAGCGGATCGGTCGTGCCGAACACCTCCTCGAGGTCGGCCTCGGCCGGCCGGTCGCCGCTGGAGGCGTCCTCGAACACGTCCTCGGCGGCGATGACGTCCTCGAGGTCCCCCTCGAACTCGTCCCGTTTGATCTCCAGGGCGGCGTCCGGGTCGATGAGCACCTCGAATCGCTCCCCGTGGGATTCGAGTCGCGCGGTCACGGCGTCTTCGAGTGATATCATGCCTCCGGCTACCACTTCCGAGGGTAAAAAGCCTCCCGCGCTGGCGGTGCAGTGGTGCGACCGTGGCGGGCCGGCAGCCGTGACGGCGGTCGGCTTATAAGACGTTCCGCTCGTCGTCCTGTCAATCCACCCGCTCGTCGTCCCAGTCCGCGCGGCACGAGTCGTCACAGAAGTGTCGATGCGTCGCCTGACCGTCTTCGATCCACGTCACGACCCGCGACTCGTGACCCACTACCGGGTCGCCGCAGGTCGCGCAGTCGGGGGCGTCCTCGTCGGCCACGTCCTCGACGTGGTCGGACGTCGGATCGACCTCGTCATCTCCCATGGGAACTGCTCTTCGCTCCGCCCACTTCAAGCCGTCCGGTTCGGCGAATTTGACGAGAGTCCAGAACCGGTTCCGACGGGTGGGGCAGCGACCGCCTCACCGGTCCTCGACGACGATCACGCGCAGGTCGTTGACGTTGGTCCCGGTCGGGCCCGTCTCGATGGCGGCGTCCGCCGCTTCGAGGACCGGCTCCGCGTTGTTCGTCGCCAGCGCGGCGCTGGCTTCCCCCTTCGTCACGGTGTCGGCGGCGACGATGCCGCCCGCGTACTCGCTCGCCCCGTCGATACCGTCGGTGTCGACCGCGGCGACCACAACGCCCGGCTCCTCGAGCTCGACGGCGGCGCCGAGCGCGTACTCCTGGTTCGGCCCGCCCTCGCCGTCACCTCGCACCGTAACGGTCGTCTCGCCGCCGGTGACGACGACCGCGGGCGGCTCGACAGGGTTGGCCGTTTCGCGGATCTCCTCGCCGATGGCGACGGCGGACTTGGCGGCTTCGCGCGCCTCGCCGCGGATCCGCGAAGTGAGGACCATCGCCTCGTGGTCCGCATCGGCGGCGGCATCGCGCGCAGCGAGACACGCCGTCAGCGACGAGGCGACCGTGAACGTCGTGACGTGCTCGAAGAGGACGTCGCCGGGCTTCGGCGTCTCCGGGACCTCGCCCGACTCGCCGCGCTCGAATCGCTCGCGAACGGCCTCGGGCGCCTCGACGTCGTGGACCTCGAACACCTCCCGCGCGTCGCGGAACGTCGTTTCGTCGGGGACGAACGGCCCGCTGCCGATGGTGCTGGGATCGTCGCCGACGACGTCGGAGAAGAGCAGGCAGGCGATCTCGGCCGGCGCGGCCGCGGCGGCGAGTTTCCCGCCCTTGATCGCCGAGAGGTGCTTCCGGACGGCGTTGATCTCGTCGATGGAGGCACCCGCCTCCAGCAGGGTCCCCGTCGTCTCGCGAAGGTCGTCGAGGTCGACGCCCGCACCCGGCGCCGGCAACAGCGCACTCGCGCCGCCGGTCATGACGCCGACGACGAGCGATTCCGCGGTCGTCTTGCGAGCGCGCTCGAGCACCGCCTGTGCGCCCGCGGCGCCGTCCTCGTCGGGGACCGGGTGGCTCCCGGTGCGTACCTCGATCAGGTCCGTCTCGCGGGGGTCGTTCGTCACGACGACGCCCCCCGTGAGCGCGTCGCCGAGGAGCCGTTCGAGTTCGACGGCGACGGGCGCGGCCGCCTTCCCGCCCCCGAGGACGACGACTTCGTCGTACTTGCTGAGGTCGTACGGCGTCCCGTCGATGCGCAAAACCCCGTCCTCGTACGCGAGCCGATTGCGGACGACATTCCGGGGGTGCGCGGCCTCGATGCCGGCGGCGAGGCAGTCGAGCGCGAGGTCGTGCGCGGCGGAGCGTCCCAGCTCAGTCCGGTTGTTGATGCGGACTGATTCAGGCGTGTCGGTCATACCTCGGCCGTCGATGCCCGGGGAGAAAATTCCACGGGTGGTTCGCAAACGTTTCGGCCTCCGGTGGACGTCTCCTCAGCCGGCGTCCGGGTCGCGTGCGGGGTCCGACGCGGGGGCGACCACGGGCTCGACGACGAGGCCGAACTCGCGCGCGACCGTCTCGTGCCACTCGGCTTCCGGTACCGACCGCTCGGTTTCCGCATCGCCCTCCCGCTCCGTCAGCGTCGTGCCCGACAGCTTCCGATGACCCACCTCAGTCGCGATCTGGACCACCGGATCCCCGGTGAACGGCGACTCGGGGGCCGTCTGGAGGAAGTCGTTCGTCGCCCGAAAGTAGTCGAGATCGCGGGGGTGGTCGGAGAAGACGTAGCGAACGTGCCAGTCGTCCGATTCGGGTTCGCGGTACATCGACTGGAATGCCTCGTCCGGCCGGTCGCATTCGGCGATGCGCCAGTCGACCCCGATCTCGTCCGTCCGGACGGCCCCGTCGAGCGGCGTCGGCTGGCGCATTACGGGGACGCCCATGCCGACGTCGACGACGTACCGACAGTCCAGGTCGACGACGATGCCGTGGTGATTCGCGGGCGCGCTGGTGCCCTCGTCGCTCGTGACGCGCGCGGCGACGCGGTCGACCTCGTAGCCGAGGACGTCGAGCAACCAGTAGAACAGGCCGTTGAGCTCGAAGCAGTACCCGCCGCGCTCGGCCGCGACGACCTTCTCGTAGCAGGCGGCCGTCGACAGCTCGACGCCGGGGCCGTCGTCGGCGATGAACGGGTCGCCGACGATGGCGAGGTTCTCGAAGGGGACGCTGGTGACGTGAGCCCGCTGCAGGCGCGCGAGGGTGTCGAGGTCCGGTTCCTCGACGGTGGCCGGGTCGACGCCGATGCGACGGAGATACGCGCTCACGAGCCGCGTGGCGCCTGCTGCGACCGCGTCGTCGAGATCGGCGTCGTCGACGGCGTCGGGATCCTGACTCATGGACCACCCGTGGGCACGGTACCCATTCATACTATCCTGAACTCGAGTTACGTCCGATTTCCGAGGGGTACTCGTCGAACCGGGGAGCCGGTTGCGGTGGGACTCGCCGCGAGTCGTCGCGAGCGGCCGTGCAGGAAGCATAACACAGTTCACCAGCCCCGCCACATTCCGGATATGGTCCCACCGCTCGTACTGGACATCGACGGGACGTTGACGACGCCGGACCACCGGCTCGACAGCCGGGCGTTCGAGCTGCTCCCCAACTGGGACGCGCCGGTCGTGCTCGCAACGGGGAAGTCGTTCCCGTACCCCGTCGCGCTCGCGCACTTCCTCGGGCTTCCGGAGACGATCATCGCCGAGAACGGCGGCGTCGTCTACGCCGACGGACGGACGGAGTTCACGGGCGACCCGGAGGCCTGCTGGGACGCCGCGGAGACGTTCATCGAGCGCGGCGGCGACCTCGGCTGGGGGACGAAGACGACGGTGAATCGCTGGCGCGAGACGGAGGTCGCCGCGTCGATGGACGCCGACGAGGAGCTGCTCCGGGAGGCGGCCGCGGAACACGGCCAGGAGGTCGTCGACACGGGCTACGCGTACCACGTCAAATCGCCCGGCGTCAGCAAGGGCGTCGCGTTCGAGCTGCTCTGTGACATCTGCGAGTACGACCCGGGCGAGTTCGTCGCCGTCGGCGACAGCGAGAACGACGCCTCGACGTTCGCGACGGCCGGGGAGTCGTACGCCGTGGCCAACGCCGACGCGGCCGCCAGGGAGGCCACGGACCACGTCCTCGAGGCGGGGTACATGGACGGGACGGCAGCGCTGCTCGAAGCCCTGCTTGCGGACGCCGAGTGAGGGGCGTGCTCACTGCCCCCGTCGTAGTCGACGCGTGGGTCGAGGTCGACGTACAGGCAGTCCTGGAGCAGGTTCCCGCCGATGCCGACGAGCGCGATCAGCAGCGTCGGGCAGGACGACGTTCGTGTCCCGGTCGACGATCCCGGAGTGCGCGAGGCTTCCGACTCCCGGCAGGTGGAAGACCGCCTCCACGACGTACACCGTGATGACCAGCAGCCCGAGCCCTTCCAGGAAGAACAGCGAGGCGAGAACCAGCGAGAACCAGCGAGAACCAGCGAGGCGTTCCGGAGGACGTGTCTGGCGACGTCGCCGACGTGGCACCCTCGTATCCCCCCGGAAACCCGCTTCCGGGCCACGACGGTCGGCATCCAGATTTATTTATGAACCGGGTGAAAGGTCAGCATGACGGTACTCGTCGAGCTCACTGCACCGGCGGAGTCGGTCGCGATGGCCGAAACGCTGTTAGCGGCCCCGGAGACGGTCGTCGAGATCGAGCGCGTCGTCGGCCACCCCACGGAACTGGTGACGCCGTACTTCTGGTCCCACGGGGGCGGTGACGGGGAGTTCGAGACGGCGCTTTCGCGTGATTCGACGATCGAGGCGTACGACCAGCTCGACGTGTTCGCGGAGGAAACGCTGTACCGCGCTGAGTGGGATCCGACCATGGAGGCGATCCCGTACGTGGCGCTGGAGAACGACGCGACGATCCTCGAAGCTGCCGGCCAGGACGGCGAGTGGGAGATCCGGCTCCGCTTCGAGGACGACAGCAAGGTCTCCGCGTTCTCGACCGGCTGCACCAGTCGCGACCTGTCGTACGAGGTCGGGCGCGTCTACCATCCGAAGCAGCCGACCGAAAGCGGCGGGATCGGTGTCACCCCCAAGCAGCGAGAGGCGTTGCAAGCGGCGCTGGAGCGAGGCTACTACGAGATCCCACCGGAGACGACGATGACCGAGATCGCGGACGAACTCGACGTCTCACAGCAGTCGCTCTCGCGTCGCTTGCGGCGCGCCCACGGTAACCTCGCGTCGAACGCGCTGACGGTCCCGGAGCCGATACCGAGTCCCTGACCGTTACTCGACCTCGTCGCACGGATCCACTTATAAATCCAGTGTATATACAACCCGGTGGTTCTTTACCCGGCTCAAGAGAGAAAATCGCACGACGGATGGCTGATGAACCTGTTGTAGCTGACGGAACTGTGCCGTTGTCGACCGCCCTTATAAACCCTGCACGACGGTCGAGCCCCGTGACGGCCGTCGAAGGGGGTGTCGCCGGCCATGACTGACGCGGAGAAACTGCGCGTCGACTGCGACGACTGCGCGTTCTCGGAGGTCGTTCCGACCGATGGTGACGTCGACCCGGCCGAAGTCGTCGTGGAACACGGCCGCGACCGCGGTCATACCCTGAGCATCGAACCGGTCGACGACTGACCGATCGGGATCGATCGGCGGACCCGTCGGTGTGGTCGCAGTCTCAGTAGGCGGCCTCCAGCACTGCTTCGATCTCCTCCCTCGTCGGGTCGAGGGCCGCGGGTGCGTTCGCCATGAAGGAGTCCTCGAGTACGGTCTCGGCTACCGCCTCGAACGCCGCGGGTTCTGGGCCAGCGACGTCCCGGAGGCGACTCGGGAGCCCGAGCGCGTCGCGAACGCGGGTCACTGCGTCGACGACGGCGCCAGCCGGGTCCGGCGCGTCGCCGACGCCGAGTGCGTCCGCAAGGAGGTCCCGCCGCCCGTCGACCTGCTCGAACAGGTACGAGAGCGCGTGTGGCGTCACGACGGCGTGGGCCGCGCCCTGCTGGACCTCGTAGCCGGCGGTCAGCCCGTGGCCGAACGCGTGGATCAGCGACAGCGTCGACTCCTCGGGCCGCGAGATGCCGTACTGGACGAGCATCGTCCCCTCGACGACCGGCTCCAGGACCGCCGCGTCGACGCCGTGCTCGGCACCGTCGTCCGCGCTGCCGTCGTCCACGCCTTCACCGCCCTCGCCGCCGCGGGCGCCAAGCTCGAGGAGGCCTTCCTGGAGGAGCTGCAGTCCCCGAACCGCCGTCCCGTCCGTGACTGGGGTAGCGGTCCGGGCGTACAGCGTCTCGATCCCCTTGTTGAACCCGTTCATCGCGGAGGCCGCGAGGACCGATTTCGGCGTCGTGGCGAACAGCTCGGGGTCGTAGACGACGGCGCTCGGCATCAGTCGGGGGTCGGAGAGCCCGCCGCTGACGTACTCCTCGACCAGCCCAGTGTCGGGTGACGCGTTGAGCCCGGCGCCGATGGAGAGGTCCGCGCCCGCGAGCGTCGTCGGCACCGCGACGATCGGCGGGAGCGGTGCCTCGGGGATGGAAATCGTCCCGCGACGGGCGAATTCGGCGGCGATCGCCTTCCGGTTGCGGTCGTCGGCCGCGACGACGCTTATCGCCTTCGCGAGGTCGAGACTGCTCCCACCGCCGAGGCTCACGATGGCGTCGGCGTCGGCCGCGTCGAGCGCGTCGGCGCCGGCGATGGCCGTTGCGAGCTCCTTTTCCGGCGTCGTCTCCGCGAAGACGTCGGCGAGCTTGTCGCCGAGGCCGTCGCGTACGGGATCGATGACCGGCGGCGACGCACCGACCGTCGAGCCGCAGACGACCAGCGCGCGGTCGCACTCCTGCTCGTCGAGCTCGGTCGCCAGGTCGGCGGCGGCGCCGGCGCCGAACCGCAGCGCGCCCGGCCGGTAATCGAAGCGGAAGCGAGTAGCCTGATCCATGGTAGTTACCACCACTTTCGGCGGTTCGCTCATCAACCCTTTCGTTGTGTCAGTTGCCGGGAGCGAAGTCGCCCGGAACACAAGCTTGTTTGTCGTAGCTCAACTGAGCTGGATGCAACGCGCGGTCGTCGCCCGGGTCCGGTCGCGAGGGCCGGAAGCCACGGCGCGGCGCCCGTCCCCAACTCGACAATGAAATTCGTTCTCACGATCGGTTCGACGGCGACCGCCCGCATCGACGGGATCAGCGCGGCCGGCGCGGACCCAGACCTGATGGTGCACACGCCGAGCGCGGACGCGGAGATACTCACGTACGGCGAGCCGACGCAGGCCCCGGTCGTCCCGGTCAGTCCGACCGGCTGCCCGACGCCCGCGGTCGTCACGCGCGCCGTTCGGGAACTGCTGGGCTTCGAGACGGTCGTCCTCAACGCCGGGACCGCGAGCGCGACGAACGCGCCGACGGTCGACCTGCCGGGCGAGGCGGGCGCGGACGTGCGCGACGAGGTCGCCGTCGGCGACGCGACGGAAAAGTTCGAGGCGGCCCGCGCGCACGGCCGTTCGATCCCCGACGACGAGCTCGTCGTCGCCGAGACGATCCCCGGCGGGACGACGACCGCGATGGGCGTGCTGACCGCACTCGGCGAGGAGCGAGCAGTCTCCTCCTCACTCCCCGAGAACCCGCTGGAGCTCAAACGCGACGTCGTCGCGGCCGGTCTCGACGCGAGCGACCTCGACCGCGGCGACGCTGCCGGTGACCCGCTGGCGGCGGTGCGCGCGGTGGGCGACCCCGTTCTCGCGGGCGTCGCGGGACTGACCGTCGGCGCGCTCGAGTCCGGCACGAGCGTCACGCTCGGCGGCGGGACGCAGATGAGCGCGGCGGCCGCGGTGGTCCGGCACTTCGGCGTCGACGCGCCGCTGTCGCAGTCGACGACCGCCTTCATCGCGAACGACGAGACGGCCGGAGTCCGACGGCTGGCCGACGCGCTCGACCTCGACCTGACGGTCACCGATCCCGAGTTCGCGGCGAGCGACCATCCGGCGATGGCTGCCTACGTTCGCGGCGAAGCGAAGGAGGGCGTCGGCATGGGCGGCGCGCTGGGCTTAGTGCGGGCTGCGGGCGAACGTGGCCCGGCACCCACCGACGTCGCCAGCGACGACGCCGCCGACGGTGCTGGCGAAAGCGCCGGCGACGTGTCCATGGCCGAGGTACGCGCTCGCGTGACGGCCGTCTACGACCGGCTGCTCGCGACCGTTCCGGACGACCATCCGGCAGCGCAGCAGCTCGATGGCGTCGCGGAATAAGGGAGTACAACTTCGTTTCTCTACACTTCCTACTCGTTCTCGACCGGGAGGAAGCTCCCGTTGATGTCCCACTCGTGGATGCAGTAGACGTTCCCGGGGTCGTCGGCGACGCGCCAGGTGTCAGCGTCATCGTCCCATACCTCCTCGCGGCCGCAGTTCTCACAGGTTCGGTCGGTCGGTTTCCGGAGCTCGGCGTTCATACTCCGTGATGGGACGGCCGCCCTCAAAAACGTGACTCCAGTCGCAAGCGACTGGGCAGTGGCGAACGGGCCTTATAAAGGAGCTCGAAACGCCGACCGCGAGGCCGGCGTCAATACTCGATGCTGCCGCCGAACCGATCGAGGACGAAGACGAGCGTCGCCCCGACCGCCGCGGCGGCGACGAACGTCGGGAGGACCGCGGGCCAGGTGCGGCCCTGCTCGGCGATGACGATCCCCGTCTCGACGACCGGCGCGCGCAACGCGCCGACGACGAGGCTGACGAGGAAGGCGATGGTCGCCATCCGGTAGCGTTCCAGGGCGGCCCGGACCGCGTGCGCGATGGTGAACAGCCCGACGACGCCGCCGACCAGGAACGTCACGACCGGCGGCGCCGCGTCGATCGCGGGCCCGACCCCGTCGCCGGTGAGCACGCCGATCAGCGCGTCGACGAACGTCGACAGCGCGCCCGACATGTACTCGTACTGCCCGATGATGATCAGCAGCAGCGACCCCGAGATCCCCGGCAGGATCATCGCGCTCACCGCGATGGCGCCGGCGACGAGGACGACCGGCAGCTCGTGGCCGACCGCCGTCGACGCGTACCCCGAGGTGAGGAAGGCCGCGAGGAAGCCCGCGAGGGCTGCGCCCTTCCGGCGCTGCGTCGAGACGTCGACCTCGCTGAAGAGGACGACGGCGCTGGCCGCGATCAGCCCGAAGAAGAACCCGAACGTGACGACCGGGAACTCCTCGAGCAGGTGGTGGACGATCCGGAGGACCGTCACCAGGGCGGTGCCGATGCCGGCCCCGAGCACGAGCAGGAACGTCCCGTCGACCTCGTGGAACGCCGCGCGCGCGTCAGGCAGGTTGGCGGGGCGCACCCCGGCGAGGACGCGCGTGATCCGCTCGGGGTCGATCTCGGTGACCGCCGCGATGAGCCGCTCGTAGATGCCCGTGATGAGCGCGATCGTGCCGCCGGAGACGCCCGGCACGGCGTCCGCACAGCCCATCGCGACCCCCTTGGCGTAGACGACGAGCCAGTCCCGGAGCGTCACCATCAGTTAGTGCCCGATCCCGGTGAGCGCCGTCTCAGCGTCGACCGCGAGGCCGATGCCGTCGCCGGCGGTACCAGCCTGCGGCGACCAGCTGCCCGCATCGAGGCCGTCGTTCGCGACGTCGTCCGTGACGGCGAGCGACTGGAACGCGCCCGCGGGCTCAATGCTGGAGCTGTTCGTCTCGTTCGTCGAGCTCTCGTTCGTCTCGCCGCCGCTCTCGGTGCGCTCGAGCTCGACCGTGACGGGCTCGTCGACGTCACCGTTGACCTGGCCCTCCTGGACTTCGACGGTCGTCCGGTTCTGGACGAACGTGCCGTCCTCCTTCACGGTGCCCGAGTCGAAGATGCGGTAGGAGCCGGTCGCCCGGACGCTCACGTTCGTGTAGCCGTTCTCCGGGCCGTACTCGCTGTAGCCGGTCGTCGAGTACGGGACGACGAACTCGAAGTTCCCGTTCTCGTCGGCGGTCGTGTACGTCGTGTACGTGAACGTCTCGTTGCGGTGCGGCATCTTCAGCTCGACCTGCGCGGTCACCTCCTGGCCGGGCGCGGCGCCCGAGCCCTCGATGGTCGCGCCGGGCACGCGCTCGAAGGTCTTCACCCAGTTGGACGGCGTCCAGGTGAGCGCGCTCTGTGGGAGGCCGGTCGTCTGGATCTGCCGGAACAGCGTCTGGATATACCGGCCCGAGGACTGCGCGCTCGCCTCGCTGGCGTGGACGAGCCGGTAGTGCTCGAGCGCCTCGACGCGCTCGGTCGGGTACGGCCCGACGCCGCCGATCTGCGCCGTGCCGTCCTGCTGGTCGACGTACTCCTGTGCCTGCCGCATGGAGCCGAACGTCTTCACGACCGAGTCGTTCTGCCCCTGCGGCGTCACGTTGATCGTGACCGTCTCACCGGACCGCGTCTGAGCCTGCTCCTGGTCCCAGTCGACGACGACCGCCTTCGGGTCCATCGCGCTGCCGTGGTACTTGTACAGCCGCACCATCATGCTCTCGTAGTAGCGCTGCTGGCGCACCTGCATCCCGAAGCGGTAGCCCTGGCCCTGCGGCCCACGCTGGTAGAGGATCCCGAAGAAGTCGTCGCGGCTGACGTTCTCCGCGTCGTAGAACGTCACCGGCGCGCCGAACTTCGAGGACGGGTTGACCATCTGCCAGTCGACCATGACGTAGCGCGTGCCCTCGGCGTCGGCGGTCTCGTTGTTCAGGACGCCCTCAGCCTGTTGCTCACTCGGTGAGAGCAGGTAGTTCGCCGCGAGCGTCGCGTGCTGCTGGAACGGGTTCGCGACCGGGATGCGCTCGGCGCCGGTGGTTATCCAGTGGCCGTAGTCCCACCACGACATCACGCCGTACGCGCCGTCCGGGTACTCGAAGTCGCCGTCGGCGGGGCGCTCGTACGTGCCGTAGTACTCCATCGGGTCGTCGGCGCCGCCGAGTTCGCCCGGCGTCGGCGTCTCGTCGTTCATCCACTCGAGGCTGCCGTCCCACTGCGTGACTGAACCGGGGCCGTTCTGGGCGCCGGCGGTCCAGGCCGGCGTCGCCACGAAGACGAGCGGGACGATGAGGACGAGGACCACTGTGACGACGGTCATGACCTGCCACCCCTCGATGTCGCTGACGACCTCGTCGACGGAGCCGCTGAGGTCGAGCTTGTCCAGCGTCATCTCGACGAAGAAGCCGTTCAGAATGACGACCGGGACGGCGAGGTAGATGTTGAAGCGCACCTGGGTGAACGCCGTCGCGGTGATGAACGCGGCCCAGACGAGCAGGTAGAGCTTCTCGGCTTCGTATTGGTGGAGATACGTCGCGCCGACGAAGGCGGCCGTCGCGAGGAGGAGGCCGATGACCTGCCACTCGACGCCGATGACGCCGCCGATGGCGGCGTACAGCTGCGGGATCAGGAGGACGGTGCCGACGACCGCGAGCGCGCCGGCGACGTAGATCGTCTCGTTCGTCTCCTCGCTGCGGACGAGGGGTCCGCCGAGCAGAACGAGGGCGGCGACGAGGGCCGTGAAAAACGTGAGGCCGTACTCGCCCATAATCGCGCCGGCGGCGCTGCCTCCCGCGAGGAAGGGCTGGGCCTCGCCGATGGTGCGGACTTCGGCGGTTGCGCCGAAGGCCACGGAGCGCAGCAGGTTGTTGATGATCGTGTTATACGCGCTCGGATAGATTACCGCGAGGGTTCCTACCGAGAGAAGGATTAATCCAAGAACAGCAACGGGATATTGAATCGGGTCGAGGTCCCGAGATTCCCACTCTCGTGCAATAAATGCGAGCAGAACACTCCCAGCAGCGACGGCGAGTGGGAGACCAACTTGGGCGAGAGTGTATCCAACCGGACCAAAGGTGAACTGGTTGAGCGGGACGATCATTAGAAGCCCCGTAACCGTCATCGAGACAGCACCTACGAACGCAACTGGCTCGGGACTATCGCCATGAACAACGTCGCTCGTGATCTTTATCACCAGGAAGATACCGGTGAAGCCAACGAGAATGATCCCCGGCTGCCAGACGTACATGTAGAGTGCGGCAGCAACGCCTGCTAGTGCGGCGAACCCGAACGGACGTCGGAGTGCTTCGACATCCCGGTCAACAACCAGTTCCCAGACGGGCTTCTCACGAGAGGCAATGCCGAAGGCTGCCAGGAACGCGAGAACCCCGAGTGACTGGAAAAGAACCTCTGCAGCGTGGTGGTCGTAGAATCCGACGAGCGTGTAGTTGAGGAACGTGCCCGGGAGTAGCGCCAAGAGGACTACGCTGATTACGGCACCGAATCGACCAACGAACCGCCGGGCGATGTAGTACGCCGGGATAGCGACGAGCGATCCGAAAAGCGGTGCCATGTAGAGCATAACACGCATCGCCGTCGCTTTATCACCACTACCCAGAGTAACAAGGAGAACTATCGTTGCCGTGATCTGATCAAAGAGAGTCCCGAACTGGGGAGCTAGGGTCCCGGTCGGGAAACCCGTCCATACCTCGTACGGCATGGTTGACGGGTAATGCAGGATAGTGTACATCGTTTCGCGATAATGATACCAAGCGTCATTACCGCGGAACATCACCTCCCCGTTGCGCGTGAAGCGTTCCGATGCCTGAATTCGTACCCAGAACATGAACGCGATCGCTGCGCCAAGTACTGGTATATGGTACCAATCTTCGAGAGCGTCGCGGGCTGAATCTGCCGAAAAGGAGGAAAGCCCCGACTCCTCGGTCTTCTCGCTCATTGCTTGTACGGACTAAAAGAGACCGAATAAGCCTTGTGAAGTTGTAAGGCGCTAACTTGCGAAGGCGTCGGAGAGTACTCCTTTGACGGTGACGCGGAACGATTCGCTGACTGATGTGAGTACTCCAAAATAGACGATCCCCCCGAGTCCGATGAGGATCAGTAGTTCACCCCACCACGAAATGCCGAGAATTGCGTGAAGTCTATCGACTATTGCAAACATCAGAATACCCGCGAACAGTTGATGTTGCAATGGACGCGAGAATAACGGAATACGCGGTAGGTACTGTTTAATCGCATATGCAAGAGATACATATCGGAGAATCTCGGACACTATCGTTGCCGCAACGACCCCTAGAATTCCGTATTCAAGTAACAGTGCGTAACCTAACCCGACGTTCAAAACGAGGATCGTTGCCCCTATTCGGGTATTGATATCTGGTCGATCTAATCCAGCGATTGTCGACTTAAGTTGGGATGACTGTAGGTTCAATACTCGGTATAGAGCCAGACCAACTAGAACTAGGCCTGTACCAGAGTATTGGGAACCGAAGACGGTTACGAGGAGATCGTTCGGCATCGCTGCAGCACCAAAGAAGATGGGTATTGCTAGCAAACTCGCGTATCCAAGGGAGTTAGTGACATCGTCGATTACTGCAGTTGAATTATTCCGACTCCAGTGGTCGCTTACCCGGGCCATTAATCCCATTGATATGGCTCCCCCAACGAAGGTCCCCGCCATCGTGAGTTGTAACGAAACCTGATAGTTTCCGACAGCCGATGACGATATTAATGCTCCGAGAAGGAGAATATCCATTCGGGATTGCGTGGTTCCAATAAAACCGTTCGGTATACTGTATTTGGCATATGTTGAAATGCTCTTCAGTGACTCTCTAGATGGACTCACTGGTTTAACTCCTATCTGATACAGGACGTACGGAATAGTCAGTGCAGTGGCGATGGTTAGCCCGTATACCATTCCGACAGTTCCCAACCCGGAGAGTACAAATATCAGTTGGAGGGGTGTTGTAAACAGTGATCGGAGTGTATCTGCCCACTCAGCTGCTGAAAAGTTGGATCTAGCTGAGAGAATACGATTAGACACCGCGAAGAAACAAATTACAATAAATAGGAAGCTGAAGGGGATGACTAGTCCAGATAGATCGTAGATTCCAGTATAGTGATGAATTACATATGTCGCAGGGAGAATAACAAGGGGAAGAGCTGCTGCTCCAAGAAGACCGGATCCGAGAGCCTCCGATGTGGGAAAGTCTGATTCGGAGATGCGTTTTTTACATGCGAGACCCCACCCAGTCACTGGGTTGTCTAGCACGTTAACGAGCGTAACTACAACATAGAACGCACCATATCCACTTGGTCCGAGAACTCGTGCAAAAACGACGGATCCAATAAATCCGATCGCAGCCATCGCGAACTTTGCGAGGATACCCTTCGATATCTCGACCCCGAAGTCCGCTTCTCCGGCGCTCATATATAACCGAGATCTCGAAGTTGCTCCTCGTCGATGTCTAGCTTATCCGAGCTCTCCGGAACTTCCTTTGCGTGCCGATCAACCCACTTAGCTACCTCAAAAACGTCCTGTGGAACAGAATCCTGAGTGGAACTCGCAAATGCTCTCCAAGAATGGCTCCCCGGCTCCATTCCCCGGTCTTCCTCGTCGTTATACCAATCGACTACCATACCGTGGTCGCTTAGAATGAGCAAGTCGTCGTCTTGGCTCAATGTATCACGTATTCTGCTAACGAATTCGTCCGCCCGCTCGTATGTTTTGCGTAGTCGCTCACGATTATCACAGTACGCGTGTCCTGTGGCATCTAGAAGGTGGATATGAACGCCCGCGACCGCAACGTCGTGGTTGAGCATTTCTCGTGCCCATCCAAATTGTTCAGCAGCTAAACCATGAATATCGCGCTCAAACTCTGCATTGGTCTGCCCCTCTCGCCACATAATATCCCATGCACGTTTCAATTCCTCTCCGTTGTGTACTCCCGGCCAGTTGTGAACGACTCTGTCGCCACCTTCGAATATGTTGGGGATGTCAACTTCGCTAATCGTGTACTCGGCCCTCGTCGTCCGTTCAACTAGATTTCCTAGTTTCGCGCGCATCGACATCGAGAGGTGGCCAGAATATTTCGAGAGAAAATCGACTATCGAATTGTCCCAGGTACTCGTTCCACCGCTGACTCCGTGTTCCCGAGGGTGTACTCCTGTTGCGATCGTCGCCCATGCTTCCGGCGTGTACGGTTCTTCACGCATATGAGCGACAGTTTCCATTTGCCCGTGCGTATCGAGTCGAAGAGAATCGACCTCGAATTCGTCGACAAGAGCGGAGTCAAGAGCATCTAAACCGAGAACGACGAGAGTCATCTTGTGTCTGTCAAGTGTAGTTGCCAGCAAAAGAATGACGATTACGCGTACCCCAGTGCTTCAAGCTGCGACTGAAGATCGTCATCCACGCCAGTTTCCGAAACGTGACGATGGTCAAGATTTTCCACAATCTCCGAAATGCCTTCTTGGAGAGCTTTAGCGTCCGCTGTCTCTGGGATACATTCGAAACCATCCGCCGTTTGATACCCGTAGACGTTATCCTCAACGGCAATACCTCGCAACTCGGTCTCGAACTTCGTGGTATCGTATCCTTCGGATTGAAGAGATTCTTTCACAGTTGGCGATAGCCCATGGTACTCAGTCAGTCGAGGTATCGCATCTCTCTCACTGAGAAGAGACGCTCCGCGAGACTCCCCCGACACGTTGGCGATGTCTAAAACCGTCGCATGAACATCCAACAGACTCACGACTTCATCGGACGTACCGGAGAGACCCGGGCCATCGACGATTAATGGAACGTGTGTCAACTCTGGGTACACTCCGTAGAGGTGATCCCATGCACCGTGTTCTCCTAGTAATTCTCCGTGATCCGAGAGTGTGATAATATAGTCAAAGGAATCACTTAGCGACTCGTAGATATCGCAATAAATGTCGGAGAGATACCTGACGCTATCGTCATAGGCCTGCCTTGCGGTTTCCTCAGAAACGTCGGGTTCGTCCATGTAACTACGGATACTGTCGACATCCACCCGCTGCGTTGTACGGTATCCTCGCGGCGGGAGGTACGGCGAGTGTGCCTCCATTAGGTTCACGAAGAGGAATTCCTGATTACCGAAGTCCGTCTCGGTAATCCATTGTTTCGCGCGTTTCGCTCCATCGTCAATGAGTGCCCCATCCAGGTCTAGATCTCGAAATTTGGTGATAACCCCGTTCTTCAACGACGGGAACGTCTTCGCGTCCGAGAAAATACAAGAAACGACCCCAGCTGCATACATGCTGAGTCCGCTCCGTTCGGATTCGGCAGAGAACTCTCCCCACCCAAAGTAATCTTCTCCAACGGCGTCGAGTCGCCAACTCCCGGTGAATTCGTCGAACCCCCGGTCAAAATTTTGTTGGGGGGTGATATTCACGTTCGAGCTGTACGCGCGAGTTGTATAGCTTTCCGAAGAGAGTTGCTCTGCAAGTGCAGTACCAGAATAATCAAAACCAGATGACTTAGCGTGTACGCCCGTTTCAGTCGCGTATTTTCCAGAGAACAACGATCCATGAACGGGGACAGTCCAATGGCTGGGACTCCACGCGTTTTCGAAACGACGGCCTGGAAGCCAGTCAAAATGCTCGTCGAACGCGTCTTTTCGGAGCGTGTCGAGAACCACAATGGCAATATTTGGATGCTCAGTCATGATTCACCTCTGATATTTGCCTTGAATGACTTTTTTCGTGCTTCGAGCAGCAGCTGGTGCGGTGTACAGTAATAAAAACAGTGCTCGTTTAAAATTATGAAGTTGGAATTTGTCTTCATAAAACACCGATCCTAGAATGAAACCTACTGAATAGATGGTGAAAATACTAACAACACTCGTGGTATACTGAGGTGCGAATGCTAGTACCAATGCTAAAATTGTAGTGATAATATAGAAAAACACGCTCCCGATGTCTTTTATGATTTGTACTGGGTGAAATTTTGCATACCAAGTTCCGTATTTGTAGAGATATGGAACGCTAGTTGGGTTGCCTGCGATGCGTTTTCGATAAATGTTAGACGGCTCTGAGTTAAGATACTTAGAACACCATCGACTGCTTGTAAAAACATCTGCTCCCGCCCGATACATTTGAAGAGCAAAATCCCAATCTTCGCCACGATCAAAACCTGGATCCCAACCCCCTATCGTATCCAATAGTGAGACATCAAGAGCAATGGCTGCATGTCGATAATAAAGCGGATCGTGAGGTGTACTACACTCGCGATTCACGTCCTGATCACAACTAGGACCGGTTAATGCGTCATATTCTGGATTGTCTTCCCAAAAGTTCTCTATATTATTTATCCAGTCACTATTGGCGGCATTAGCCGCATCAAGCATACAGAAGATATCCGGATTGACGTCCTGAATACGTTCGTATAGTTCTTGTCTCGCACCTCCATGGCCACTATACTGTTCTTGTCGGAATACTTCAAATGGGATATCTGACTTTTCAAGTTCGTCTCTAATTATATCTGGTGTAGTATCATTACTGGCGTCACAAATAAAAACATAGTCTGGATCACGTGTTTGCGATCGAATGGACTCCATAGATTTCCGGATTGAATCCTCTTCATCTTTGGTACACATTCCCAGAACTATTGTTTTACTCATATCTGGTTGAATCATCGGAGAGAACTTCCAACACGATGTGTAGGATGGTGGTTGAACCTAAGGATTTGAATAACCAAATAGTATTCAACATCAGCATGGCACTATGTCCTCTTGAGACTTCATCTCATATAAGATACTGGTGTAGTAAGAAACATTTAGGGGAAGATCGGACATTTTCACTCAGAGTGATATTAGATCACCTTCTCTTGTTCAGTACAGCGTTAGAAAGACTCCTGTAAAAGTTCGTCGAAGGTTATGTTTCAATGAACGAGCTTTCATCGAGTACCTCCAACCGAATTGAAATTGGAACTCGATTGTTTGAGATGATTTCTGAATTGGAGGTATGTTAGTATGGCTGGTTGTACCATTACTTTTGAGGCTTGTATTCAAAATCCCCTCAATACTCAAATACATTATTAGAATATTGGAACACTTAAGGCGGTGTTCAGATAAGGATGAAGGGTGAGGCGGGACGATCTTTGAGTGGTCTATGCTCGAAACCGCCCGCCTCAC